>NZ_JAIVFV010000061.1 GCF_020829445.1 Nostoc sp. CHAB 5836
CAGAAATCAATTATAGTATTTATCATGCTAATTTTCGTGATTGGTTGAGACAACAAATAGAGTCTAGCTCTTGAGTTAAAAGGCCGGTTAGAAACCTCATCTACACGAGGCTTAACCTACCTCTGTGGGTTAAGAACCCTTAATGAGTGTATTATCCACAGAGGTGGACTTTGTTTGTGTAGCCGCGAATTCTATTCGCCAGAGCAATATCTTTTTAACCAGTAGGAGTAACAAGTAATTATGCCTAAATACATACTCTGGGGAACTTACTGCGAAGACGTTCTCGAAAAACGCGTCCCCCACCGTCAAGCTCATTTAGATGGATTAGCAAAACAGAAAGAATCCGGTGTGCTGATTACTATTGGCCCCACCAAGGATGTCACAAAAGTTTTTGGAATTTACGAAGCCGAAGACGAAGCGATCGTGCGCCAGTTGATTGAAAATGACCCCTACTGGAAAAATGGCATCTGGACTGAATATTCTGTCAAAGAATGGATTCAAGCTTTTTAAATTGAGTATGGGGCAAAAGAGTGCTGAGTTAGGAGTTAGGAGTTAGGAGTTGGAGTTTTGTTTATCTGCTTGTCTCCCTCATCCCCCTCATCCCCCTCATCCCCCTCATCTCCCTCATCCCCCTCATCCCCCTCATCCCCACTCCGCACATAATGAAAATTTGGCAAGTTGATTTTTATCGTCGTCCACTACCAGATGCATCTGGACAAGTTGTATGGGAGTTGTTGATTTGTGACGCAACTCGCAGCTTTGAATATGAAGCTACCTGTCTCCAGTCAGCAGCAAATTCTAATTGGGTTACTGCTCAACTTGAATTCGCATCTGGTGAAAAATTGCCCGATGTGATTCAGGTATTTCGTCCTCAGTCGCTAAGTTTAATTGAGGCGGCTGGACGGAATTTAAGTATAAATGTCGAACCTACTCGCCACACTTTAGCACTGAAGCAGTGGTTACAAGAAAAGCAATATCCCTCAGTTCTGGATAAACCGCCCCCAGCGCCATTACCAGAGAATCTCTGGGGAGAACAATGGCGTTTTGCGAGTTTAGCGGCTAGTGATGTGGAAACGAGATTTAGCGATCGCCCCATTCCCATTTTACATATCCCAGAACATCTCAAACCGATCAATTTGGGTTTGGCATCAACAGTCCCCGTCCCTGGTGTAGTAATTTATGGTGGACGCCAATCAATGCGCCTAGCACGGTGGTTACAGCAAGCCCGTTCTGTGGCGTTAAACTACATTTCTGGCGCACCAGATGGCTTAATATTAGAAGCTGGTTTAGTCGATAGATGGATTGTTGCGACTTTTGAAGATCCAGAAGTTACAACAGCAGCCCAAACATTTGAACAACGGAAAAAGCATTGCCGAGGGTTGCATTTTTTGTTAGTTCAACCTGATGATTCTGGGATGACTTATAGCGGCTTTTGGTTATTGCAGACAGAAGATTGATATTAATTAGACATAAGAGTGAAAAAGAATTGTTTTGACGTAGCAGTGCTACGTCAAGACAAGAGTTCTGGGTAACGCATATTTAATTTCACCAGATGTCTATTGCGAAAAAGATTGTTCTATTTATTGAGTTAATTTTAAATCGCTTATGACTCTTAGCCAATTTCACCCCTATCTTTCTCCAGAAGCATACCTGGAAGCTGAAAAATCCAGCCTCAATAAACACGAATATATTCAAGGGCAAATCTATGCAATGTCAGGAGCAAGTGATGCTGATGTGACAATTACGACTAATCTAATTACCCTCTTGAGAAATCATGTTCGCGGTACAGGTTGTCGCCTCTACGCTACAGATATGAAAGCTCACATTGAATCATTAAATATTTTCTATTATCCTGATATCCTGGTTACTTGCGACCCAAGAGATATAAAATTTGAATATTTTAAACGTTATCCCTGTTTAATTATTGAGGTTCTTTCTCCATCAACGGAAGCTTTTGACAGAGGCGATAAATTTATTGACTATCAAGAATTGGAAACATTTCAAGAATACGTTTTAATCAGTCAATCCCGCCAGCGCGTTGATTGTTTTCGTCGTAATGTTGAGGGAAGATGGGTTTTATATAGTTATAAAGAAAATCAAGAATTACAATTAATCAGCCTAAACTTTGCCTGTTCACTAACGGATATTTATGAAGATGTATCCTTTCCCAAAACATAGGCTTGGCAAAGTTTAAGCTGAGATTTATCTATTCTTTCTTGAGTAGAATATAAGGTTTTTATAATCACTTCCTGAGCTACAGCTTTCACTACATTAATACTCACAGAATTTCCTAATTGATGGTAAGCCTTATCATCATTGGGATGAAGTATAAAGTTATCAGGAAAACCTTGCAGTCTTGCAGCTTCTCGCGGAGTTAGTCGCCGTACTCTCTGATTGTGATAAACTCCTAATCTATTAGCATCACTAGCAACCAGCGTTACCGAAATTTTATTTGGATCTACAAATTTATAAACTTCAAATGAAAAGTTACCCGATAGAGGTTTGTATTTATCATTAATAAGTTTTAGATATTTTTTTGTAACTAGTGAATTCAAAATTTCCCCCAAATTGGGATGTTTAAAAAAACTGGCTATTTGCTCTTGAGTTAATAATTTACCATCTTGTGCTTCTCCAAATTTTTTATTCCGTCTCTTTAATATGAAACGGTTCATTAGTTCAATTTCCTCAACACTACATTCACCACGCAATCCTAAATCCCAGGAATGAATAGAGTTTCCACCCCGATAATCAATAAGCCTTATCCCATGTAAGCGATTTAAATCATTATTAAATATTCGTTTCAAAGCATTGACAAACGTTGGTGAACAATCATACTTTTCATCTGGATTATTTTCCAAAATGTCAGCAACAGTCACAGATTTTTTTGGTGGATAAAATAAAGATAACTGCTGAGGGTTATATGAATGGGAATCTTTAGGCCCCAGATCAGAAATCAATTCAAAAGTGGGAGAAGCATCTAAAATTCCTACCAGATAAATGCGGACACGATTTTGTGGTAAGCCAAAGTTTGCACTGTTGAGTAAAAAAGCATGAAAACTATAACCTCTTTTTTGAATTTCATCTTTAATTGTTGCTAATGTTCGCCCTTGGTCATGACTATAAAGCCCTCGAACATTTTCAAAAATAAAAGCTTGCGGTTTATAAGTATCAAGTAATCTGGTTATTTCAAAAAATAGCGTACCTCGCGTATCGATAAACCCCTCTTTTTTGCCAGCATGAGAAAAAGATTGACAAGGAAATCCAGCTAGTAAAAATTCATGTTCTGGTAGTTTATCAATTAATCGAATGTCACCTAAAGTTGTTTGAGCAAAGTTTTTTTGATAAACTAATTGAGCATCTCTATTGATTTCGCTGCTTAAAACGCATTCACTTTCTATATTTAAACAATGAGCCGCCTGTTCAAAGGCTAATCTAATTCCCCCTATTCCTGAAAATAAATCAACAAACCGAATTTTATACATAGAGATTAAAGTAATTTTTATCGTAAATTTTAATATATTATGTAGGCTTACTTGTTCTTACAAAAAATATTCCTTTAAAAAACTACAAAGCACATCAAGCTCTTTCAAAGAAAATGCCACTGTACAATGACTATATGAACAAGTTTTAAAAAGAGATTTGCTAACATATTTGAAGAATTAACAATTTGAAATAATCCCTCTAAACTAGACACATCAACGCTCAAAATGGCAATAAATTGGTCTTGAGTTTCAATGAGTTTTGGAATTATACTAAGTTCAGCTTCTTGTCTAGATAATTCTGAAGGCCAAAACATAGAGGCTAACTTACGCAGTTCCTCAACGGTTCTCTGATAATTTGGATTCAGCATAGTAAGTATGTCATTTAATTGAGTAGCTCAGACAAAGCTGCTAGCACTTCTCTCTATAAAACAATCAGTCAGCGATCGCTCACTCATCAGTACGATTGCTTGAGAAAATAAAGATTGTTGCAGGATATTACAATACGCTATCACAACCTCAGTACAGCTACTCATTTGTGTCAAATAGAAGTAATATTTAACACTCTCAATAATTAGATTTTTGAGAAAATGAATACGCAAAGCAAAATTGGATCTAAGTTGAAGCGATTTCTACTTAGTACAACATTTCATTAATTCGTAGCGAATTCTCTTTGCGTTCCTTTGCGCTTCCCTTTGCGCCCCTTTGCGTTTAAATTTCAACCCTCAATTGGCCACGATTTTACGCTGCATCTGTACTTAGCCTTAACTCGCCCCTATTTCCCCGTGGCAATCAGAGTTTGATGGGCATCTTCTGCATCTGCTAAAACATGATCAAACTGAATGTGAACTGGTACAACTTCCCCATTCACTTGCGCCCATTGTCATTGTAAGTGATATCTGAAAAACAATTGCCGTTGTATATATTTGATAAGTTAAGTTTATTACTCGTACAAAAATTAAATTAAAATAAAAATTATTTAGTCTTTTTACCTTCCATTGCGGAAACCACACAGCTTAAACTGTAGCAGAAGTATTAGCCAAAACTATTGCAGCTAAGAAAAAATGAGCAAAACTAGCCCCAGACGGATTGTAATTGGGGATGTGCATGGACACTATGAAGGTTTAATGAGATTGTTGGAGGCGATCGCCCCCACGTCAGAGGATCAAGTCTATTTTCTGGGAGACTTAATTGATCGCGGGCCTCATAGCTCACAAGTAGTTAATTTTGTCAAGCGAAATAACTACCCATGTTTGCTGGGAAATCATGAGCAGATGTTATTAAACATTCTGACCAATGAAAGGACTTCTTCCTCGACGATGCAAGCTTGGCTGTATGGTGGAGGGCAAGCTACCGTGGCCAGTTACCAAGAGGCTCCAATTCCTGATGACCATCTGGATTGGTTAAAAACTTTGCCTACATACCTTGATTTGGGAGATATTTGGTTAACTCATGCTGGTGTTGACCCTTCCAAGTCGGTGACAGAACAAACAGCCGATCAACTGTGCTGGATACGAGAGGAATTTCACAGCATTGAAAAACCCTACTTCCCAGATAAGCAAATTATCATCGGTCACACCATCACCTTTACGCTGCCGGGTGTTTCTCCTGGTAAACTGGCACAGGGACAGGGATGGTTAGACATAGATACTGGCGCTTATCACCCCCGGAGTGGATGGTTGACTGGACTGGATGTCACCAATCATTTGGTTTATCAAGTTAATATCTTTAAAAATTATATCCGTGCCCTGCCTTTAGAAGATGTTGTAATTATCGTTGATCCAGCCAAAATAAAAGTTGATTGCCGCAATAAGAATTGAGCAATATTCTAGACCACGGGGAGTGGGGGGATAACCAATGTCCTCAAGACCTCACTAATGGTCGAATATTAGCTTTATAACTAGCACTATCCAAGCCATCTTTTCCCTTACTAGGTTGATATCTAATTGCACGTTTCAGGGCATTAATGCGATCGCTGGTTCCGGGGTGTGTACTCAAAAATGTCGGCACAGAACCACCTTTTTTCAGCAGCTTTTGCATAAAAGAAACCATTGCAGACTGGGCATAACCACTGCGTGTCAAAGTTCTCAACCCTCTTTGGTCGGCATCAAATTCATCTTGACGACTGCGGGGACGATTCAAGGCAAGTTCTACACCAATACCCACAGCTGTATTGCGGTCTAGACCGGTTGCTGTTGCTAAACCACTAGCGATCGCTTTTTGTCGCATCTGTTTAACCAGGTGTTTCCCGCCAATGTGACCAATTTCATGGGCGATCACACTTGCCAGTTCCGCTTCATTATCCGCGGTTTTCAGCAAACCTGTGTGGAGATATACATAACCTCCCAAGGTCGCAAAGGCGTTAATAGCATCATCTTCAACTACTTGGAAGGTATAGGGGAGATCGGGGCGATCGCTATTAGCTGCTAAACGCCGACCCATTTGTTCGACATAGCGATTAACTTCAGAATTTCGGTAAAGTCGGACTTCACTCCCCAGTATTTCCTGATTAATCTGCTTACCAATATCAGTTTCCTGGCGATCGGATATATTAGAAAGCTGAAGTACCTGGACTCCCTGCAATATGAGAGGTAATAAGTCTAAAGTTCTTCCAGGCAAGGGTGTACTTAGGCACAGACTCAAGGCCACTACCACCGAAATTAGGGGATAAAACCAACTACGCCGCCACACACGGTAATTTGCAACAAAACCTTTCCAGTTGAACATAATACGCTCTGAAGATTATTTTGGGAGAACATAAAATAATGAGACAAATTATGAGACGGATTTAAAATATTCTAAGTTGCATGGTAAAAGTTTGAGGTTTAGCAGCCCCTCCTTAGAACTTACTAACTCATGATAAACTGTCGCATAACTGCAACCCCCAGATGCGTTGAGTTATTACCAAATAGGTAAAATTGCCGTTTCCATTAAAAACCTTCTTGCGACAATCAATTACTTCACTATTACCTCGGAAAAATTTTTATGGCTATTTTAGATTCAAAAGGTCGTTTGTTCGGCAAAATCAACCTCCTAGATTTAGGTGCTGCACTGGTAACTCTGCTAGTTATATTTGTAATCTTGTCTACCTTCCTGTCTAGCTTGGGTCTTGCCCAAATCGGCGAGAAAATAGTACCCATAGAAGTAGACTTAGTAGTTCGTGGTTTGAATGTACGTGATCCTGAGCAATTATTTAACAACGGCTTAAAAAAAGGCGGAAAAACTAACGTGATTATCCGCAATCAACCATACGGGGGCCCGATTGAGATTAAATCTATTCAGCAGCTACCTAGAACAGTCAATGTTTTCCAACCTGATGGCACTGTTAAAGAATTACCAGATCCAAAGACCAATAATTTTAGCACAGATATGCTTTTGACCTTAGAAGGTAAAGCCAAAAGCACTGAAAGCGGGCCAGTTCTAGGTAGCAGTAAAGTAAAAATTGGTATGCCATTTGAGTTAGAAGGCTTTAACTACAACTTCAATGCAACTGTTATTGATATCAGATTGAAAGACAAATAGTATTGTCACTTTTGTTGATAATATTTTCTCGTTAAAAAAATTGACTTTGGTAAACAGCTTTAGCCTTAATCCGAGCGGATTATGCTACATATAACCCAATACGCTTGGGTTAAGCCCAAAAAATAAAAATGTGTAGTTGAGGAACGAAACCCAACCTACAACGGGCATTTGTTGGGTAACACTAAAGTTCAACCCAACCTACAATTATCCACAAAGCCAAGCGTATTGACATATAACCAGGACTTACGCAAAATAATGAAAAAACGAACCGCAAACGCGAGTGCGTCTCCCCCTGGGAGAAGGACGCAAACGCGAGTGCGTCTCGTAAGAGTTGGACACAAAGGAATAAGAGTTTCAGAGAGTTGTTGCGTAAGTCCTAATAACATCCCAGAACCAGGGGGGCAGTTTTGATCATATTAATTAAGCAAAGGCAAAAATTTGCGAATTAATCCAATGGTCACTGCTGGTAATTCCAACTGTGGTGTTAACCCGACATCTTCCAACTGTTGAAAAAATCGGATCGCTTGGGGATTCATTTCGGCAAGGCGGCGACCAATTGAGGGGCCTGTAAATTCTGATTTTTGTCCCCAAATAATGGCAGTGGGAGTAGTCAGCTGTTGAATGTAAAGGGATAAATCAAAGCATAAATCGCCACGGACAAAGGACAGTGCTGCATACTCAGCATTAGGCTGTTGGGCGGATTGGAGGTAAGCATCTACAATTTCTTGGTAGACTCGATTAGACTGAGCAAATTGCCGTTGCTCTAGGAACCCGCGAATACCCCCACTAGTAGCAATTCCAGTGCTGTAAAGTAAGCGATCAACAATGGGAACGCTAACTAACTGAGCAAAAAAACTACGGGAGTAGTCTTCGCCAAAGTCGGAAAGTCCGGCGGGGGTGGTAAGAATTAAAGACTTGAATAAATCAGGATGATCTGCTGCTACCCGAATTGTAAACGCTGCGGTCAAAGAAGAAGCGATCGCTGTCACTGGGCCAGTACAAGTCTGCTCGAAAAACTCCCGAATCGTTGTCAAATAATCTTCAATGTTATAACTCCGTGGTGGATGCTCAGACCTCCCCCAACCGATTAAATCTGGCGCAATCACCCGATATTCAGCAGCAAAAGCCGGATAAACTTTCGACCACTCATAAGCAGAAGATCCGCCACCAAAGCCGTGAAGGAACACCAAAGTTTCCCGATCATCTTTGGCAGTCACATTGTCCTGCCAGGGTGTCCCATCGGCACTGTAATATACCATTCTACCCAGTGAGGTATTTATGGAGCGTTGTTCAAATCCTAGTGGTTGAAACATAAGTATTTTTTGGTAATTAGTTGGCACAAGTGAAAGAACAAACCTGGGATGGGAGGACACAAACAGAGTATTTAATAATTTTAGGACTTACGCAACTGGCATATTATTTTTAATTTGTAGTGAACGCGAGTGCGTCTCGTTGGCGCAGCCTAAGAAGAGAAGAGAGGACTTTAGTCCTCTTTCATCAGGGCTGTTCGCGGAGCGGGTAGCCCTTACTACAAACTAAAAGCTTTTATTTTTTGTGACACTTGCGTAAGTCGTAAATTTCTTTGCGTCCTCCCCGCATCTTCCCTTCCCTGCGTCTTCTTTAGTCACCCTGGATGTTTACGTGTTTACTTCAAACTTCCCACTCATTGTTATTATCAGCGAACCAATCAGTCTCAGACTTCTCACTATCGTTAGATTAAGTAAATGTAAAATTACTGGATTACTTGTAAAGATTGTGTATTTTTTTTCACAATAAAAAGTAACTTAAGGTTGGAATTACTGGTTTACAAGGGTTTTTCATGGTAGCGACTATTACTCAAGCTTGAACTCACCATAAGTTTTTATGGTAATCTAACAAAAAACTGATAAATAATTTTGAGCGTCAATAAGTGTCAAAACGCTTATTTGAATAAGCTATTAATTTTACTTTTATATGTATAAAAAATAGCTCAAATGTATAAATAGTCTAATTAGTATCTACGTAATAGAAAGGCTGGATGTCATGGTAAAGCAGGCTACTCTTCAATCAAATAAACTACCAATGATTGAAGACGCTAAATTTGCGCTTGACAAGTATAATATACAAAATGAAATTAAAGCTTCACCTTGGCGGGGTCAGGTCGAGCCAGCTATTGACGCTGCCAGAGTCGCTGTACCTACTTGTATTTGTTTAGACTTAGATGACTTGAAGTGTTTTGAAGCAGTAGAACGCCAGTATGAACGCTGGGGAGTAATTTTTCACAATTGTCTAGCAATACAGCCATCAAATCCAGCATTTCCAACCTATTCAGGGCTAACAGTCTTAATGGGAGCGCCTAAAAGCGGATTTTTAGAAGCTACTTTCTTGCGTCCGGTTAACTCAGTTAGCGCCTTTGTCACTAGTTCGCAACGGCTAGTGCTTTCCGCCTACGATCGCAATCGGCAACTGCTGGGCCAAACCGTACTACCAAGCGCTAATCTTGCCAATTCAGACTCGGTAATTCCCCCCAACATCTTATTATCTATAAATGTGAATAATATCTACAGCGTTGCCTTCTGTGCTTTTGATGGTCAATTCACCATTGATCAGTTTCGTTTTTGTATTTAACAGGACTTACGCAAAATAATGAAAAAAGGAACCGCATAGACGCGGAGCGGCTTCCCGCAGGGTAGGACGCAAAGGAGAGGCAGCGCGGTCTTGGGGGTTTCCCCCATGAGCGACTGCCGTCACAAAGGAATAAGAGTTTCAGAGAGTTATTGCGTAAGTCCTATTTAAGTAACTCGGCGAAAATAAATCCAACTATGTTACAAAACGTAAACAGGCTTAAAACTCTTACCAATGACGAATGACAAAGGACAAATGACAGCCCCCAGTAGTTAGCTTTAATTGCAGCGACATACTTAATTACGACTTACTTATGTACAAGATGCCCTTGCTCTGAGCGATTGAAAATGGTATCTTAATTGGCGCCGTGCTGTACTAGTCTACTATCCGTCCATAAAACCGGACATCTTGTGCTTTGGGACTTTATCCTTTCTTCATCCCTAGTAAAACTTATACAATAGGTAATTTCGTAATCAAGTAGGTAAACATTGTGGCACAGGCTTCGTCTTCTTGGCAGCAATTGATCAACCAAATCCCCAACTGGAACTGGTCGCTTCCAAAATTCAAGACAAAGGGAGCCATAAGGCAGCAAACATTTAGGCGCTTCTCTGGGCCTGGGGGCTTTCTTGGGTTCCTGACAATCGTCCTTGCCATGTTGTTGTGGAACTGGAAACTGCTATTGGCTCTCTTAATCGGCATTGGAGTAATGGTATTGGTTTACTCAATGCAAGAGTGGGACTGGCAATTGCGCTGGTCTAAAATACGTCAGTTCTTAAACAGTTCAAATCGTCGGTTAGCCTTAGCAGTTGTCAGTGGTGGTCTTGCTACCGTCAGCACTTACATGGCAGCTGCAATTTGGGTTGACTCTCACAGTCACTGGATTGCCGCAGGTGCTATTGTGCAAGGTGTGGGAACACTGTTAACTTTAATTTTATTGGTATGGCAAATTGTCAACTTTTATGAAAATCGAGAAGAAGACCACCTCGATCAGTTGTTGGTCAATTTAACAGAAAAAGATCCATTAAAGCGGTTAATTGCCCTACGTCAACTAACTAAATTCATCAGCCGTAAGCGAGTTGATTGTTCAGTACAGCAAGATGTTGTCGAATGCTTGCAACTTTTACTGAGTCGAGAGGAAGAACTTGTAGTTAGAGAGGCAGCTTTTAAAAGTTTACAAGCCTGCGATCGCCTAGAAGTTCTACCACCCAAAACAGCAACAACTTTCACACCCCTATCAGCAAAAGTTAAGCACCACGTTTATTAGTCATTAGTCATTAGTCATTTGTCATTAGTCATTTGTCATTAGTCATTTGTCATTAGTCATTTGTCTTTGGTTAAACGATAAGTCTTAACCAATGCCCAATACTTCGACAACTCTACCAGACGCACTCGCGTTCGCGCTTGGTGAGTTGACGGTGAGCATCTCGACTTTGCTCGTTGGCGTAGCCTAAGAAGAGATGGAACCGCAGTCGAACTGCGTAGTCGAAGGCGAGTGCGTCTCGCTCTTAAGGGCAGTACAAGTGCCCAATCCCCAATACTTATTTTCGAGACAGCCGTCCATTGCGAACTTGCACTACCGGATGATTGCATCGCCGCACCAATTGTTCATCGTGGGTAGTAACAATTACTGTAGCTCCAAAGGAATTTAACTTCTGGAGAATCTGGATCACTTGCCAGGAATTATCTGGATCGAGATTTCCAGTTGGCTCATCTGCCAACAGCAGGGGTGGTGTACCAACGATCGCACGAGCAATACTCACTCGCTGTTGCTCTCCCCCAGACAGTTGATCTGGAAAGCAGTCAGCTTTACTCAGCAAACCTACCAGCTTTAAAGTTGGTTCCAAACGTCGTTGAATTTCTTTACGGGTATACCCTTGAGCTTGCAGCACAAAAATCACATTTTCTGCTACTGTTCGTTGGGTAATTAGTTTGTAGTCTTGAAAAACAATACCAATCCGTCGTCGAAATAATGACAAGCGATCGCCCTGTAAATCCGCTACATTACATTCATCAACAATTACTTCTCCCTGTGTAGGCAACTCCTGACCATACAGCAGTTTCAAAAGCGTTGATTTCCCAGAACCACTTGGCCCCGTGATCAACAGAAATTCTCCCTTTTTTACCTCAAGGTTCGCATTCAACAAGGCGTGAGTGCCGTTAGTATAAGTCTTAGTTACAGATTGCAATTGCACCTTTGCAGTAATATTGCTACCGTGCTGTTGAGTTTCACAGTCCTCTCCATGAACAGATTTATCGGTCTTAACTTGAGTTGTTAATACTGGCATTGTTAAATTTTCCTCATATCCACAACCAAACAGTTTGGCGGCTCAGATGTGACATTCCTCTCAAAAATAAGGATTCCCAGGTTTCGCCTGGGAATTTAAAAAAGAAACAAAGAAAATTTAAAACCTTTTGAAGACTTTAACACTAACTCAGTAATAACACTGATAACCCCAAACTCCCAACTCCAAACTCCAAACTCCAAACTCCAAACTCCTAACTCCTAACTCCTAACTAATTGCACCCCTCGCTGTCAAACGATAAACAAACGCTTTTACAGCAAACGCTGGCAAAGCCAACATCCGCCGCCAACGCCAAGGTTCTTGATAAAGACGATACAACCATTCCAAATTATTATTTCCTAACCAGGCGGGAGCGCGAGTTTTACTTCCTGACCAAATATCAAAACTGCCACCGACACCAATCCAAATTGCCTGGGGACAAAAATGGCGGTTTTCCGCAATCCATAACTCTTGACGTGGCACTCCCAAACCGACGAAAATCACTTGCGGCTGCAATTGAGCAAGAGTTTGTCGCAATTGTGCTTCTCCTTCTGCCGAATGGTAGCCTGAGTGAGTGCCTACTATATTCAAATGTGGAATTTGCTCCTGCCAAAAATCTGCCGCTTTTGCGGCTACTCCAGGCGCTCCTCCATAGAAAAATACCTTTGCGGGTGTCTTTTGTTGCCCAAGTTCTTGCAAAAGTTTTTCTGCTAGTTCAATCCCCGGAAAACGCTGGACTTTTTGCCATAACAGCCACCGCAAATAGAGAACTACCCCGGCTCCATCTGGAATCACTAGTTCAGCATTTTTAATGACCTGAGCTAAGAATTGATTCCGCTCTGCCTGCATAATCATTTCTGCATTAAGCGTTACTACATGAGTTCCCTTGCCTGCGTAGAGGCATTCTAACAACCAGCCTGGATAGTTAGCCATGACATGAACTGGTATTCCCAAGACTGAAAATGCTTGATTGGCTTTAGACATAGCCTATTATTGATTAACTCCCACACCAGATTTCCTTGAATGTTAAGTTTATCAAATTTTTTATATTAGAACTTAGTACAATATTTCATAAATTCGTAGCGAATTGCCCTGCAACAATAGAAAGCATATTGAACCAATTAGTCTTGGGCGCTTGTACTTGGACTGAACCAGTCCAAATTTTATTCTGAAAGTGTAATATTCACCGGGTATAAAACGCTCAACTCGCAACTCTGGTTCCGGGAACAAAAGCTCCCACTATACTGCTTGCAGTTACTGTAGGAGTATGTCACGAAACTCGACTTTATGGTTAAGGTAGTGTAAAGGGCTGAAGTTGGCTATGAGTAAAATTCGTATCGCTCTAATTGAAGATCATGACCTAACCCGTGTAGGTATCCGCACAGCACTACTGCAAAAAGATGAAATTGAAGTTGTAGGTGAAGCTGCTAATGCTGTCGAGGGGCTAAAGATGTTAAAAATAGTACAACCAGATATTGCCATTGTAGATATTGGTTTACCAGACAAGGATGGCATTGAGTTGACACGGGAGTTAAAATCTACTGCTAACGGGCAGCAGCTACTGACAAAGGTGTTAATTTTGACGCTGCGGGATAACAAAGAAGCTGTGTTAGCAGCTTTTGCTGCTGGTGCGGACTCTTACTGTATGAAGGATATCAAATTCGATAATTTGCTGGAAGCAGTGCGAGTCACTTACAATGGCAACGCCTGGATCGATCCGGCGATCGCTCGGATTGTATTACAACAAGCGCAACAAAATCCTCAAAAGTTGGAATCAGCTTTTGTCGATACCAAGACTATTGTCCATAACCCTGATTCTTTTGAGAATTTGGAAGGAATTCAACCTTACGCCCTGACAGAAAGGGAGTTAGAAGTGTTACAGTTGATTGTCGAAGGTTGTAGTAATGCAGTCATTGCAGAAAGACTTTATATCACTGTTGGGACTGTTAAAACTCACGTTCGCAATATTTTGAATAAGCTATGTGCCGATGACCGTACCCAAGCAGCAGTAATGGCTTTGCGTTCTGGGTTGGTTGGATAAAGTTAACTCTGCTGTGGAGCAATTGAAGATGATCAAGGGAAACCTACAACTTTGAGAAAGTTATATTTTCAAAGTGAATAGCTTCTCTGATTTTCTGTTATTTATCAGGTGGGATAAACATCATAGTATCTCGCAATTCAAATATGTGAAAACTAAAGTCTAATATGGCTGAGATGGAGCTGGAAAAACTTAAGCTCATGGTGGTAGATGATGAGCCAGATAACTTAGATTTACTCTACCGCACTTTTAGGCGAGATTTTCAAGTATATAAAGCCAATCATGCCTTTGGTGCTATGGAAATCTTGGATCAATTTGGCGAGATGGCGGTGATTATTTCTGACCAAAGAATGCCAGAAATGAATGGGACTGAATTTTTTAGTCGCACTGTAGAGCGCTTTCCAGACACGATTCGGATTTTGTTAACTGGTTTTACTGATGTCGAAGATTTGGTGGATGCGATTAACTCTGGTCAGGTATTCAAGTACATTACCAAACCCTGGAATCCGGAACGACTGAGAGCCTTAGTTGAGCAAGGCGCTGATACATATCGCCTAGTTAAAAAGCGCACCCAAGAGTTGCGTCGGGCCCTACGGCGAGAATCTTTGTTTAATGCGGTAACAACAGCAATTCGGGAATCTTTAGACTACGATAGTATGCTGCAAAAGATTGTAGCAACTATTGGACAAACATTTGAAGCTACCAGTTGCTTGCTCAGACCAGTAGATGGCGATCGCCTCACACCAGACCAGTTCTTCTACCGTGATCCTCAATCCCATGTATCAGATTGCTTCTTCGACCCCAGTGTTTTAATTGAAAAAGTGCTGGAAACGTCTCAGTATCAACTCGCTCAAAATGAATTCAACGGTAATCCTTGTCACCACCTGGTTGTGCCACTTAGCTACCAGCAGCATATGCTCGCTGTGCTGGCCCTCCACCAATGGGGACGCGATCGCCCTTGGGAAGACGAAGACATCCAACTGATTGCAGGTGTTGCTGAACAAGCAGCCTTAGCCCTCTCTCAAGCAAAACTCTACCAGCACCTCCAAGAAAAGCAACGACAGATTCACACTGAGTTGGAAGTGGCTCGCCAAATTCAATACAACTTGCTACGCCAAAGTTTACCTGACATCAAAGGTGTGAAGGTGCAAGCCTGCTGCTATCCCGCGCGGGAAGTCGGAGGCGATTTTTTTGAAGTTTTTGTTCATCCCAAAGGTGATTTGTGGTTGGCTGTGGGTGACGTTTCTGGCAAGGGTGTCCCAGCTGCTTTATTTATGGCTAGTATTATTTCAGTCTTGCGCCGAGAATTATCTCAAGAAGCACCAGCCGAGCCAAATGTGGTCATGCAAAACCTCAACCACGCTTTGAGTGAAGATTTAATTAGCAACAATTATTTCATCACCCTTGTGTTAGCGCGTTATGCTCCTACCACTAAGGAACTCGTCTACACTAATGCCGGTCATATCTATCCACTATTATGGTCACGCTGCTCCGCTTTAGCCCAAAATCCCAATTACCTCAAAGTCCGCAGCGTTCCTTTGGGAATCTTGCCTAAGTGGCAGGCAGAGTCTGGTCGCTTGGTTCTGAGTTCTGGAGACACATTGTTACTAGCCAGCGATGGAATTACAGAAGCAATGGTATCAAATAATTGTGATTTAGCAGCAAAAACAGTGCCTGGGGTTGAGCCTGTGAACCGTTCTATGCTTAATCAAGATGGTCTTTGGCAACTCTTACAACAAGAACAACAACCGCTTTGTCTTAATCATTTACTAGCTCGCATCCAAGCAGATAATCACGTTCAAGAAGACGATCAAACTATACTTTCGCTGGAGATTTTGTAAGTAATGAAAAGTGAGCTTCATGTACCAAGTGACTTGGTTTTTCTTAATATTGTCGAAAACTGGCTACTGGGATGTTTGAAAATCCAACTAGGAGAATCTGTTGATTGGTCGCGGCAATCAAGTCGTTTGAGACTGGCTTTGGTGGAAGCCTACTCAAATGCAGTCCGTCATGCCCACAAAAATAAACCAAATTTACCGATTTTACTACGTTTGGAAGTGAAAGACCGGGATTTTGCCCTAGAAATTTGGGACTACGGCGAAGGCTTTGATATGTCTAGCTACTACGCTCCCAACCCTATGGAAAAACAAGAAGGTGGTTATGGTTGGCTGATTATGAATCGTCTCATGGATAAAGTAGATTATCAGTTGCAAATTAATGGTGCTAATTGTCTCAAGCTAGAAGCTACTTTACCCGAATTAGTTCAATAAGTCGGTCGGCGCAATTAAAGTTAACTGGGTAAGGCTGTCATTTGTCATTTGTCACTAGTAAGGGTTTTAAGCTTATTTACGTTTCGTAACATACTTGGGTTTTTTCGCACCAACGTACTTAGACACAAATTACTATTTTTCAAGTCATGTGATTGAAGAATTAAGAATTCAGAAGTCAGAATCAAGCCATTATTATATTTATTTGCTACTTTTAACGGCGGAAAGCAAGTAACTCTTGGGGAGAAGCTAAAAGTTTGATTCTAGTATATAAAATTTGCCGTTGTTGGTTGAGGATAAATAGCCATAAAACGTTCACGCTACACCACGAAGTTTGTGCTTTTCCTGTTACCTGGATTTGGATGTCACCGTTTTCTACAGTCTCGGCTATTCCTGTTTTGGGGTAAGCTTTAATGTTTTGCCCTTCTTGTTTTAAGTAGGCTGCGATCGCATCTGTCCCCACAATATCAGATTCAAATGGTGGACGCATCACACCATCTATCGCAAATAAGGCAGCAGTTTCCTCAAATTCTCCTGCATTTAAGGTTTCAAAATAACGCAATACACTTGGTTGTGTAATTCCCTCAATCGGGAATTCTTCTGTCAACTGCGCTGGGGATATAAATTCAGCAGAGGTCATAGAATTACCTATATTATGCTAACTAAATATTAATTTCAATACAAAAATAGGTAAAAAGAAAGCTGCTGTTGAGATAGATTGCTACATATTGGTAAATCTTCCTCACGATGGAAGTCTTAAAACAGCCTCTATGGATGGTGAGTAACAAATCTTAATCAAAATTATTGACTACATAATGTAATATCAAACTGCCTTTAGTTAGGCAAAAATCCAGATAAAAAAATGAATCAGTATTCCGTAACAAGCAGCAGTGTGGTGAAAGAAAAAGCCAGCGAGTTGGGCTTTCACCAAGTTGGAATTGCTGCTGTAGATAGGTTAGATGCCACAGAAGCACAAAGGTTGCAAGCATGGATTGAACTGGGTTATCACGCCGATATGGAATGGATGGCTAACCGAAAACGTCAGGATATCAGCTTAGTGATGCCGGAAGTGCGATCGCTAGTGTGTGTGGCGCTAAATTATTACACACCGCATCAACGTCCCAAAGGCGAAGAATATGCCAAAATTTCCCGTTATGGTTGGGGAAGGGATTATCACAAGGTGATGCATAAAAAACTCAAGCAGCTAGCTACATGGCTAGAATCACTTGATGCAAGCGTGCGAACTCGTTATTATGCAGACACTGGCCCGGTGCAAGATAAAGTGTTGGCTCAACTTGCCGGAATTGGTTGGATTGCCAAAAATGGTAATGTAATTACACGGGAATATGGTTCTTGGGTATTTTTGGGAGAAGTGTTGACCAATTTGGAATTAGAGAGCGATCGCCCGCATACAGAACACTGCGGTAGCTGTACTCGTTGTCTTCAGGCTTGCCCTACAGGTGCAATTACTCAGCCTTTTGTCGTGGATGCTAATCGCTGCATTGCTTATCATACCATTGAAAATCGGGTAGAGGAATTGCCTAAGACAATTACACCTAATTTGCAAGGCTGGGTTGCTGGTTGCGATATTTGCCAAGATGTTTGTCCTTGGAATCAACAGTTTGCCCAAACAACTGATATTGCAGACTTTCAGCCTTATCCTGGGAATATCGCTCCCCACCTGGTAGAATTAGCCCAAATCTCAGATCAGGAGTGGAATAAACGATTTCCAGCATCTGCCTTGCGGCGGATTAAGCCAGAAATGTTACGACGCAACGCCCTAGCTAATCTTGACGCATCCAGGCAAATAATGACCCAAAAAGTAATTATTTTTGATTTTGATGGCACAATTGCTGATACAGTAGATGCCCTTGTAAGTATTGCTAATCGTCTAGCTGTAGACTTTGGGTATAGACAAATAAGTCCAGAGCAATTATCTTTCCTGAAAAACTTAACATCACGAGAAATCATTAAGTACTCAGGAGTTTCTCTATTTCAGATACCTTTTCTAGTTAAAAAAATTAAAGGGGAATTAAAAAACAAAATCCCAGAATTAAAGCCAATTTCGGGAATTAAAGAAGCATTAATAGAACTTCAAAGTAAAGGATATAAACTGGGTATTATCACTTCCAATTCTCAAGAAAATGTTACACAATTTCTGACAATTAATGATTTAAATCACTTATTTGATTTTATCTACTCAGGAATTACAATTTTCGGCAAGACCACCATCATCAATAATGTATTGAGGCAAAAGCAACTCAAACCTGAAGAAGTTATTTATGTTGGAGATGAAACCAGAGATATAGAAGCATCAAAGAAAGCAAATATCCAAGTAATTGCAGTAACTTGGGGCTTTAATTCACCAGAAGTGCTAGCTAAACAAAATCCAGATTATTTAATTCAGCGGCCTAGCGAACTACTAGAAGTGATGAATAGTCGTTCATTATTTAATAGTTAATAGTTATACTAAAAACGGGTTAGAGCTTTACTTTTAAAATCGCTAAGAAGTCGTTAGACAAGGGTCGAGAGGCTTTGAAACCCCCATTTACCCCAGGGGTTGGGGGGGGCTAGGGCGTGTTTTCAAACCTTTCTTTAAGCATCTCAGTCTTTGGAGATCCCCCCAACCCTCCGATAGATTGGGGGGTTTTTAGAGTTTTTTTCCCCCCTTAAAAAGGGGGGTTAGGGGGCAATACAGTTCAGTTAAGCATTTCCTCCTTCTCTCTTCTCTCTGTGTTCTCTGCGCCCCTGTGGTTCGTAAAAAAAGAGTTTCAGCCCTTTTGTGAACCGTATTGGGTTAGAGGGGATCTTCGAGTTTGAAAATACGCCCTAGGGGGGTTAGGTTTGGGAGGCTTAGATGTTACTAAAAATACTTTTCAAACATCCTCTTAGAGAATTGGTATTAGAGTTTTTTACATTTTGTAAATAGTCAGGTTGATTTGTGCTTACCTACTAAGATCGAAACATAACTCATAGAGTTATACAACGCCAAAAAAAAGAAGTATTCACACTTAATTAGGAGAAAAAAATGAAAGAGAACCTCTTTGAAGCAATTCCTGCTATCAAGGAACTTGATGATGAAGATGCTGCTACCTATAGTGGTGGTGTAGCCTTTACTGGGAGCAACGACCCAGATGTAATTTTGTATAGAGATGGAGGATTCGCCGGCGGTAATCCTCTGGCTGTTAATGCATCACTAAATGATGGTATTAGGTACGTTGGTGATAATTTCAACGATATAACCTCATCTATTGTCATTATTCGGGGTGTATGGCGGTTCTATACAGACGCCAACTTTGGGGCATTTCAGAACACTCTTGGGCCAGGACTATACTCTAATCTCCCAGGGGGTATTTCAAACGACAGTATAAGTTCCCTCCGTCGTGTTGGATAGGTTTAGCTACCCTGCCGCCGTTATCGGGATTTTTGCCCAATAGACATCTCCCAAAAGGAATGTAGAGACGTAGCAGTGCTACGTCTCTACAAGGGTTCTTGGTAACGCATATTTAATTTCACCAGATGTCTAATAGACATCTCGGAAAAAGAATCTCAAACCTTTATTCTGTCTAAGTAGGTCGGCGCAATTAAAGCTAACTGGCTAAGGCTGTCATTAGTCATTTGTCCTTCGTCATTTACAAGGGTTTTAAGCCTATTTACGTTTCGTAACATATTTATGTTTTTTCGAGCCAACTTAACTTAGGTGAAAACCTAATTTTCGGAGATGTCTAAGAGGGTGTTTGAAAAGTCAGACAGATGGTAAAAAAGCTCTGTATGACTTGCTTGAGCCGGATGCTTTGTAAGTTTTCCTAATACGTGATATACATCATAGCCCCCTCCTTGTTTGCGGGGAGGGGGTTGGGGGTCTTTCAAGGGTAGGTTTTTTGGAATCTCGAAAATAGTTGAGAAAATTCTCAACTATTTACTGGAGTTTAGTCGTTTCAGAATTTTTAAATCGCGTGAAATAGTCAAAAAATGACCAAATACAAAATACCTACCTTTGTAAGGGGTTGGGGGTGGGGTTGCTATTCCTCATTCAACTGAGAACCGCTATAGTTAAACTTTTAACTTTTAACTATTAAATGTTAGGAAAAAATTACTTTTTCGCTTCACCCTTTTCCAAAGCTTGTTGTACTAAATCATCACTGACATTAGTTACACCTTCAGTCCTAGAATTCCCAACTTCCTTTGCTAACTCTAGATAATCGTCAGGATTACCAGTTGACTGCGCTTGAACTTTTGTCTCTTCTGGCTTCGAGATTTGATATTTAGGTGCAGTGGCTGCTTCGGCTGCTGCTGCACCTTCACCTGTGCGATCAACTTCACTCACGCTGAATTTTTGTGCAGCTGCATAATCAGCATCAAAATCCACCTTTGGCGCTTTTTCTTCACCACTAGCTATGCTTTCGGCAGCTAATTGGGCATCATGGGTGGGAGCTTCATTTAAATTGGGCTTTACTTCATCTGGCATAATTAAAAACCTTAAGGTAAATTTTTATTGCTAAGGCGATTTTAGCAAGTTAATGCACTGCTTCGTTGCTTCCTTAGGAGAGACTTTTACCTCTATTAAAAGGTAGATTAAAGCTAGACTTTCCAATTAATTTAACTCTTTCTATCGATAGTAGAATTTGATTCTCAAACTCTGGTAACACTTAGTTTGGCCTGTTAAATTTCCTTGGAAACAAAATTATGACTGCAAGTTACGATAAAACTATTTCTCAAGCCCAGAGCAATGAAACTCAAAAATTGGTGGATGCATTTAACGCCTTAGATACTGATGCTAAATTAGCCTGGTTCTATTTCGTTTATGAAAAAATGGGTGATTCCATCACGCCAGCTGCTCCGGCTGCGGCTGAACCAGAATTAGCGCCAATTTTGCTAGGAGATTATTTTGAATTATCGGATGAGCAGCAACTAGATATTATGCGGGATATAGTTAACCGCAAAGATACAGAATATTCTCGTGCCTATGGGGCGATAAAAGAAAACAACCAGTTGTTAGTTTGGTATGCTTGGGCAGTAGCTATGGGTGATACGGTGGTTGACTTACCAGCTAGCTACCGGCCAAGTAAGGCAATTAATGATCTGGTTTCCCAAATTGAAGGACTAGATTTTGAAGAGCAAATTTCGGTGTTTCGGACAATAGCTGGTGAAATGGGTTACACCGACGTCAAGCCGATCGCAACGCAAGCAGAAACTGGGAAAACGTCGAGTTTGTAATTAGACTAAATCCATATCCATAACGGTGATCAACAAAATCCCCGATTTGTTAAACAAGTCGGGGATCTGTGGCTTTTAATTCTTACAAATCAAATAGGCTTGCTGTTTATGACACAGCAACCTGACTCAGGTCAGATGGTGTGAGATTGGAGTGTACTACTTTACCATCACGGAACCAAACAATGCGCTGGGTTTGACGAGCAACTTCTGGTTCATGAGTTACCATGACAACGGTGATTCCACTAGCATTTAGTTCGCCAAAAATATCTAAGACTTCTTCAGTTGTGCGCGAATCGAGTGCGCCTGTGGGTTCATCGGCTAGGAGTACTACGGGACGATTGACGATCGCCCGAGCGATCGCTACTCTTTGTTGTTGTCCACCAGATAGTTGAGTTGGTTTGTTCTTGAGACGATTTGCTAAACCGACTCGTATCAGTGCTTCTATGGCGCGATCGCTTCTTTCTTTTGAATTGATGCTACCATAAACCATTGGCAGCATCACATTTTCTAATGCTGTGAGTTGGGGTAATAAATGGAATTGTTGGAAGACAAACCCCAGCTTTTTATTACGGATGTGTGCTAATGAGCGATCGTCCATCTGCGCCACATCGAGATTATCTAAATAATAGTGCCCAATACTAGGACGATCTAGACAGCCGATAATATTCATCGCTGTGGATTTACCTGAACCAGAGGGCCCCATGATTGAACAATATTCGCCCTCGTTGATAGTCAAATTCACATCGTTCAGCGCTCGAACTTCGGTTTCACCACTGCCATATATTTTATATATATTCTCCAAACGAATAATTGTTGATTTGGGGACAGGATTGGGAACTAGTGAATCGGTAATTGAAATAGTCTTTGCCATAAGGATTTTAGTTGATACTTAACCATTCAATCTTATTAATAATCCGTAGTCGCACCACTTGAGCCAGATTATCTAAATCAGTTATAGACTCTGGTTGAAAACTCACAGAATAACTCATTTAATGCTCTGTCTCATACCTTTTATAGACCTCCAATGCAGAAATAGTAGGTCTTCCTTCTAGCCGTTTTTGCCGTATTTCTAATAAATTTTGCTTGAACGACTCTTTAACTTTGTTTCCCTGGTCAGGATCAGCGAAGTATTCATCTAGAATTTCATCTACTGTATTACGGATCTAGTTTTGTAACCGTTCTGTCGTCATGTCTTTTATTTGCATAGTTTCTCCGAGCAATTAAATATACAGATAATTATACCAATTTTCACATTCCCCTAAATCCCCCTTAAAAAGCAATACACTTGGGTTAAGGCTAAAACTCTCAGTAAAAGTCAGTTTTTTTAACGAACCGCCATCGCGAGTGCGTCTCCCCCTGGGAGAAGGACGCCAACGCGAGTGCGTCTCGTAAGAGTTGGACGCAAAGAGAAGAAAGAAATCCTTAACTGAACTGTATTGCTTTAAAAAGGGGGACTTTAATTCTTCCCCCAATTTATCGGGGGGTTAGGGGGGATCAACAAGTGTAAAGATACAGCTAACTACTTTTCAAACATCCTCTAAGACAATAAATGAAGTTTCACAAATATTGCGATCGCAAATGTTAAGTAAGTCGGTGAGAATAAATCAACCTAGGTTAAGTAATGTAAAAAATCTTGATATTATTTTGTAGTGAGGGCTGAAGCCCTCAAATCAGGACTAAAGTCCAATACGGTTTACAAAAGGGCTGAAACTCTTTTTTTTACGAACCACAGAGGCGCAGAGAACACAGAGAGAAGAGAGAAGAGAGAAGGAGGAAATGCTTAACCCAAGTGTATTGGACTTTAGTCCTCTCTACGAGACGCACTCACGTTCACTACAAATCTTTAATTATTTACGCCGCTCTACTTATCTACTCCGGTTTAACTAATTCGTAATTTGTAATTAAGCTTGCCCATTAAGTTCGCAAGCTTAATTACAAATTACTTGAACTTCGTTCTAATTGTCTCTATTCGTTGACGATTAACACCTAAATCGCTCTGACCTAAGCGGGAAGCTGAACGCACTTGGATAACATTAGCATTCCGGTCTAAATAGAATTCTACATCATCGACAAATCGCAGTAAAGCACTTTTAAATTCTACATATAAATAATCTTGACTTTCGGTAATGATTTTGGTTCTTGGTAAAGACTGAATAATCTTTTTAAGATTAGTAATCGCTTCTTCTGGAGTAGATGTGAAACTTAGTGGTGCAATTTTGTGAGTTGCATCCGCACTCTGACTAGAAACGCAGTTAGGGGAATTAGGGCAGGGCGCTAATTTACCATTACTAATACCTAAATTATTTGGTCGGTTGCCAGCAAAAACCATAATTATGTCTCTGGGTAAGTGAATAAGTACAGTGTCACACATTTGTTTTAATCAGTGTAATACTTTGCGGCAATCGCATCTTCTGGCAAAGGAAAGATTCACTAAAACATTGGTGATGCGTTCGCTCTATGATGCGGTAAGTATCGTCTAGGCGAAGACAGATTATGACGCAAACAATTTCAATCAACGACTCTGACCACTTGCAACTGACACCTCTAGAAATCCCATCCCGTCTACTATTGGGCCCAGGCCCATCCAATGCCCATCCCACAGTTCTCCAGGCGATGAATACCTCACCCCTTGGGCATCTTGACCCAGCTTTTCTCGCACTCATGGATGAAATTCAGTCGTTGCTACGCTACGTATGGCAAACAGAAAACCCACTCACTATTGCAGTCAGTGGTACGGGAACAGCCGCAATGGAAGCAACCATCACCAATGCTGTAGAACCAGGTGATGTGGTTTTGATTGGTGTAGCTGGTTACTTTGGTAATCGCCTTGTGGATATGGCTGGACGATATGGTGCAGATGTGCGAACCATTACCAAACCTTGGGGACAAATCTTCAACCTCGACGAACTCCAAACTGCCTTAAAAACTCATCGTCCAGCTATTTTAGCTTTAGTTCATGCCGAAACCTCCACTGGCGCACGTCAACCCTTAGAAGGGGTTGCTGATTTGTGTGCTGAATTTGGCACTTTGCTGCTGGTGGATACGGTGACAAGTTTGGGTGGTGTCCCCTTGTTTTTAGATACTTGGGGAGTTGACCTCGCCTATAGTTGTAGCCAAAAAGGGTTGAGTTGTCCCCCTGGTGCTTCGCCTTTTACCATGAGTGCGCGTGCGGTTGAGAAATTGCAACAGCGCCAAAGGAAGGTTGCAAACTGGTATTTGGATATGTCCTTACTGAGCAAGTATTGGGGCCCTGAACGCACCTATCACCATACAGCACCGATTAATTTATACTATGCATTGCGGGAAGCACTGCGTTTGCTTGCAGAAGAGGGATTAGCAAACTCCTGGCAACGGCATCAAAAAAACGTAGAATATCTCTGGGAAGAGTTGGAGAATTTAGGACTGAGTATGCACGTCCAAGAGCAGTATAGACTGCCAACGCTTACCACTGTCCGCATTCCAGCAGGGGTAGACGGTAAGGCGATCGCCCGGCAATTACTCAATGAACATAATATTGAAATTGGCGGTGGTCTTGGCGAACTAGCTAATCAAGTCTGGCGCGTCGGACTGATGGGTTTTAATAGTCGTAAGGAAAGTGTTGACCAACTTGTGGCAGCACTGCGGCAGCTTTTACCTAAGTAGTTTTGGCAAAATTAGGTGCCTTTACTGTCTTCCTAACGCACCTGAGAAAAAGAGCGATCGCGCCATCTAGACAAATCTCAATAAACATTAATAATCCTTAATAGTATTAACTATTAAGGATTGTTGAGAGGAGCAAAAACTGCTCACAAGGGACTTCCAATAAATAAATTATTCAATCTTGTGGGGTGGGCGGAAATGCCCGCCCTTGACTACGGACGCTGGTGTCGCCCACCCCACAAGAAGTAGTTGAGTATTTTTTAAATTGGAAGTCCCCAAATCTAATTGTTCCTTAAAAATCATCGAGAAACTGACTAAGGCGACTGATTACAGGGTCAACCTCTTGAGGAGGGGTAGCAACCGGATAAGAAGTATTATTTACTACTTCTAATTGACTTGCAGACGGAATAAACGAGCGATCGTTGACTATCAGCGCCAGTTGTGCAACTTGTTGAGAAAGTTGCAGTAGATGGTGTTCCATCGCCTCCAAACGATTAGATCCCTTGGCAAAAAAACGTTCCTCAAGTCCAGCCACTTGACGTTGCAGCTCACCGATTTGTTGTTCAATCGGTGTTGCTGCTGTTTGTGGAGCAGGTTGTAGAGGTTCCGGTACACATAAAGATTGCCATAAGGCTTCTTTACAGAGGTCGCTGAAAGTCTTGTCTGGTTGTTTTTCCAAATAACTTTCTACTTGCGCTAACAAGCTTTCATCAGCAAGCTCTGGGTTGAACGTGACGGATTTAACTACCTTTTTTGACCATTGGAACATCAGCTTTATGCCCTAGCAGCGCGATTGGAGGATAATTGGGCCTCTCCATAAATATACTGCCCCAAAGCATTCGCTTGTCGTGAAGGTGCTGCTAAATGAGCATTAATCTTTGCTTCTTTGAGCAGACGTTGAACGTCGTCCCAAAAGAACTCACCACCCCCGCCAGTGAGAATTACATCGGTGACACGTTCTGGCAACCAGGCTAGCACACGGCTACAAATTTCGCGAGAAAACATCTCCGTAAGGTTGGGAAGAAAATCATCTAGGTTAGTGGGCTTGCTAGCCCCTTTAGGACGGTAATAGCGTTCACCTCTGGGTTTGTTAACAGCAGAAATCAGCGCTAGAGATTGACTATCTGCTCCCTCGATTTCGGCAGACACCAATTCATAAAACTTATTCATACCGAAGTCTTCGCTCCTAGAAGCACCTCTGGCAAAGCGGAAGTTATCTACCATCAAAAGATCGACGGTTTGATGTCCAATATCAACGATCGCCACCGATATTTTTGTAAAATCGGGACTGCCAGGACTTTTCTTCGGTTGAGCTTCAGACCACAGCAGGCTGCCGTAGCCCTCTGGCATTACCCAAACTTTATTGACGTTCAGCGACACAGATTCGCCTCGAAAGTTCAAGACATGAGGCCCACCTACTTGGCTGATTAACTGTGCTTTTTCCTTTTCAAATTGCTCTAAGGAAAGAAAAGGCAAACCAAGTACAACCGAAATATCGTCTTTGAGTTTGAAGTAGCCTGCACTTGCTAACACTTTTACCAGTGCAGCCTCTACCTTAGATTGTCCGACTCCTAGATTGGCCCCAAAATCTGCTGCCAATTGACCAACAGCATATCCATTTCCTTGATACTCCAGCCACAAATCCATTAAGGGGTCAGTAGCCCTGGCTTCAAAAACACCGCCGCGTACTTGTTCTATTGACATCTGCTTCACGTTGGCAGGTACGAACACCACATTATTCGGTTCGCGGCTTACACAAGTTTTTGTGGAAGTTCTGCCTAAATCAACACTGAGAATAGTTTTCCCTGGAACACCGCCTGGCTTGGCAGGATTAACAGCATTGATGGGAGTCGATGCTGACACTCGATTCATCGGTATAGCAGCAGCATTAATCGGGGTAGCGGCGGAAGGTTGGTCTGTCATGAAAGCTCCTAGTTCAAACTTAACTGTAAAAAGTTGTCATGCTCATCTTACAAAAATGCGAGCAACCAGAAATTCTAGGTTGCGTCAAGTGTAGCTAGAAATACGCCAAAAATTAATTCCGGCCATACCTCTGATCAGCTCATGCCTTCGCACATCTAGTATTATTTGGCATAGTGTAGGCGAATTTTGGCCAGATGTAACCCCTGCTTTCACTGCTTTCAAACCAAAAGCGTCCGTGTTTCATCTTCTAGTGCGTCTTAACTGGCGCTTGAATATCCAGAAAACAAATGCCAAAACCAGACCTCCAAGTACGATTTTCGATACAGGAGCAAGGTACTTGTCCACAAGTTCATACTGACTACCCAACGCGTATCCTGAGTATGTTAGCAAACCCACCCAAGCCGCGCTACCTACTGTTGTGTAAAACAGAAATGGTAGTAAGGGCATATTACTGATACCTGCGGGAACAGAAATCAAGGTGCGGATTCCTGGTACAAGACGACCAATTAATACTGCTTTTGTACCTTGTCGGTCAAACCACTTTTTAGCCTTGGTGATATCTTTACTGGATATAGCCAGCCATTTGCCATACTTGTCAGCCCAAGCTTTCAAACGGGTTTCGCCCAAAAATTTACCCGGGTAATACCAAATAAGTGCGCCCAATACAGAACCCAAAAGTCCTGCGAAAAACACACCAATGATATTGAGTTTTGCCCCTCCTGGTTGATATGGACTTGCTGTAAATCCAGCCAGTGGCATAATCAATTCTGAAGGAATCGGGGGAAAAAGGTTCTCTAGGAACATTAATAGGGCGATTCCCCAATAGCCAAAATAGTTGATAGTATTAGTTATCCATTCAAGCATTGAGTCAATTCCTAAAATTGCTGCATTATGAAAGTTGGTATCGCAACACAGAAACAGAGTAAGCCGAGTGCAAGTCTAGGGATCTGTTTGATTAATTTCGAGGGTTATAAAAATTCGTAAGTAGCTCTAGCCCTTGAGATTGAGCGATAAATCGCTCACTACGAACTTGACAAAATTAATGGAACGAACCACTAGGTTTTATTGTCTAATTTTTTAGATCCCCCTTAGTCGGTTTTTTAAAAGACTAGAGAGGATCTAAAGATTTGATGGCAAATTTAAAAACATACTTTAGGGTTTTCTTCTGAGGTTGCGGCTGTAGCAAAGTAGGGGAGAAAAGAGAGAAAATTTTACCTTGTCCCCCTCATCCCCCTCATCCCCCTCATCCCCCTCATCCCCTTTTCTTCTTCTAAGCTGTCGGAGTCAATGATTGTACTCTCGGTTCCGATTGCCAGTCTAAGGGATTCCAAACTCGATCTTCTAGGGCCATTTGCTCAATCAAACTTGCCAGTCTTAGGGCTTTGAGAGCTTGTTCACCACCTACTGAGGGTTGATTGCCACCGTGTACACAGTTGACAAAATGTTCTAACTCTGCGCTCAGGGGTTGAATATTGGTGGTGTAGACTTTTTCAATCACACCATCTTGCCTGTAAAGTACTTGTCGGTGGTCGGTGAGAGAATTGGCAGTGGTTTGTCGGTGAATTAAAATTTCATTCTTGAGAAAATCTGCCTCAGTGAATGAATTTTTGCAATGGGCGACAATCCGGCGAATTTTTCGGTGAGTGACTTTACTAGCAGTCAAAGTAGCAACAATACCATTAGCAAACCCCAAGGTGGCAGTTACGTAATCTAAATAACCAGAGTCTAGGGCGCGAGTACCGCTAGCAGTCAATTTCGTGACTGGGGAAGCAGCTAATTCCAAAAGTAGGTCGATGTCATGGATCATTAAATCCAGCACAACCGAAACATCGTTTGCCCGATCAGAGTAAGGACTCATCCTGTGGGCTTCTAGCGCCAGCAATTCCTCAGTTTTCAGGACTTGGCTCAGTTCTTTAAAAGCTGGGTTGAAACGCTCAATATGACCTACTTGCAGGATACACCCAGACTCAGCTGCGGCATTTACTAAAGACTCTGCCTCAGAAATACTGGCTGCGATCGGTTTTTCAATCAAAACATGAATTCCCGCCAACAGACAGTTGATACCCACGGCATAGTGCAGACGAGTGGGAACAGCTACACAAACTGCTTCCACAAGGGGTAGCAGGTCACAGTAATCTTCAAAAAAACGCACTTTATACTTGCTGGCAGTTTCTAACCCTCTCTCAACGTTAATATCTGCCACTCCCACTAGTTCAACATCTTTCATTGAACTCAGCACACGAGCGTGGTGTTGTCCCATGTTACCCACTCCAATCACGCCTATGCGGATCGGTCGTGGCTGGTTGCGCTGTGTATATGGATTCGGTTCTGCCACTGATATGCTATTTTGCACTATTATTCTCTCCTCAACCACCAAATTTAGAGACGCTACGGCCGTTGGCGTTTATACTCGAAAGCCGGTTACTATCCGTCTAAAACCATCCAGATGGTAACATAGAGCCTATGTTTATGAAGAATTTCAAAGTTTGTGATCGGTTCCCGTAATCCAAATATCTTTTGTATAGATAGTTTGGGCATCTTATGAAGGTGTGATTTGGCGATTTGAAATCCAAAATTTGCAACTGACATGAAAGCTGTAATTTTGTTATCTGGGGGATTAGACTCTTCCACTGTTCTGTACAAAGCTCAGGCTGATGGCTGTGAATGTCATGCTATTTCCTTTGATTACCAGCAGCGACACCGACGAGAGTTACAGTCAGCCGTCACCGTTGCTCAAAAAGCGGCGATCGCAAAACATCAGGTAGTTAATTTTGACTTACGACAATGGGGTGGTTCAGCCCTTACCGATAACGCCATTGATTTACCCCAGGAGCGATCGCTGGATGAAATGTCTCAAAATATTCCTGTCACCTATGTTCCGGCTCGTAATACCATATTTTTAAGCTTTGCTCTTGCTTATGCCGAAGCGATCGCAGCAGAGCGTGTCTATATCGGTGTCAATGCCTTAGATTACTCAGGATATCCTGATTGTCGTCCCGACTATATCCAGGCAATGCAGGAAGTTTTTCGCCTGGGAACCAAACAAGGGCGTGAGGGACAACCAATTAATATTGTTGCACCCCTAATCAACTTGAAAAAAACTGAAATTATCCAACTGGGGAACCAATTGGGAGTTCCTTGGGAGCTAACTTGGTCTTGCTATACCGGTGGAGATGTCGCCTGCGGTGTGTGTGATTCTTGTCGCTTACGGCTAGCAGCTTTTGCCGAATTGGGAATCGTAGATCCACTCACCTATGCTCAGTAGGGGTATTAAGAGTGCTGTTAACGGATAGCTATGGTTTAGCCCGTGTTAAGTGCTGAGTTATATCAAGTCCGGGTAATTAGTTATGATTCCCACAGTCGTTGCACCCCTTTTACAAATAAAACAATTCTGGTATATATCTGTAATAGAGTGTGTTGGCGATGTAGCTAGATAAAATCAAGTTGTCTTGAGATGGCACTCTCGGAACTAACTGTTACGGTATGTGTCACCACTTACATGAATCATCTTGAGAAATTACTGCAACTAGTTGAACTCCTAGATGAAAAGATTTTATTTCTAAAGGGTAAAGAAATTACCGAAGCAAACCCTTTAGTATTGTTTCAGCTTGTTCAAGAAATTGAAGAAGCAAAAACACAACGGGAAGTTCTCAAGCTAGAAATTGGAAGTATTAATTGCAGCGTAAATAGTCAAAAATTATACCTGGCTTTATTAAAATTAGGCTATAAAGACCAAATTCTCGCGTTTAAAAAATTTGTGCGATCACAATCTATTGGTGCGTTTCTGATCCACGGTTGTCCCGACTACGGACAACGTTGGCTGCTGAATCGTCTAGTGACGCAACATATCGACAGCGGAACGACTAACAAAACCTTACCCTTACCCGTAGAACTCCATCGCATCGGACGTAGAACAGATATTTCTACCCTTTGGCGAGAACTTGGGGGACGTTTTGGTTTGCACAGACAAAATACAGCTCCAGAAATAATTGATCGCGTTTATCAATGCTGGCAAACACAAAACGTTGTGCTGATTTTTCACGACGTTAATTGTATGCCAGAAAATTATTTAGAGAAATTAATCCATGAATTTTGGCTACCACTAGCAACACAGGCACGAAAGACAGCATCATCTACGCAAAAATACAGATTATTAATGTTACTTGTAGACTATGAAGGCTGTGTGGGAACGCGAGAAACACTATTTTTTGAGAGAATTGAACCCAATTGGGAAGCCAAAATACCCGTTAAATTACCCGTTATCAATCGATTTTGTAAGCATGAGCTAAACGAGTGGTTGAATACAGTAGAGATGGAATTTGATGAATTACCTTTGACTGAAGTAATTAGTCAAAAAAACGACCTCGGACAAGAAATTTTAGACAATAGCGACAGTGGCATTCCTGAACTGGCATTTTCGGAGATATGCGATCGCTGTGAGTGTAACTGGTATGAAGTAAAAGATAAGTGGTTAACACTGTGAATTATAAACAACTTGAGTATACAGGAAAAGTACAGCCGAAATTGGGCGATCGCGATCTAAATGGGCAACTTTTGTATCCTTATTTACCCTACGATGAGTTAATCGAAGCGGTAAATTTAGCAATTTACCTCGAACGTCCGTTACTACTCAAAGGTGAACCGGGATGCGGTAAAACTCGGTTAGCACGTGCAGTTGCCTACGAATTGGATTTACCATTAGAAGCCTGGTATATCAAATCTACCACCCGTGCAAAAGATGGACGTTATACCTACGATGCTGTCGGTAGACTAAGAGATGCTCAACTTGCTGCTACGGCAAGAATGATTAAAGATGAAGATATACCCCGTATTACCAATCCTGCAACCTATGTACAATGGGGAGCATTGGGACGTGCATTTCAAAATACAGAGCGCACGGTGGTCTTAATTGATGAAATCGATAAAGCTGACATTGATTTTCCCAACGATTTACTTTTGGAACTTGATGAACAACGCTTTATTGTTGATGAAACAGGAGAAAATATTCAAGCCAAAGCAGCACCAATAGTTTTTATTACCAGCAACGACGAGAAGGACTTACCCGATGCTTTTTTGCGGAGGTGTCTGTTTCACAAAGTGGAATTTCCTAGCATCCCCAGGTTAGTCGAAATAGTTAACAGTCACTTTCCCGCAGCACCAGAAGCGTTGATAAATAAAGCTCTGGCAAGATTTTTGAAATTGCGTGACGATATGGCGAAAGATAAGGGAGAAACCGGAAAGAAAGTCACTACCAGCGAGTTAATTGATTGGTTTCGCGTTTTGCGTAGGTATCCCGAAGATGAGGTTTTAGCAAAATTGGAATTGGATGGGAAATTGCCCTATGCGGAGGTATTGTTGAAGACTTGGGATGACCATCTGCGATATTTGAGAGGGAGTCGTGGACGCTAATAACTTACCCTTGCTGGAACTATTTACTAGGTTACAGGATGCTGGTTTACCACTTGGGATTGATGAGTATAAATTAGTTTTAAAGTCCTTGCAAGGTGGGTTTGGAATTAGTGACAAAGCTGCTTTGAAAAGGTTATGTCAGACTTTATGGGTCAAATCTGAGGAAGAAAAGCGGTTATTCGATTATTATTTTGAAAAAGTCATAGTAAACGATAATAACTATGTCAATTCAGGTTCATCAAGCTCCATTATTTCTGAATCTAAAATTTCCTTAAATCCTTATCAAAGATGGTTAATTAATATTCGTTCACTTGTTAATTCAATTATGAAGATAAAATTTTTAATTATAACATTTTTAAGTACAATTACAATTGTTATAATTATTAATTTGTTATTTTTATTAGTAAATTTTCCCCCAAAATTTTTAAGTCAACCTGTAACAGAGGTAAAAATAGGCGAATTATATATATATAATATTGAAGCCAAAGACTTAAATAGAAATGACGTTTTGACTGTTACTGCTCAACAAAAACCTTCATGGCTAAATTTAACTAATTATGGAAATGGAAAAGCAGTTTTGCAGGGAATAATTACCTCTGAAACTGCTTTACAGCAAGCTAAGACAGATTCTTATGTTAAGTTACAAGTCACTGACAATCGCGGTGCTAAAGATATACAGTCATTTGAAATAAATGGGTCTTCCATTCAATATAATATTTGGATTTGGATATTTTTATTTATTTTGATTGCTCTAATTTTTGTATATATAATTTTTAGAAGATTTACCGAAGTCAATGTAGATGCTCAAAATATTATCCGTAGTTTTCTATCTTTACGTAAGCATAGTATTTCTCAAATTGATTCCAGTCCATATTTACAAAGAAAATGGCAAGCAGATGAGAAGTTGCCCTTTTCTTCATTAACAGATGCTAACAATAGAAAAAAAACAAGAAAAATCAAAAAACCTGATAGTTTTGTTGTTACTGATGAATATTTTCCTGTGACTCGTCGGCAGATGAAGCAAAGCTGGCGTTATTTACGTAGAGTTATCAGGCAAGGTCTGCCAACGGAACTAGATGTTGATGCAACAATTAAAAAAATCGTAGAACAAAGTATATTTCTGGAACCAATATTAGTACCACCCAAAGTCAATAAAACAAATTTGATATTACTTATCGATCGCGATGGCTCGATGTTACCTTTTCATATTTTTTCGGAACGATTAACTGAAACAGCTGTTAGAGGAGGACGCTTACAACAAGCTAATACATATTACTTTCATAACTGTCCAATAGAATATCTTTACCAAGACTCTTATTTTCAAAAAGCAGAACTAATTCATGATCTTTTCGGTAGTTTTCAATCTCAGAATGTAGTTGTGCTGTTTTTTAGTGATGCAGGTGCAGCACGGGGAAGATTTAATTCAGAAAGACTTAAATTAACAGAAAATTTTCTAGAATTTTTGAGAAAACGTGTTAAATATATTGCTTGGATCAATCCCATGCCACGTTCGCGTTGGTTCGGTACAACAGCTAATGAAATCGCCAAGATTGTTCCAATGTTTGAATTGAGTCGTCATGGTTTAGATAATGCCATTAGGATATTACGGGGCAATTTCTTTGGGGGATATAGGCAATGAGTGAAATAAATTCCTCAACTATTTCGGTTGATGAAAGAAAATCGGAAATTGTAACCCGACGCATTGCATCTTTTGAGGAACATTTTGGCGAACCACATTTGTTTTTTGCTTATCATGCAGCTATTGCAGCTGCACTCTCTCCTGATTTATTGTATCGCTTGCGGCTACACTTTTGCCTAGATATTCATGGTCAATTACTCAATGTTCCTTGGGAAGCTGTTGCAGATGTTCTTCTTTCTGGATTTTGTCATGAAGTGGGATACGAACTTTATGAGATGGATGTCGAAGTACGAAATCAGCTATTAAGCCAATTGAAAAAACATGAAAAATTTGGGCAAGAAAGAGTCAAGCAATTATCTGAGTTTATCATAGGTTACGTTCATCAAGACCTTTATAGTGATGACTTATATATTCGAGATTTAGCTGAAGCTCAATGGCTGACAGCGTTAGCTCAGACACGTCCTAGACAAGCAGCCCATGAATTGGCTTTGATTTTTGCTAACTTGAACCATAATGATAAATCTGAAATTATCCGAATGGCATCGCTATTAAAAACACTTGGAAAGACTTTCGCAGACGAATTCACAGCACTATGTAGTTATGCTCAAGGAATGGCAATGTTTGCCCGTGGAAATTTGGATAGTGCAACAGATGAATTGGGCAAGTTAGTTGAACCAGGAAAAAATATTACAAGGATTGTTGGAGTTAATTTACCTATTCCTAAAGAAGTCAAAGACAAACTTGACGTTTTACCTTCAAAAGCATATAAAAATTATCGTCGTACAAATCTTAGAGGTCGAACTTTTAAAGGTAATGACCTCAGATATGCCGACTTTTCCTATTGCGATATTCGAGGAGCCAATTTTACTAATGCTAATCTTATTGGTGCAAACTTTAGTTATACAATTACCGGATTACGACGTTACTATGTAATTATATTAATTCTGTTTTCATTACTCTTATCAATACTATTAGCTTCTACTTTCATAAGTTTTGGTTATGCCTTACATAATTTTATATTTAAGCCAAGTAGTGAAATTTTCTTGTCATTTACTTTCTTTAGTTTGATAGTTTTTACACTGTTTCATATCATTATTTTTAACAAGGGTATTGAAGCAACCGTAGGAGCGATCGCTCTTGCAACTTTTGGCAGTTTGGTTCTATTTTTTACTCTTTTTGCAACTTGGGCAGCTGGGGGTTGGGGCTGGATAATAGTTTTGATTTTTGGAACTTCTGGAATTTTAACTCTAATAGCGGCTGCAAGTTCTTCTGGTAATGGTGCATTGGGCTTTATGGGAGTTTGGTCTGGATTGTGGATTATCGGTGCTGGTTTCATTTCTGCCGTCCTGTGTTTTATCTTTGTAATTGCGGCAATATTTGCAACTAATCTACCTCCTGGGTTTCCAGATTGGTTTTCGGGTACATTTTGGTTTTTTGGAATATTTTTATTTGGATTAATAACTGTCGGAATAACAATTGTCGAGGCTTTGTTTTGGGTTATAGCAGGAACAATTGGTAAGGCTTGGGTTTGGACAATAGGTTTTGTTGGGATTGTACTATGGCTGATAACTCTATTAATGACATTGTTTGAAACTGGAATTGAAGCTGCGATCGCAGTTATACTTTTAGCGGCCCCTGGTGCTTATATCGGTTGGTGTGCATCAGATGGAGATGAGAAATATTGTTTTATTTGGAAAACTGCACTTTTCTTTACGACTATAGGAGGAACCAGCTTTAGAGGAGCTAATTTAACAGATGCCAACTTCTCTTATGCAAGACTTAACAACGCTGATTTGAGAAAAGCTAATATTACGCGAACTAACTGGTTTGAATGTAAGAAGCTATATCAAGTTAACTTTAGTCAAAGCTATTTGAAGAATTCGCAAATTCGAGAATTATTGGTTACGAGAATGGGACAAGGAAAAAATCTCGAAGGTTTTTCATTACGAGGATTAGATTTATCTGGGATTAATTTAGCAGACGCAAGTCTAATTAGCACAGACATGAGAGAAACAAATTTACAAGATGCTGATTTATCAAGGACAAAGTTAATTAAAACACACCTTGACAAAGCTGATTTAACTGGTAGTTGTTTAACAGGTGCTTGCATTGAAGACTGGAAAATTACACAACAGACTAAATTAGATGGGATAGAGTGTGATTATATTTATAGGCGATTATCATCACCACAAAATCCTGACCCGGCTCGCCAACCATCTGACCATAATGAAATATTTGAAATCGGAGAATTCGCTGAATGGATACAGAATTTTTAGCTTGATTATTTTTTATTGTTCACTCAACACCTATGAGCATATTTTATTCTCCACTTCTCAAAGCTCTCAAATTCATATACAAAAGTAATTCATAAGCTATCAATATTGGATTTGACATTAGTATAAATGCTCCAACAACTAATGAAGATATAATATTGGCATAAAGTGAAGGTGACGTTCCCAAAAAAACCTCCCAGCCTGAAACACTAAAAGCATTAGCAGCAACAAATGGAATAAGTATTATGGGTATCCATAGAAGTATCGATACGACTAATAAAGCCCAAAAAACAGACCACCATTTTCCTTTAACTAATTGCCAACTCTGTCTAATCCCATCTGCTGCCGAACAATTTTCAATCACAATTGCGTAGGGAGCAAATGCTAAACGATTGCTAACATATATTCCAGGAACTATTAATAATAAAAAAGCAGGTAAAGTGATTAAATAAATTAATACGTTACAAAGAAGTATTTGGAGGTACTTACCAATCACAAATTTGAGAGAGTTATAAATAGTAGTATCACTATTTATAAGATATTGATAAATATAAAAAAAAGCTGAGAATTTAGAGATAGTCTGAATAGATAGTCCATACAAAAAACCTAATAAAATAGATAAATTATTAGGAATAAATAGTGAAACTATGATAAATATTCCATAAGGAATAAATAGTAATAAAACTAATTTATGTATTGGAGTAACTAAAGTACGCGAATCTTTTAATAAACGAATAGGATTTCTAGATTGAGGGTTCATCTTTATTAATTGTGTATATTCATACTTGTAATAAAGGTTCTCACTTTACGAGTATCTTTACTATTTTTTTAATATTATCTTTATAAATAACTTCTGCTTTGCTGTTAGTTCGTTTTTTATCGAGGCTTTGAATGAAGAATATCAAGCAGAACTGAAAACTTAACAAACTCGTTATATGTAACAAATTAATAAGTTTTTACTAAAATGGTGTTCGATATCTTTGGTCACCTTTGCGATCGCCTTGCCTGTTATCAGGTATCCTAGATACTTAGTATAGAGGACTGAGCGATGACGCAAGATATTCACAAACAACTGCAAGATAATTATGAGTTGTTGCAAAATAAGCTTTTATTTCTACAACGAGAAAAAATCATTAAAGTTGATGCAGCTACTCGTTTTCAATTAGAGCAGGAAATTAAGGAAGTTCAAACGCAAATTCAAGAAGTTGAACAGGAAATCAAAAAACAGCAAGCGAAGTTATCAACAAATTTTAAAGAAAATTCAAATCCTAGTGGAGTAACAGCTGCATCTGCTTCCTCACCTAAATTTCCGATTAAACTAACTCAGCAACAAAAAATCTTGATTTTGACAGCAATTCCTCACGGACTCTGCTTAGATAAAGAGATTCGAGAAAATACGATACTTATATCTCCAAGAGCAAATTCCGTTAAGATACTTAGCCCAAGTTACGGTTTATGAAATTTAGGTTTTTTGTCGATTCGCGCAATACCTGCGGCGTATGCGTAAGCACACCACA
>NZ_JAIVFV010000062.1 GCF_020829445.1 Nostoc sp. CHAB 5836
AGAAAAGTAGCTGCGATATTTAAGTTTGACTTAAGTGGAGTAGGTAGAGGCATTTTAAGTATGCCTAAGAAAGTCTACTTGTGGACTCTTCAGAAATCCCCGCGTCTTCAGACCGAGGAAGCTTAAAAGTTCGTAGTCAGGACTTTAGTCCTTATTTTTTAAGCACTAAAGTGCTTACTACAAACCTTCAAAACTAGCTTGACAAAGTATTAAGTACGTTGGTGCGAAAAAATTCAAGTATGTTACGAAACGTAAATAAGCTTAAAACCCTTACTAATGACAAATGACGAATGACAAATGACAGCCTTAGCCAGTTAACTTTAATTGCGCCAAGCTACTTAGTGGCAGTGTGATCGTCTTCTGGTGGAGGCGTTTCTCCTGATAAATTACCTTCTTTAGATGTAGATTCCGGATCTTTTGTCATTCCATGCTGCTCTTGCCCTCTAAGTCCAAGATATGTTGCAGAACTGATTCCTTGTAGTGTCAGAAGTGTATCATCAAATTCCGGCATTGCGAGATTGTTAATCACTTCCCAAACAAAGAATAGTCCGATGGCAACTGTCCAAATAAATGTTTGGAACCGATGAAAGTTTACTCCATTAATATCCGATAATATATCCGTGAAAAACCCTTCAGAAATGCTTTGACTACCTTTTCTTTCTTTCTCAGTACCACGCCCATCGATTAAGGAACTACCAAATGCAGTGACAGAGTTAATTCCTAATAAAATAAGCGATTGTCCAGTGAGAATATTGGTATAATCTCCTGTGATGCCGTAGATAATCAGGTAAGCAGAAAAAATTAGAAATGTCCAGAAAGCAAGTTGAGTTATCGATAGGCTGAACGGATTTTTATACTCTTCTTTTGAACCCAGAAAAAACTTACCAATTCCCCAACGTTGTTTCTTTCGAGGCATAAACTCTTTTGTAATCAACTTTTCCTCACCATTGATTACTTCTTTTTTAGAGTAAATTCCTTCGATTCCAGGACTACGTAGACTGTCTCGACCATACCTAATAAATATCAACACAAGAGCTATAACAAGAAGAAGACACAGCCAAAATCGCCACGAAAACAGAACTATTTTTAATTGAGGAGGTGACAGAGGATCGCTCACCAAAATAGCAACTTTGCCAGGACAGCCGACTCCAACGATCGCATTAATACTGGATTTGATTGTTCCACCAAGCAGGGAATTCCATGCAGTTTCAGATACACCACTACGTTCAAGCTGAAAGGCTAACCAATCATTATTAAGAGTTGTCTTTTGATCTTCACCCTGCTCCATGACGCTAACTGGTTCTCCGTGGAGATTCTCTAGCTGATAGCCATTCAGGTACAACACTAATTGGCGAGGATCAAATGAATTGCCTTTAGGCGTTGCACTTGTGGCTGCTGCTGACAATCCTTTAACTCTTACCCTGATGCGATCGCCCATCTTAACTTCGTTCCCAACATGATCAGCAATGACTTGTTCAGTTCTCAGAGCCGAAGGAACTGAACAAGTTGGAGAGGATGCAAAATTTACAGAAGGGACATTTGAACTATTTTGAGCGATCGCAACAAAGTTGATAGAAACAACCAGAGAAAACACCAACAGAAAAATAGCAGTAAATATTTTAGCATTTCTATACATTGCTCGGAATTCCACCAACAGTGATTACTATGTCGGTAGTGTAACCATACTTGAGTCATTCCGTATAGTGAACTACCCCAACCTAAGACGGACGTAGCTCTCCCAATTCATCGGGAATAGCCAAGAGAACTCCATAGTTGAATACGCTTGGGTTAAGGCTAAAACTCTGTTACAAACACCCTCTTACGCAAAATCATGAAAAAACGAATCGCATTCGCGATATAATATTATTTTATCTGCAATATTCAATAATAAAATATACAGATGATAGTAAGAGAAGCCAAACTACTAAAGGGATCTAAGGAACAATACCAAGCTATTGATGATGCAATTCGCACTGCCCAGTTTATTAGAAATAAAGCGGTTCGCTATTGGATGGATAATCAAGGGGTTGGTAAAGCTGACTTATATAAACTGTGCTCATATTTAGCAGCCGAATTTGACTTTGCTTTCAAGTTAAACTCTGCTGCGCGTCAAGCCAGTGCCGAAAGAGCTTGGGCTGCTATTTCTAGTTTTTATAAGCGTTGCAAAAAGCAGGAGAAAAATAAAGGTTATCCGAAATTTAAAAAACATTGTCGTTCTGTAGAGTACAAAGTTTCGGGATGGAAACTATCAGATGATTGCATGATCATCAATTTCACTGATGGTTTTCAAATTGGAACATTGTCTTTATTCTGCAACAAAGAAACGCGCGTTGACCTTCATAGACTTAAGATTAACCGTGTACGAGTAGTCAGAAGAGCAGATGGGTATCATGCTCAATTCTGTTTTGATGCTGACCGTAAAGAAGTTGGGGAATTCACTGGTAACGTTGTTGGATTGGACTTGGGGTTAAAATATTTTACCAAAGACCAAAATGATAATGCTGTAATTTATCCCCAATTTCTGAGAAAGTCAGAACGGAGACTTAAAAAAGCTCAGAAGCGGTTGAGTAAGAAGTTTGTTAAAGGTAAAAAACCTCAGTCAATCAATTATCACCGAAGCCGGAAACGACTAGGTAGAGTTCATCTAAAAATCCAAAGGCAGCGTAAAGATTGGGCTATAAAGCAAGCCCGATGCGTGGTTCACTCTAACGATGTGATTGTCTATGAGGATTTGAAGATTGGGAACATGGTCAAAAATCACCATTTGGCTAAGTCGATTTCTGACGCTAGTTGGTATCAGTTCACTCAATGGCTAGACTACTACGGAAAAATCTGGGATAAAGCAGTTGTCGCGGTGTCGCCTAACTACACATCTCAGGACTGTAGCCATTGTGGACATAGAATAAAAAAGTCACTTAGCATCCGAACTCATTCATGTTCTAACTGTGGGATAGAAATTTGTAGAGATAGAAATGCTGCGATTAATATCCTCAAAAAGGGAATGAAAATGTTAGGGATGGAGTGGCAAAACAGTACTTCTGGGCAAGAAGAATCTGCCTCGTAAGAGGGAAAGCATGGGGAGAAGACCACCAGTACTATTGATGGGAAACTTGATATAGCAAGCGGATTTCTGTGAACCATGAATTAGAATCCCTGTACCTTCAGGTCAGGGAGTATGTCAAAATTCGCTTATTGACTCAAAAAGTATTTCTCGACCTATGACGAATCAAGCTCCTATACCGGTTATTGTCAACGGTGCTGCTGGCAAAATGGGCCGTGAGGTGGTTAAGGCAGTGGCCCAAGCGCCTGACTTAAACTTAGTGGGTGCAATTGACCACAGTTTGGAATATCAAGATCAAGATGCTGGAGAATTAGCGGGTTTAAGCGAACCTCTAGAAGTGCCAATTACCAATCAATTAGAACCGATGTTGGGGTATGTGGCTGGCGACAGACAGTCTCCTCCAGGAGTGATTGTAGACTTTACCCATCCTGATTCAGTTTATGACAATATTCGCAGTGCGATCGCTTACGGTATTCGTCCTGTAGTCGGCACTACTGGTTTAAGTCTAGAACAAATTCAAGACTTGGCAGACTTTGCCGATAAAGCTAGCACTGGTTGTTTAATTATTCCCAACTTCTCCATTGGTATGGTGCTATTGCAACAAGCTGCGATCGTCGCCTCCCAATATTTTGACCATGTGGAAATTATCGAACTGCATCATAACCAAAAAGCTGATGCACCCAGTGGTACTGCCATTCAAACAGCGCAGTTATTAGGAGAATTGGGTAAAACTTTTAACTCTGCTGTTGTAGAAGAAACCGAGAAATTACCAGGAGCGAGGGGGAGTGTAGCACAGGAAGGGATTAGAATTCATAGCGTCCGCTTGCCGGGATTGATTGCCCATCAGGAAGTTATTTTTGGCGCAGCAGGACAGATTTATACTTTACGACATGATACGAGCGATCGCGCTTGTTATATGCCAGGAGTGCTATTAGCGATTCGCAAAGTCTTAGCGCTAAAGTCGTTAGTATATGGATTAGAAAAAATACTTTAAACTTTAAACACACTATCCAGTATCCATCACTCAGCACTCATGTTAGTACCACTGACTCGCCAGAAATTTGAACAAGTTGTCCCCTTAATTGCCACTGGTTTACAGTACAAGTACTACTGGGGTAAGTTCTCAAATTTTTTGCAACGGCTGTTAATTTCTGTAGTTGCAGTAGTTGTTATTTTGCTTGTAACATTCGTTTTCAAGCTTGAGTTTGCTTCAATAGTATTTGTGCTAGGGGTAATTAGCGCTTTTTTTTGGCTGTGGTATCCAGTGTTTCAAGCAAGTATGCGGAATTTGCAATGTCGCCGTTATAAGTACGGCGGCTTTTTCCGTGGTCGAGTTCTAGATTGGTGGATTACAGACCAGTTGATGGGTAAAACCGAAACAGTCAACAGCAAAGGCGAATTAGTGATTATAGAAAACCGAGAAAAACAGATAAACTTAGAGCTAGGTGATGAAACAGGATTTACCATTGAGTTTGTAGCACCATTACGTCCTGCTCACAAAGTTATTACTCGCGGTCAAATTGCAGAAATGGTAGTGATGTCAAATCGCCCAGATTTGAGCAGTATTGAACAATTTAGCGATATATACTTTCCCAATCGTGACCTGTGGATCAGTGATTACCCGTATCTGCGACGTGATTTCTTTAACGAAGTTGGTCAGCGCTTAGGTAGAGACCAACAACAAAAACCGCGTCGGCGGCGTCGAGTAGAAGAGCTAGATTAAATCGTCAAATTCTTATCTAAAGTTACTCATAGTTGGTCACAGTCAGGCGCCAGTTGCTTCTTCCTTGGCGCTAGGGCGTGTTTTCAAACTCGAAGATCCCCGCTAACCCCCCTTAGAGGATGTTTGAAAAGTCCTCTTGTTGGTAGCAAAACGTTTTAGATCCCCCTAAATCCCCCGATAAATTAGGGGACTTTAATTCCGGTTCCCCCCTTTTTAAGGGGGGCTAGGGGGGATCTAAAAGTGTCTAAAGTCACAGTCAAATACTTTTCAAACATCCTCTTAAAAAGGCAGGGTGGTTTCATACAAGCAGAGAAAAACTAAAACTGGGTTTCAAAGCCTCTCCCCCCGTGGGGGAGAGGAATGGAAGTGAGGGGAAAAACCTGGACACAAAACGAGAAATCAAGACTTAATCATTACGAATTACGAATTACGAATTACGAAGGGGAGCATCCTACTTTGATAAGTTTCTCTTTCAACTTATAGGTCACTGGCTCACAAACAAAACCTCCTGACTTAGGCTGTACATAAATTTCCATAGGTGGATTTTGTTTATTTAACTGTGATTTCCAATCGCCAGCTATTTTTTTCAAAATGGGATGCTTGCTTATAAACTCCGAGTTTGCAACAATATCGTTGGGCCCGTTAACACTTGCATTAGAACTATTGGCATATATATTATAGTCATAAATAATGTTTGTACTTTTCCATTTAACGGTAACATTTTTGTCAGGATAAGCATACATAATATTATTTAAAATTTTCACGTCAGATGACGCATTAGCAAATATTTGCCCACCTGTAATTTCTCGACTTTGATTATTTAAAAACGCTGTATTATTTACAATATCAACACGTTCACTTAAATATGTATGAATGCCTGAACCACCATTATTAAATGTCAGATTGTTTTTAACTAAAGTACGTCCTTTATATACACCCCACGGCGATTTGATCTGAGTACTTCTTGAATCATCGATAATAATGCCATTCCCATCCGTAATAGTTCCAGTCTTAATCCAGGGAATGTATTGCCGATTATTATAGACCTTGTTGTTCCTTGCGAACATTTTATATCCCTGGTAGCTATCAGAGTTCCAATTATGCAAAAACGAAATGCCACTGCAAGCGTAGACAGAGTACCAGCCATTATTGAATATTACATTATTATCTATCGTCACATAGTCTGATTCCATTGCTCCAATGCCTCCTCCCCCACAATCGTGTACATTGTTGTTGACAATGCGTATATGGTGAGTATGACCCTTTCTTCGCCCATCAACACTAATGCAGTTTCCATTTGTCAGGGGGTTGAGTTTCTTAGTCTTCTGACTCATAGCATAATCAAGGGTTACATTGGCATTGTTTCCTATTACCTCAAGCCCATTTACCTCAATATATGACGCTCCATCTCGAATCAAAACTCCATTCCATCCATTAGACTTAAGTTTTGGGAAATGTCCCGGATATGCTTTATATTTAATCCACGCATTTGCATTTCCAGAGCGAGTAATCAATAAGACATCTCCATTCGGTCTTGCATTCGTATATACTCCATTCATAATCAGTACGGTATCCCCAGGCTTCGTCAGATTTGCCGCCTTTTGAATAGTCCTAAAAGGGGATGAGGAAGAAACTCCACTATTTTTGTCCTTTCCACTACCACTAACATAGTATGTTTTCGGAGTCGCTTTAGTGCTGATGACCTTGCTACTGGATAGGATGATTTCCTGATTATCAGTGGATACCTGACGGACGTTTTTCATTAAAGATACTTTTATCCTTTCTCCCTCAGTCAAAAGACTTAATACCACGGGGATTGCAAGATATGCGCTTAAATTGAAACCTGGAATTACCACAAGAAAAGGCTCCTTAATCGGCACTACTTAACAAAAATATCAGGATATTCAGTAATTTTGAATACTCTTTTGGATACAGAATACAATAGAGCCGACTTTCCTAAGTAAGTCGGCAAGAATAAATCAAACTATGTTACGAAACGTAAATACACCTGAAACCCTTATAAATGACGAAGGACAAGTGACAAATGACAGCCTTAGCCAGTTAGCTTTATTTGCGCCGCTCTACTTAACTCCCCCGATTACCATCTTGTCCATAGGCTTGCCAAGCCAAGTCTACCAATCCATCAACGATCGCAGCTGCTACAACTGCATTACCCTTGCGACTGTCAATTGTAATATGAGGCACTAGAGAGTCTTGTAAGCGCTCCTTAGCTTCATCAACATTTACAAATCTCGCTGGAGTCGCAATTATTAAAGCAGGTCTAATTTCCTCAGCTTCAATTAAATCCACCAGTGCTGTCAGTGCTGTTTGCGCTTGACCCACCACAAAAATGCCCTCTGGATAACGCTTTGCAAAAGTTTCTATTCCCCATGCGGCGCGAGTTTTTTCTTTTTGGGGGCGTGTTAGAGCTTCCATGCTGCAATACATCGGATTAGCAAAAGTGTTTTGAATGTCGTAAGCAATACCTACTTGTACCATCGGCACATCTACCACAATCGTGGTACGCGCGGCTAATGCTGCTGCTCCAGCTTGCAAGGCACGCTCAGAAAAGCGAATCAAAGACTTATACTCAAAGTCAGCCGTAGCGTAGATTACCCGACGCACAATCTCATACTCTGCGGGTGAAAAGACATGATCACCAATTTCACTATCAATGATTGCTAAACTTTGAGCATCAGTTACGTGCCATTCCATTTTTGTTGAGCTTCTCAAATATTAGCTTTCAGCTTATCAGCTTCAGAGAGTTAGGAGTTAGGAGTTAGAAGTTAGGAGTTTGGAGTTTTTAACGTGTCGCCCAAGTCCCCACCTTCAATGTACTCATCTCTGTGGGGATAGGGAGCGGGGGTTGAGGATTACATCTGGAATTGATTTAAAACTCAAGTAAAAACAAATTCTGGATGGATGACGAATCCCCAGAATTTTCTGGTAAAATATTTGCCATCTTGACCACCAATGCCATAAGCGAAAACCTTTTCTTATAGGTATGTGTCGCATCGCCTTTGGCGTCTCCCCTTGGGAGAAGAGAAAGATTTGGGTCTTGGGAACCAGGACTCCTGCCCTTGGAGGGAATGTAAGACCAAAAAAACTACGGAGTAATTGATGGCTATTGCCGATGAATTGGGAAGCTCCGTCCGTCTTACGGCGGAGTAGTTCACTTAACTAACGCGATGTGCAACTTATTCTTAAAACCTCACTTCCATTCCTCTCTCCGACACGAAGAGAGGCTTTGATTCTTGCTCCCCTTCCCTTGTAGGGAAGGGGCTGGGGGTTAGGTTTGAGAGTAAAGTTGCACACGGCGTTTAACTCATAACTCAGCAAGAAGTTTGAGTGGCGACTTGGGCCACTCAAATCTTCGGTAGTCATAACTCATTACTGGAAGAAGACCGACTGAAAACAGGAGATAGGTAGGCAACCAAGACGCCAATGAGAAACCCTGAGATATTGCGAGTTAGAGGTACCCAGTCGCTTGTGCGTGTCACCACTGGCCCAATACCAAAGGCAATAAACAAGATTCCCCACAAAGGTGAAAAAATTAAAGCCCATTGCCAAGCAAAAACTTGTCCTTTCTGGCGGGGTTGAGCTGCAAATCCACAAATCACTCCACCAATAACTGAGGTAATCAAGGTGAGAATCCACTGCTCTCGTGGCAGTCCGGGGACAACATTGCAACCACCCTTGAGTAAACAGCCCTTAACTGATTCTAAGGCTTGGAGAATGGCTTGGTCTTCGCCTTGTTCGCGGACAAAATACAAATTACCAAAGCGGGTTTGCAGTTCTATCCAAAAATTCCGGGGTAAAAGTTCATAAACAGCATCGCCGATACTAAAACTGAGGATGTTACCGCCACGAGAATCGGCAACTAGTAGAATGCTTTTGTCATCCAAACCCCAATATTTGATCACTGCGCGACCTGGAGTGCGGTCATACTGGGTCAATACTCGCAGTTTCCAGCCCGTATCGGCTTCAAACTGCTCTAAATCTTTGACAAGCTTTTCTTCTTGCAGCACAGGCAGAGATTTAGCTAAGTCTACAACTGGAGTAAAGGTGTCAGGGAGTAACTCAGGATTGTCATAAGCCAGTGCTGGGGGAGAATGCATCACCCAAATTGACCCAGCCAGCAAAAATACTGCAATAGATACCAGAATTCGTCGCCAAAAACAAGATTGCATGGACGTTTTTATACAAATATCAACGGTAGAAGTGAACAAGTTGTTTTAAAAGAGTACTGGAAAAGTGATAGTTCTTTACACTTGTTTACTTTACTCTAATCTAGGGGATCAAAGCAAAGCGTTTTTGGGGAGTGGGTGATGAGGGGGATGAGGGGGATGAGGGGGATGAGGGGGATGAGGGTGATGAGGGGGATGAGGGAGAAATAACTCATGCCCAATATTTCGACTTCGAGGTTCCTGAAGGTAGTCGAACGCGAGTGCGTCCCGCTCTTAAGGGCAGTACAAGTGCCTAATGCTTTTTTTATTCTTGATCATCGAAATTGGTTTCCCAGCTAGCAGGGTCGTTGTAGTCGTCATTAGCACGATACACTTCTGCTTTGATCCGGCGATTTTCTTGCCTTAGCACTTCTCGTTCTCGCAACGTTAGTGGTGGCTTTTCATTGCTTGGGGTGCGATCGCTGATTCGCCTTGGGGGTTTTTGGCGTGTGAAGTTTCTCCAAGCAGCTTTCACGCCAACAAAAATGGTACGTGTACCTACTTGCAGATTTTGAGCCTGTTTTCTTGCACTATCAAGGCTTTGGTCAACTTGTTTGACGACTTGACTAGCACTTTTTACACCTTCACTGACATCATCAGTTAAGTCAGTGATTTCTAAGCCAGTGACGCGGATCGCTTCCAGAGTGGGCGGTAACTCCCGTGAGAGGGTATCAAATAGCTTTTCTGCACTGCGAGCAGCGCGTGCTAACTCCTGCAAAGCCGGTATGGCCGCCACTAAAACCGCAGTCAAGCTTGTGGCGACTAAAAGTAAGGAAAGTCCCAACCAAAACAGGGGGTCAATCACGGTTGTGTCATTTATGAGCGTTCTAATTGTTGGGTAAGGGTATCTGGGTCATCAACAGATGTTTGTCGCTTCAAGACTTGGCTTTCTCGCTGACTGGCATCTGCACCTGCTGCGATCGCTTCCCGTAATCTATCTAAAGTCTCATCCCAATTTCGTAGTGCGCTAGCAGACAGACGATCTGCCTGAATTTGCACACTTGTGGATAAATCTTCTGCCAATTCTGGGATAGCATTGGCAGATTTTTTCAAAATTTTACGCGTTTCGCGCCCTGTGCGTGGAGCCACAAGCAAACCGGTCAAAGCACCGATGGTAGCTCCCAGCATCAAACCGCCAATAAATACTCCAGAACGGTTATTAGACATTTTGTTGTTTCTCTCCTTACACCCATTTTAGGTGCGTTTTCTCCCCTTGCAATACTCAACCGATTTTATCCAGTTAATCTATCGTGACAAAATATCAGCCATAATTGTTGCTTTTATTCATTAATATCAAAAGTATTAATTACTTAGCGCCCTGTGCAACTTTCTTTCAAATCTAACCCCCAACGCCTTCCCTACCTTCGCGCACCCTGCCGTTCACGAAGCGTCTCGAAGAGAGGGGGAGCAAGACTTAAAGCCTCTCTTGGCTTGCCTAACGGCACGCTGATGCCAATACTGAGAGGTTTGGAGAGGGCTTTCAAGCCCTTTTTTTATGAGAGTAGTTGGGAAGCAACTCAGGGGGTAAAAATCTAATTTGGGGTAAAACTGGGGTAATGTAAAAAAGTATTGGTGTTTACAAGCAGATGTGTTGAACAAAAATTAGGTTGTGTGATCAAAGTAGATTTTATCCCACGATCACGAGGGTCTTCTAAATAAGCATTGGTTTTTATAATTGCGATTGGACACACGGGTGTAGATACATTAAACGGATTTTGCGCTGCTCAATACCATATATTGTCAAGTTAGGCGCTTAAGTACATTGGTGCGAAAAAACTCAAGTATGTTACGAAACTTAAAACCCTTACTAATGACAAATGACGAATGACAAATGACAGCCTTAGCCAGTTAACTTTAATTGCGCCGACCTACTTATATCTTGCAATAGATAACTTTTACCCTCACGACTGGAGAGCAAATTCTTGGGAATAGAACTACGCAGTTTTGTATTTCTCGACAACCTGCAACCTCAACATGCAGCATATATGGGAACAGTAGCCCAAGGCTTCTTACCATTACCAGGAGATACATCACTGTGGATTGAAATCTCTCCTGGTATAGAAATTAATAAGATTACGGATATAGCCCTGAAATCTGCCTCTGTCCGTCCGGGAGTGCAGGTAGTTGAACGACTATACGGACTATTGGAAGTTCATTCTAGCTCCCAAGGGGAAACGCGAGCTGCTGGTCAAGCTATTTTGGCGGCACTGGGAGTCAAAAGAGAGGAATGTCTCAAACCGCGTGTTATTTCTAGTCAGATTATCCGCAACATCGACGCTTATCAAACCCAACTGATTAATCGCACGCGCCGGGGACAGCTATTACTAGCAGGACAAACACTATATGTATTAGAAGTGGAGCCTGCTGCTTACGCCGCACTCGCTGCCAATGAAGCGGAGAAAGCGGCGAGGATTAATATTCTTGAAGTTCAAGCTGTAGGTAGCTTTGGACGGCTTTACTTAGGTGGGCAAGAACAGGATATTCTCGCAGGTGCGGCGGGAGCATTAACGGCCATTGAAAGTGTTGCTGGTCGGGTAAATCCTCTGGGTGGGCGTCAGGAGTAAAGGAGAGAAAATGGCAAATCGAGAGCATCTAGCTTTACTCAAAGCAGGTGCAGTTAGATGGATTGAGTGGAGAAACAAAAACCCCCAGATTGAGCCAGACCTCGGCGCCGCCAATCTGCAAGGCGATAACCTCAGAGGCGCAAACCTCCAGGGGGTAAACTTGAGAAGGGTAAATTTGAGTAATGCTTTACTCGTGCGAGCAAACCTCAGTGGTGCTGACCTCAGTAGTGCCAACCTCTACAAAGCTTTCCTCATTGAAGCTAACCTGAGCGCGGCTAACTTCAGTGTTGCTAACTTGAGTGGTGCTATACTTACCCAGGCAGATTTAAGTCATGCCAATTTGATTGGAGCTGATTTGAGTCAGGTGGATCTGAGAGGGGCTGCGATCGCGGATGCTAATCTGATTGGCACTGACTTAAGAGGCGCTAACTTGAGAGACGCCGATTTGGGTGCAGCGAAGCTGATGCGGACTAATCTCTCTTTTGCCAACCTCATTGAGGCTAACTTGATTGCGGCTGACCTTAGCGAAGCAAGTTTGTACGAGGCGGAAGTATTGGGGGCTTATCTTTATAAAACTGACTTATACAAAGCCAATCTGAACAAGGCTCACCTCACTGGTGCTTACCTACTGCGGGCTAACCTCAGTGAAGCTGACTTAAGTCAAACTGATTTAAGTTGGACTAACCTTAGAAGCGCGAATTTGGCAGGAGCGAATCTCAGACGAGCTAACCTCAGAGGAGCCGACCTTAGAGGAGCTAACCTCAGTGGTGTAAACCTTCATGAGGCAATTATGCCTGACGGTTCAAAGCACGATTAGTTAACAGTAAAAAGTAATTGACATCTAAACCTCATCTAAGTTGAGAACCGTAGTTTTCGCCCTCACCCTAAATCCCTCTCCCAGATCTGTCCGAGGGACTTTGAAATTCTAGCTCCCCGAATCCCAGATATGGGAGAAGGGGTTGGGGGATGAAGGCAAATCCTTTTCAAAAGAGTTGAACTACAGGAATTTTTTTGGCATCACCAACAAGATTTAGCAACAAAATCATCTGATTATTTTATAAAGAGAATAATGAATAACACTAAATCCTCCAACCAAGTTAAACCCAGATTGGTCGCTAACTTTGGTCTACAACTGTGCTTTTTTATAGCGAAAACACTGTTACTTACAATAGTTGTATTAAATCATGGCATTACTGAAGTAAATGCTGCACCTAAAAGCCTGCGTCCTGATATTAAGATTCGCAAGATTGTCAATACATCATCAGTCTCTTCTTCTGTTCGGATTGCAAAAGCTCCACGAAACAATACCCTCTATTACCTCAAACGAAATGGTGATATTTATCAAGTCAACTTAGGCTTATCTACTAGGACACTTGTGTACAATTCTAGTAATCATAATCTACGCGAAGCTCAAGGTATGGCCATTGGCCCTGATGGTACAATTTATGTAGTTGGCAATGCAGACCTTGCAAATAAACAGACCAAAGGAATTATTGTTAAAGGCGTAATTAATTCGGGTACAGGACAGCGTATCTGGTCTATCTTAGCTAAAAGTGCAGGCTATCCCAAAAGCAAGACAGCCTATGACCATCGCTTTAATGGCGTGGTTGTTAGTCCGGATGGTAACTTTATCTATGTAAATAGCGGTTCTCGTACGGATCATGGTGAAGTTCAGTCTGCTAATGGTCTATATCCCAATACTCGCGAAGTCGGATTAACCGCCTGTATACTCCGGCTTCCTACTAATGGCAAAAATCTCTTTCTTCCAAACAATCGAGCAATCTTAAAGACATCTGGCTATATTTTTGCAGAAGGAATACGCAATACTTTTGATATGGCTTTTGCACCAAATGGGGATTTATTTGGCACAGAAAATGGCCCCGATCGCGATATGTCAGAAGAATTAAATTGGCTACGTCTCGGTGGTAATTACGGCTTTCCCTGGCGTATTGGTGGGACAGACAATCCACAACAATTTCCCAATTATGATCCTGCCAATGACCCACTGTTAGACCCTAGATTTAACGCTGTCCAAAACGGCTACTATCGTAATGATCCAACCTTTCCTGTTCGACCTCGAAATTTGATTGAACCAATTCCTAATTTTGGCCCGGACGCAGACAGTTACCGCGATCCTCTAGATGGTAAAGTCAAAGACGCTAGTGATCTTGGGCAAAGTTTGAGCAGTTTTACAGCGCACCGTTCCCCTTTAGGCTTAGTTTTTGATACAGGAGGAGTAATGAGTCCAGAATTCAACAGAGATGGATTCGTATTAAGTTGGTCATCAGGCGACCCCACTGGTGAAACACTAATAGGCCCTTTTAAAGATCCCAGCCAAGACCTAGTGCATTTAAATTTAACTAAAGTAGGAACTACCAACTATAAATTTAACGCTACGCGGATTGTCAAAGGTTTTAATAATCCCATTGATGCTGAGATTATCGGCAATAAGATTTATGTTCTGGAATACAGTGGAAATCAAGGAATTTGGGAAGTCACTATGCCCACTAAGTAAATCAAGATCGTAAACAATGGGAACCAAAATCTGGGTAACCGTTCACAGGATTTCAAAAGTTCCGGTGAAAAATCGACTTTAATTCTGCTTCCCCCCTTTTTAAGGGGAGCCAGCGCGGTCTTGGGGTCTCCCCAAGTGGAGCGACTGGCGTGGGCTAGGGGGGATCTAAAAGTGTCTAAAGTCACAGTGAAATACTTTTAAAACATCTTCTTGGAGGATGTTTTAAAAGTCTAATTTATTACTCGCCGGGCGACTAGAAGTCGCGGCTACACAAACAAAACCTGCCTACGCAGGTTAAAAACCTTGATTTTGTATTAGTCCACGCAGGTGGACTTAGTTTGTGTAGTAGCGAATTATATTCGCCTAATACTTTTAAAACATCCTCTTAGAGAAGAACGCAAAGAAAGAGAACAAAGAAATGCTTAACCCAAGTGTATTTCCCTATAACAAACCTTGTTGTTTCAACTTAGCTAGCGCATCTTCAGCAGCAGCTTTTTCTGCATCTTTTTTGTTGCGTCCCTTACCTTCGCCGTAAATTTTTCCATCTACCAATACTTTGGCGATGAATTCTGGCGCATGAGAAGGGCCTCCTATTTGTTCTGTGAAATATTTGGGTGGATTTGGAGTAACGTTGCGTTGCACCCATTCTTGAAAGCGGTTTTTTGAGTCTACATTAGAACGAGATACAATTATATGCTTAGGATCTACAGAATCAAATAGTGGTTCTATAATTGCGCGAACTGCTTCAATATTGGAATCATTATCTAAATAGTAAGCACCAAGCACTGCTTCAAAGGTGCTACTGATCAAATTAGGATTTTGGTAGCCTCCATCTCGAATAGCACCTTTTCCTAACCGCATCCTAAAATCCAAACCTATCTGTTCAGCAAACTTTGCTAATTGCTTTTCATCTACTAGCGCCGAACGCCGTCGGGTTAATTCATCTTCTCCCATTTCTGCATGACGACCATAGAGATATTCGCCACTTAAAAAATTCAGCAAAGCATCACCAAGGAATTCTAGGCGTTCATTATGTTCGCCTTCTCCGGGGTTTTCGTGGACATAAGAACGGTGAGTAAGCGCACGGCGTAAAAGTTTTTCATCATGGAATATTAGAAGTTGGTGCATTTTTATCTTGTGTTTTATCGCAGAAATTGACTGTTGGGAAACCTTACAAGTGTGATTGTCATTAGACATGAAAAAACCGCAGGTTGCGGTTTTTGTAAAACCCAGTTTTTTTGAACTGGGTTTTTAAAAGCTCTCTTAAGCAGCTAGTTTGTCCAACTCAACTAAAAACAATTTCTGACCTTGCTTTTGAACTTTACCATCCTTGACAGCAGCATCAATAAACTGGCTAAAACTCTTAAATTTCTTGCCATCATCTGTAGAAATAGATGAGCATCCTTGATAGCTAGCACAACGTTGACGCATCAATCTATCAATGCGACCAAATACGGTAGGCTTACCTTGACTTAAGGCAGTGTTGATAGCTTCAGTTAGATACTCTATTGCCTCATTGTAATTAATCTGAGGCGCAAGAGCCGTGTTTTGAGGTTGAGTTTTATTGCTATTGTCAACTAGCTGAGGTAATTCATCTACAAAGTAGAAGTTATCATTACCAACTAATTTAATCAGCTTTGGACTGGTACTACCTCTTTGAGCAAAAATGATCACTTTTTTACCTAAAGCCTTTAAAATGCAAATTAAGCCAGCATAGTCCCTGTCTCCTAACATCAGGATAATTATATTAACAGAAGCATTAAAGGCGACCCAATTAATACAGTCATTTATCAATCTATAATCTGCACTATTCTTTGAATTATCAGGAACATCAACACCCTTCATCCCAAGAATTTCTAGCTCATTTTTGGTACAAACTTGGTTTATGTAGTGTGAATTATAGTAGACATTTTGACAGCTTATATGCCCCTTGGATTGGGCAAATTCTAGCAAAAAATGACCCTTTCCTTTGATTGAAGAGACGTTTTGAATATCGGCAAAAATACCGATAGAATTTTTCTGTTGGCTTGTTTGTTTTTTGGAAGATTGATTAGCGTGTGGCATTGTAATATGTCCAGAATTCGTTGGTGAACTGGACAGCTTAAACAAATTACACATCTAGCAGTAGCAGATCTTTATACGAGGAATTTGTACTCAAAAAGTACTACCCTGCGATAAAGCTTTTACGGTCGCTTTCGTTTGGTTCAAGTCTCAGCAGTAGAACTCCCAGTTTCCTAGCAAGTTTCGCGTCATACCTTCCCCTGAATATTCATCCAAACATCTTGTCATCCCATTGAAAGTCTAGTCAATCAGTTGACCTGACATTAGACTGAATATTCAGCCGAAGGAACAACACGAAGCTCGGCAGGAAACTAGGAATTCTGCTGCTGAGACAGCCACCAAAAACCTACGTTTTAGAGTGCGGTTGTTTGTTCTGTCTTATGTACAGAGTTACATAAATGACTCTGGATTGTCAATATACTTATTCATGAAGATTCGTTAAAGCACTCACTCATATCCATGAACTTTAAAAATGCTCTATGGGATTATTTAAAAAATATTTAAGCTAATAAATAATTTACGGTTTACTTTGCGCGATCGCACCATACAAAATACCTAAAATTTTCTTAATATCCTGAATATAATATTCACTCAAATCAATCGAAACTACATTAGCTTCAAGCTGAAGAAATTGCCAGATTGTACCGATAGTAACAGCACCATATATAGCTTTAATTTGATTTCCACCTCTGTCGTTAAATAACTGAGCAGCTACCATTTCAGCAATACATTGTGCTAAACCAGACCTCAAGTTCTCATTTTTACTTTCTACTAAGACAATCACCGGACTACGTACAAGTAACTGTTCCGAAGAAAGACTTAAAATAAAATCACAAAAGCCGTCTAATCCTCGCTGACTATCAACTGTGAAGTCAACTCCAGAAAACAAACTTATCTCATAATTAAATTTGCGTCTAATTTCTAATAAAATTGGACTGATTATCATTTCACTCCGAGCTTTATCCGAACTGATTGCCACTGCTAAATCAACATTTTCCTTAAGAATAGTAGATAATAAATCACTACATTCTTGTTCCTGTACATTTGCGAATAGTCCAGATGATTCGTGGATAACTAACCCAAAAGAATCAATAACTTCAATAAGTTTAAAATCACTGTAAGCCATAAAAATTAGTCCTTAGAAAAGCCCTGGCGACTGTAAGTCACGGCTACAGAGACAAAACCCACCTCCGTGGGTTAACAAATGTGTAGCAGCGAATTCCATTCGCCCAATACTTTACAAACATTTTTTTATAACTTTGGCGGAAAAACTCTAACTAAATCAAGAGATAAATCAGGGAAGCAGGGAAAATTTATTACCTGATTTGGTAAGATAATTCGCTTATTTAAATAACCATATTTACCTTGATTATCTTGATATGGCTCACTGTAAACTTCTAAATAATTATCGAATAAATTGAATATCCAATAATCAGTAATACCTGCTTTAGCGTAGAGAGGTATTTTCACATCTTGATCATAGCCCAAAGAAGAATCTGAAACCTCCATCACCAATAACACGTCAGCCGGTTTAGGGTGATCTGACAGATAATCATCAGCACGGTTTTGAACGATCGCAAAATCAGGTTCAGGTTCGCTGTTAGGTGGTAAAGTAATCGGGGCTTGAGATTGTAAAGTAGCCTTGTCTTTGAGAATTTTGGGGAGTTCCTTCCACAATTTTCTTAAACAAGTTTCATGGGCTGTACCTTTGGATGCCATTTCAATAATTTCCCCGTTGATTAATTGAATGTGGTTATCTTCATGGAAAAAACCCAATTCAATAAGCCTGTGGTATTCATCTAGTGTGAAGCGTTTAGCCTGAGCAATACTCATAACCTTACCTTTCTCTCATTGCCATAATATACTTATTCTAAATGTGTCAGAAATTGGTATGCTAAAGGCCGAGACTCGCCATAAAAGCAAACAATGCCTGCGCCTAGTATCAATCCCACGATCACAGCCTTTCCCTTGACAGCCGTAGTCGGTCAGGAAGCAATTAAATTAGCCCTGCTGTTAGCCGCAGTTGATCCTGGTTTGGGAGGAGTAGCGATCGCAGGTCGTCGCGGTACGGCAAAATCTGTAATGGCTCGTGCTATCCACGCTCTACTACCACCCATTGAAGTTGTCAAAGGTTCAATCAGCAATTGCGACCCCAATCACCCAGAAGAATGGGATGATCAACTTTTGGCGGAGTACGCAGACAAAGACATTCAAGATGTTCCCGTCGAAATTATCCCCGCGCCTTTTTTGCAAATTCCTCTAGGTATCACAGAAGACCGACTCCTCGGTTCGGTGGATGTGGAAAAGTCGGTAAAACAAGGTGATACGATCTTTCAGCCCGGATTACTCGCTACAGCAAATCGGGGTGTACTGTACGTAGATGAAATTAATTTATTAGATGACCAAATATCAAATCAGCTTTTAACAGTATTATCTGAGGGACGCAACCAAATAGAACGGGAAGGGATCAGTTTTCAGCATCCGTGTAAATCCTTATTTATTGCCACTTATAACCCCGAAGAAGGTGGATTACGGGAGCATTTGCTAGATAGAATTGCGATCGCACTCTCTGCTGACGGTGTACTCGGCTTAGATCAAAGAGTCGCAGCAGTTGAAGTTGCGATCGCTTATTCTAAATCTCCCCAAGACTTCCTCCAACAGTACAACGAAGATTTAGACTCACTCAAAACCCAAATCATCTTGGCACGGGAATGGTTGAAAGAAGTAACCATCACCCATGAACAAATTGCTTACTTAGTAGATGAAGCGATTCGGGGAGGAGTTCAGGGACATCGCGCCGAGTTATTTGCCACGCGGGTTGCTAAGGCGGCGGCAGCTTTGGAGGGACGAACAACAGTTAATGCTGAAGATTTGCGCCGTGCTGTGGAACTGGTGATTGTACCACGCGCCACAATTGTGCAGACACCACCACCAGATCAAGCACCACCGCCACCACCGCCACCACAACAGAATCAAGAAGAACCACCAGACGAATCAGAAGACGAAGAACAGGAAGAACAGGAAGAAAATCAAGAGCAAGAACCCCCTAGCATCCCGGAAGAATTCATTTTTGATCCAGAAGGGGTAATTCTTGATGACAACGTGCTTTACTTTACTCAAATGGCGAAGCGGCAAGGTAAATCTGGTAGTCGTAGTGTCATATTTTCTGATGACAGGGGACGCTACATTAAGCCAATGTTGCCCAAAGGGAAAGCGCGACGCATTGCAGTAGACGCTACATTAAGAGCAGCTGCTCCTTATCAAAAAGCACGAAGAGAAAGACACCCAGAAAGAAAAGTGATTGTCGAACAGGCTGATATTCGCTCAAAACGCCTGGTACGGAAAGCAGGGGCATTGGTGGTATTTGTGGTAGATGCTTCTGGCTCAATGGCCCTGAATCGAATGCAATCGGCTAAAGGTGCGGTGATGCAACTGTTGACAGAAGCTTATCAAAACCGCGACCAAATAGCATTAATTCCCTTCCGGGGAGAACAGGCAGAGGTATTATTGCCTCCAACACGTTCTATTGCATTGGCGCGTAACCGTTTGGAAAGGTTACCCTGTGGTGGAGGTTCGCCTTTAGCGCATGGTTTAACTCAAGCCGTCCGCGTCGGCTTAAATGCCCAGATGAGTGGAGATATTGGGCAAGTTGTCCTTGTAGCAATTACCGATGGACGAGGTAATATTCCCTTAGCACGTTCTTTAGGTGAACAGCTAGAACCAGGAGAAAAGCCAGATATCAAAGGAGAATTATTAGAAATTGCTGCCAGAATCCGAGCTTTGGGGATGCAACTATTAGTAATTGATACAGAAAGTAAATTTGTGTCTACGGGCTTTGCCAAGGAATTATCGCAAACAGCAGGCGGTAAATATTATCATTTGCCGAAAGCGACAGACCAAGCTATTGCTGCCATGACCAAAGGTGCGATCGCTGATTTAAAATCTCGTTGAGGATGAGGGGGATGAGGGGGATGAGGGGGTTAATGCTTAATTAGCCAAGGTGATGGTTTGTTAATTATATGTACTAGACCGCTGAGAACTTGGTTGTATGTACCATATAGTTCTCGACCTATTTCAATATTCGTGTAGTTGCACTTAACAGCAAACTCAATCCAGGTCTGAGTTTCTGCTGATTCTGCTTCACAGTCATTTAACTTAGCCACAAAAGCAGCTTGATATCTTCTTTTACGCCATCCCTCAGCAAAATTAGCACAAACTGAACGTGAGGAGCGACGAATCTGATCGGTTAACGAATAACGTTCCTCTAATGGAAACTTTTTTGATAGTTCAAAAATTATCATGGCTGAATCAAAAGCCATTTTATAAACTTCTAAATCCTTATGATCTTTAATAACTCTTATACTGTTCTCCCTCATCTCCCCCATCTCCCTCATCCCCCTCATCCCCCTCATCCCCCCCATCCCCCTCAAATGACTACGATCCAGTGGGCATTACCTGTGGTTGCAAATAACAAATCAAATCTTGAATTCCCTTTTGCAGATAGCGCGTTACTGTCATGGGACTAGTGCCAATATTTTTAGCGGCATCTTTGCGAGAAAGTTCCTTCAAAAATACCATTTCAACTGCCATGCGGGGCTTTTCTTCCAACATATTGATTGCGCCTTGAAGTTGTTGGCGTTCTTCTTCTTGTTGCAGAAGCACATGAGAACGAGGACAAGGAAGTGCTTCACCCAAGGTTATTTGGCAATCAACATAGTTAACTGCGGTTGCGTCTAAACTCAAAGGCATCCGGTTTTGAGCCGCTAACTTGGTTTCTTGCCATTCATGCACAGATACCCGAAGTTCCTTAGCAATTTCAGCATCCTTGGGCGGGCGACCTAAAGAGATTGACAAGTCCTTGCGAATCTTTTGTCCTTCATTGTACAATTCTTGCCAACGACGAGGAATTTTTAATAGAGTACTGCGATCGCGCAAAAAGTGTAGCATCTCACCGCGAATGTATGGCACTGCAAAGGAACTAAAAGCATATCCTTGGCTAGGGTCGAAGCGCTCAATTGCCCTAATTAAACCAAAATAACCGATTTGTTCTAAATCTTCATAAGGTTCATTACATTGATGGCTGAATTTATGAGCCATCTTCCGCACTAAGCCAGTATGTAACTGTACAAGTTTATTACGAAGTTTAATAGAAGGATTCTGGTGGTACAAGTGCAATAATTCTATACCATCAGTTCGTAAAGAGGACTCACTTGCTGCCATATACATTCCTTTGTTGTAACTCCTATTCCTCAGAAAATAGATCTGCGTATATTTTCTTTTAAGCTGTCATTATTTTCCTTAGTCAACCCGGAATAAGCTATGGTCGTTTCACTGAACTTATGAGGACTCCCACTCTGTAATTACGTATTTGTACGCATGATTTTTATAACCTCTCTGTTGCAGGTTATTTTTATTTTTTACAAAACTCTTCGATTGCCCATAATGTTTAGCTTTTGCATAAACCCACAGGACTAGTTAAATTAATCACAATCAAGCCTAAAGAATATGCTGTCAGTACTAAATATTTTGTGGAATCCTCAGAGACTGACGATTCTAATTTTTAATCCTGAGACATAGGAGTGAAAAACAATTGTTTTGACGTAGCACTGCTACGTTTCTACAAGGGTTCTGGGTAACGCATATTTAATTTCGCTAGATGTCTCTTGGCTGTTAACCGCAAAGATTGGTAAAAATAGGAATAGGCAGAACGTTTTCCTAAAAAACAGTTTTTCAATATGAGCAATACCAGTAATTTTCGTGAAGCTATCCGTGAGGCTAAATCTCATGCCCTCGTAGGGCCAAACGTGATTGCCAACGCCCTCCCCTACGTCGGTGGTGGATTGGTGCTAACAGCATTAGGAACCTACGGCGGTTTGGGAGTTATCCGCACTAACCCCGGAATATTCTTTCCCACCTTCATTGGTGCGGTAATTTTGGAGTTAATTTTGTTCTTTGTTGCCCAAAATGTTGCCCAAAAAGGTAACAAGGGTCTTGCACTACCACTGTTGGCAACCTACAGCCTCTTGTCTGGATATACTCTCAGTGGCTTGGTATTTGTCGCTTTGAGATCTCAAGGTGTTGGCATTCAAGGCATTGGGTTGGCTGCTCTTGGTTGTGGTGTTACTTTTATTCTCGCCCGTCAAATTGGTTCAAATCTTTCTGAACAAGATGGGATGGCTTTGACGAAAACCATCAATCTTGGTGTTATTGCCTTGGTGGTTGTGTGTTTAGCCCAATTTGGGTTTGCCATGTTTGGTGTTTACACGCCAAATTGGTTAGAAATCGCCATCTCTGGTTTGGGAGTGTTTCTGTTTGTTGGGGTTTCTGTTGTCGATTTCTACATCTTGCCCCGCACTTACAGCGATGATCAATATCTACCTGCTGCTTTGTCGATGTACCTCACTTACATCAACTTGTTTGTCTTTATCTTGCGGTTGCTAATTGCCATCAATGGCCGCGATTAGTTGTCTGTAAGTGGGAAATCTTAACAAATTATCAACCGTGGTCAAGCGTTAGCAGCCACGGTTTTTTGTGGGATGAGAAGCTAGAGCAATTTTTGTAACTTATACTACAATAGCCTTCGGTTAAGGCTAAAGCTGTTTGCCAAAGTCAATTTTTTTAACGTAGACGCTTCGGCTTGCCGCAGGCTACCGCAAACGCGAGTGCGTCTCCCCCTGGGAGAAGGACGCAAAGGACGCAAAGAGAAGGAAGAAATGCTTGACTGAACTGTATTGACTCTTATACTAAGTGGTGCAGAGAGAATTTGCCTAACTACAGCTAAAATTAATAAACATAGTAGAATAAAGAGCAATTTCCCAATCCCAATAGCTCTATCTCTCATTCAGCAAGCATTATGGATGTCCTAGAACTCAAACGCGAAATCGAAACGTTGTCTGGCCGCCTGGGTAAAACCCAGGACTATCTTTGACGTACCTGCACTGACAGCCAAAATTCAAGACCTCGAAAAAATATCAGCACAGCCAGAATTTTGGAATGACCAAACCCAAGCCCAACAAACACTGCAAGAACTCAACGACCTAAAAGCCCACCTCCAGCAATACGATCGCTGGCACACCAATCTCGAAGATACTAAGGCAGTTGTTGAATTGTTGGAGTTGGAAACTGATGAGGCGCTACTGCAAGAAGCAGAATCTACCATCACTAAACTGAATCGTGACCTAGATCAGTGGGAGTTACAACAGTTACTTTCTGGCCCCTATGATGCCGAAGGTGCTGTACTGACCATTAGTGCTGGTGCCGGTGGCACAGATGCTCAAGACTGGGCATTTATGCTGATGCGGATGTACACCCGTTGGGCTGAAGATCACGGCTATAAGGTAACTTTAGCTGAAGAGTCGGAGGGTGATGAAGCGGGAATTAAATCGGCAACCCTAGAAATTACTGGTCGCTATGCTTATGGTTATTTGCGATCTGAGATGGGTACACATCGCTTAGTGCGGATTTCACCTTTTAATGCCAACGGCAAACGACAAACCAGTTTTGCAGGGGTGGAAGTGATGCCGCAGATTGATAACTCTGTGCAATTGGATATTCCAGACAAGGATTTGGAAATCACCACAACTCGCTCTGGTGGGAAAGGTGGACAAAATGTCAACAAAGTAGAAACTGCGGTGCGGATTGTTCACCTTCCCACAGGTCTTGCCGTGCGTTGTACAGAAGAGCGATCGCAGCTGCAAAATAAAGAAAAAGCCCTAAATCGTCTCAAAGCAAAGCTGTTGGTCATCGCCAAGGAGCAACGTGCCCAAGAAATCGCCGAAATTCGTGGCGATATGGTGGAAGCCTCCTGGGGAAACCAAATCCGTAACTATGTGTTTCATCCTTACCAAATGGTGAAAGATTTGCGTACAAACACGGAAACAACGGCGATTGGCGACGTAATGGATGGTGAACTTGATACATTTATCCAAGCTTATTTGCGCCAAGAAAATAAACTAGTAGAAAATACTGGAGCATAATTGTGGATTATTTACAAGTGCTAAGTAATTATTTTTAATATTACTTAGCACTTGTTATTTATTTTTGGTGTTTTAGATTGGCGCCGCAGCTACACCCGTCGTAGACCTGACAATTTAGGTCATCTGGAAAACCTCTCTCTAAATCTCTCTCCTTTTAGGAGAGAGACTTTGAATTTCACCCTTAGAGCATCGGGAAGGGGGTTAGGGACTTCCAATAAATGAAACCAATTCGCAATTCGCAATTCGCAATTCGCAATTGAATCAAGCCACCCACAAGGGGTGGGGTTTCTACCTACCTTGGGATACAAGGACTGTTTCGCGCCACTTGCGGACGAGGTTTTAAACCTTCACTTTTTTCATATAAATTATTCAATCTTGTGGGGTGGGCGTCTCGCCCCCCCCCGTAGTCAAGGGCCCTGGTGTCGCCCACCCCATAAGAAGTAGTTGAGTATTTTTTAAATTGGAAGTCCCTTGGATTTTTGGTGGACTTTTCGACATAATCTGAATTGTCAGGTCGTAGACATCGCACAGCGCCCCACATCATTAGCGCTTTTTCAGATAAATACTTAGCAATATACAGGCGATCGCAATTCTATGGCAGACCAACTGTTACAGTTATAAAAGAGTCTGTAGAAAAATAACTATGAGCAACCCTCCTTCAACAGAAACTCAGCCTAGCTATGTAAAGCTTGCCATGCGAAATATGGTGCGCAAGGGTGGAACTTCCCTAAAGCATTTTGGGTTGACTGCCGTAGGGCTTTTAGCTCTCCTTGTTGGTCTTGCTTACCTAACTCACTAACGACAAACCGTAAACCTCAGACTAGGAGACTGTGTGCCCCTGAGAGTTGAACTATATGTAGAGGAGTATTTTTATGAGTTGTCCCCAACAACATCTCTAAAGATTGGCGACACTCAAGCCCGAATTACTCCTGAAACTTGGGAAAACTGGTTTAATAAGTGGTTGGAAATACTTTACCCTCAGATTCCGCCAGCGCCCAGTTATGAAATCGGTCTGCGTTTGACAGATGACTCGCAAATTCAAGAACTCAATGCTCAGTATCGTCAACAAGATAAGCCTACAGACGTTTTAGCCTTTGCTGCTTTGGAGGTGAATGTTCCTCAAAACGAAGAAATGCTGATCTCTGTACCATTATATCTAGGTGATATTATTGTTTCTGTAGATACAGCACAACGTCAAGCTCAACAACAAGAACACACTTTACCAACTGAGCTAGCTTGGTTAGCTGCTCACGGTTTATTGCACCTGTTGGGCTGGGATCATCCTGATGAACAAAGTTTGGGGCGAATGTTAGAACAGCAAGTGAGATTGCTGAATGCTATAGGTATTGCTGTTGACTTCCAATAGCAGTAGCTTGTGTATATCTTAATGTTAATTTTGGGTAATACTTTTATAATACTTCTGTTGAAAATTGCTTAAAGATTGCCTGAAAGTTAATTGCGCCATTAATATTGGCGAATATTCCCACTGTAGCAACTCTATTCTTTTGTTTTTAAGTCTATGTCCCAAAAAATTTCTCCATCACCAACACCCACCTCGTTTCAAACACTGGTGTCTGACGAACGGGAATTATCCTGGAAAGTGGCCTCTAATTTATTTATTAGTTTTAAATATGCCTGGGCTGGAATCAGCTATAGTTTTCAAACTCAACGTAATTTTCGCATTCACATAAGTGTTTGTGCAATGGCGATCGCTTTAAGCGTTTTTTTGCATCTGCAAGCAGTAGAAATAGCGGTGATTGGTATAACTAGTGGTTTAGTTTTGGCATTAGAGTTACTCAATACAGCGATCGAGTCACTGGTGGACTTAACTGTTAAGCAGACATACCATGAGTTGGCAAAAATTGCTAAAGATTGTGCAGCAGGTGCAGTGCTGATCTCTGCTTTGGTAGCAGTGCTGGTAGCTGGTATCTTATTGTTGCCCCCTCTGGTAAAGTTAATTATATCGGCTTTGTAGACGTGATTTGCGATCGCCAAGTCACTCCCTAAGAGGATCACACCTTGTTTGATCGCCTTTGGAGAACATATTGAAAATTTAAACAGTGCGATGTCTAGGACGGGCGTAGCTGCGGCGCTAAACATCCTGGGTAAAGAGTTACTTGGTAATCTTTGGGAAGTGGCTGGTCGTAAAGTAGCTGCTTTATATCTAAGTAAAGCGACGCAAATAGCATAAGATACTTGTCCATCCTTTTTGCAACTGATGAGTGGTAAAAACCAGGAGTGATGAGCTTTGATTATAGTTATCGACAATTACGACAGTTTTACATATAATTTGGTGCAGTATCTGGGAGAATTGGCACCACAGTTCCCAGTAGCAGATGATATTAAAGTTTTTCGTAACGACAAGATATCCATAGATGAGATTCGGGCATTAAAGCCAGAAGCCGTGGTTATTTCTCCTGGGCCTGGTCGCCCGGAAGATGCTGGCATTTCTTTAAAATTGATTGAACAGCTAGGACAAAATTTACCAATCTTGGGTGTCTGTTTGGGACATCAAAGCATTGGTCAAGTATTCGGTGCTAAAATAATTCCGGCTCCAGAGTTGATGCATGGCAAAACCTCTCAGGTGTCTCACAGTGGAGTGGGGGTTTTCCGAGGATTAGAAAATCCTTTAACCGCCACCAGATATCATAGTTTGGTAATCGAACGTGAGACTTGCCCAGATGTGTTAGAAATCACCGCTTGGGTTGAAGATAACACCATTATGGGAGTGCGACACCGGAACTATCCTCACATTCAGGGCGTCCAGTTTCATCCAGAGAGTGTCCTGACATCTTCAGGAAAACAGTTATTGCGAAATTTTCTCCAACAGTTACAGTCAAGAGCATAATTAATGAAACGACGACAGTTGATGGCCTATGCTGGGGCGGGGTTGGTAACAGCTTTGCTTACTACCTTGGGTTCTGAATCTCAAGCTGACGCACAATCTAGCGGTTTATCAGTTCAGTGGTTGGGTCATACTTGCTTTCTTTTTACTGGTGGCGGTGCGAAAATTCTGGTAAATCCGTTTCGGGCGGTCGGCTGTACTGCTGGGTATCGTCCACCGAAAGTTGCAGCAGATTTGGTACTAATTAGTAGCCAACTTCTGGATGAAGGTGCTGTGGACATACTACCGGGAAATGCAAAACTCATTTACGAACCCGGAGTTTACGAGTTCAAAGGCATTAAGTTCCAAGGAATTGCCATAGACCACGATCGCAAAGGTGGTAAGCAGTTTGGTTCAAATACTGCTTGGAGTTGGAAGCAAAGCGGAATTAATATTTTACACTTAGGGGGAGCTGCTGCACCCATTTCCATTGAGCAAAAAATCCTCATGGGGCGTCCCGATGTGCTATTTATTCCAGTGGGTGGTAGTGCAAAAGCCTACAATGCTCAGGAAGCAAAGCAGGCCGTTGAGGTATTAAATCCCAAGCTAGTAATTCCCACCCATTACCGGACACAAGCCGCCGATGCTGCTGCGTGCGACATTTTGCCACTCGACGATTTTCTAACGTTAATGCAAGGAATAACAGTGCGGCGTAGCAGCACAGATACTATTTCCATTAACCCTAAAGATTTGCCGGAAAATAGCGTAATTCAGGTTTTGAGTTACAAATTTTGATGAGCAATTGAATGAACCCTGTTTCTAGCTTTTAGAACGTATACCACTCTGGGGTAAGCTTATCTGGGTCGCTGATGGGAGTCTCAACAGCTGTCGTCTCATTGATAGTCCAAATGTTGTCTGCACCTGCTGTCTGATCACGCCAGTAGATGTCGGTCTTACCATCGCCGTTGAAGTCGCCGAGGGATGGTGTCAAGGCCGCGCTATTAGTTGGTAAGAAAGCTTCAGTAGCAACTGTCGTACCATTCATCAACCAAGCGGTGTTCGCGCCTGTGGTTCCATTGTGCCAGAAGATATCGGTTTTACCATCGCCGTTGAAATCACCAATTTTAGAAGTCCAGGCTGAGTCAAGTGTGCCCAAAGCACCTTCTGTGACTAAGATACCATTCATCGTCCAAACCTTGTTCTCACCTGTTTGAGCGTTTCTCCACAGCAGGTCAGTGCTTAAATCACCGTTGAAATCGCCAACGCTATAAGTCCAGGCTGCGTCTTGTGATTGGAGCGCAAATTCACTCTTTTGCGTACCATCCATAAACCAAACGTTGTTATCGCCTGTTGTCTGATTGCGCCAGAAAATGTCACTCTTGCCATTGCCGTCGAAATCAACAATGGTAGGAGTTAGTGCTGCGTCTGTAGGGTCTAGAACAGTTGCATTCAGAACGGTAGTACCATCCATCTGCCAAATAGCGTTCTCACCAGTTTGATTATTATGCCAGAAGATATCGGTTTTGCGATCGCCATTGAAATCGCCAATCTGAGGATTCCAGGCTCCGTCAACGCTAGTTAGAGAAGCCGCAGTACCAACTCTGGTACCATCCATCAACACAATGCTATTCTCGCCGGTTGTCTTATTGCGTAATAAGAAATCGGTTTTGCTATCATTGTTGAAATCGGCAATTTTGTAATCATAGGCGGTTAGGTCAAATTGACCCAAAGAACCCTGTTCAACAACTCTTGTCCCATCCATTAGGCGAACGATAATTTCACCAGTTTGGGTATTGACCCAAAGTTTATCCGTTTTGCCATCACCGTTAAAGTCAGGAACAATTGCCGCACTGGTTAAGTAAGGATTAGGATTGGGATTTGCTGACAATAGTGCAGATTGTTGCGGTTTAAAGGAGCTGCTGCTCCTAAAAGGTGAAAGAGAATTTAGAGTATTTGGATTATCTAGAGGAGATGCTAATGCTTGTATTTTTAGCGAAGTTTCTGTCCATTGCGCATTCAAAGGGTTTGAAGTAATTTCAGTTCCAGGCATGGTATGTTTTTATGATTGGCTGTAATATTTTTTTAACTGTTTTTGATATTCTCTTTCTGTAACCGAATAACATTTACTAGGTTTTCCAGATTTCTTCATAACTATTTTTTCTTTCTTAATGTCATTATTTGAAGATAAATATCATTGTTTTTAAACTGTTTCTATAAAAGTTTCAAGTTCTATACAAGCAACTTCAAAAAAAAATGTGTTTGATATATAGCAGTTCGATTTTATTGATGAACAAAATTAAGTAGGGTGCCTTTCGCGTAACGCACCCTACGTATCTTTTCAAAAATCAAGAGGTTTTCCAGATGACCTGAATTGTCAGAAACAAATATTGGTTAAAATAACATAACATTAACAACTATTAAGAGGCACGATCTGTGCATCCTCTAGTTGTGAGCAGCGTAAAATAACACAATACTTTCATAAATACATTAGCTATGCAAGCAGAATATCGGCAGCGTCGTGAGCAATTAATGGCAAAAATTGGTGATGGTACAGCCATTTTTCGCAGTGCGCCAATGGCAGTGATGCACAACGATGTCGAGTATGTTTATCGTCAAGACAGTGATTTTTTCTACCTGACAGGCTTGAACGAACCACAGGCCGTTGCCGTGTTAGCGCCACATCATTCAGAACATCGGTTTGTGCTATTTGTCCAACCGAAGGATCGGGAAAAGGAAGTATGGACTGGCTATCTTTGTGGAGTAGATGCAGCCAAGGAAATTTATGGTGCTGATGAAGCTTACCCGATTAGCGAGTTAGATGAAAAGTTACCGCAGTATTTGGAAAAAGCCAGCCGCATTTACTATCACTTAGGACGCGATCGCACTTTTAATGACCAAATCTTGGGACATTATCAAAGTTTACTGCGGACTTATCCGAAGCGCGGTACGGGGCCGATCGCCATTGAAGATACTGGCCCTGTCCTCAATAGCATGAGACTAATCAAAAGTGAAGCTGAGTTGGAATTGATGCGTCAAGCAGTCGCGATCGCCACTGAGGCACACAATTACGGTCAAAAAATCGCCGCACCCGGACGTTATGAGTATGAAATACAGGCGGAGATGGAACGCATCTTTCGAGTGCGGGGTGGGTTAGGGCCGGCTTATCCTTCCATTGTGGCTTCGGGTGTGAATGCTTGCGTACTGCACTATATTGAAAATAATCGTCAAATGCAGGATGGAGAATTACTGCTAATTGATGCCGGTTGTGCCTACGGTTATTACAACTCCGATATTACCCGGACATTTCCTGTGGGGGGTAAGTTCACGCCAGAACAAAAGATACTGTATGAAATTGTTTTGGAGGCGCAAAAACAAGCGATCGCTCAAGTGCAACCAGGTAATCCCTTCAAATTAGTTCATGATACAGCAGTGCGCGTCCTCACCGAAGGTTTAGTCGAGCTTGGCATTCTCAAAGGTGAAATTGATAAGTTAATTGAAGAAGAAAAATATAAGCCATATTATATGCATCGCACCAGTCATTGGTTAGGTTTGGATGTCCATGATGTCGGGGTTTACCAGCACGGAGAAGACAAACCACAGATTTTGCAACCAGGTCAAATTTTGACAGTGGAACCGGGACTATATATAGTGCCAGATACTAAATTAGCAGAAGACCAGCCAGAGACAGATCCTCGATGGGTTGGCATTGGCATTCGGATTGAGGATGATGTGTTAGTTACACCTGGCGGACATGAGGTATTAACTGCGGGGGTTCCCAAAGCAGTAGATGAAATAGAAAAGTCAACCTGACCAAGCCCCTTTGGCCCTAGAACAGGAATCAAATCAGATTCCGACATTTATAGTCGTAAAGCCTAAGTAGGTTGGCGCAATTAAAGTTAACTAGCTAAGGCTGTCATTTGTCATTTGTCATTTGTCATTTGTCATTTGTCATTTGTCATTTGTCATTTGTCATTTGTCATTTGTCATTTGTCATTTGTCATTTGTCATTAGTAAGGGTTTTAAGCTTATTTACGTTTCGTAACATACTTGAATTTTTTCGCACCAACGTACTTACTTATGAGTTATAAGTTATGATTTATGAGTTTTATTTCTAACTCCCAACTCCTAACTCCTAACTCCTAACTTTTTACCCATACTACTCGTGAATCTACGCCGCTTGATTCCAATTTTTGATAGTTCAGTCTCCAACTGGGCATTAGAAGCGCGGTTGTTGCGCTGGTTAACGTTGATTTGGCTGTTTGTCGGCTTGATTATGCTATTTTCAGCATCCTATCCTGTGGCTGATGGCCGCCATAATGATGGGTTGTACTACTTTAAGCGTCAACTGCTTTGGGTCTTTGTTTCCTTAATCGGATTCAATATTATTGTTAATTTACCCTTGCAGAAAATTTTGGGACTATCCCATTGGTTTTTGTTGCTGTTTTTGGCGTTAATTTTTGTCACACTGATCCCAGGATTAGGAAAAAAGGCTTTTGATGCAGCGCGTTGGATTGCGATCGGGCCAATTCCGATTCAACCTTCAGAATTAATTAAACCCTTTTTGGTGCTGCAAAGTGCGCGGCTTTTTGGTCAGTGGGAACGAATCAGTTGGCGGATTCGCTTGGCTTGGTTGGGTATTTTCGGTCTGGTACTTCTAGGAATTCTTGCTCAACCTAACTTGAGTACAACAGCACTTTGCGGTATGACTATTTGGCTAATTGCTTTAGCAGGTGGTTTACCTTACAAGTACCTGGGAGGGACAGCAATTGGTGGAGTAATGTTAGCAGTACTCAGTATTAGTATCAAAGAGTACCAGCGTAAGCGGGTGATGTCATTCATGAATCCTTGGGCGGATGCTACAGGAGATGGCTACCAGTTGGTGCAAAGTCTACTAGCTGTGGGTTCTGGTAGAACTTGGGGGTCTGGATTTGGGCTTTCTCAACAAAAGCTGTTTTATTTACCAATTCAGGATACTGATTTTATTTTTGCGGTGTTCGCTGAAGAATTTGGCTTTGTTGGCAGTATGGTGTTGTTAGCACTTTTAGCTACATTCGCTACTCTGGGATTAATTGTGGCGCTGAAGGCTAAAAATACAGTACATCGATTGGTAGCGATCGGTGTGACGATTTTGATGGTAGGACAATCATTGCTCCACATTGGTGTTGCTACAGGTTCTCTACCGACTACGGGTTTACCTTTGCCTATGTTTAGTTATGGTGGTAATTCCATGATTGCTAGCTTAATAGGTGCTGGGTTGCTGATTCGGGTAGCACGCGAAAGTAGTGAAGCTGAGGTAGTACCGTTGCGAAAACCCCTGGTTGAAAATGGACGCAGACGCAGAGCTTTTTATAAAAATAGGAATTGAGCTAGTGGTCTGTCTCGTTCAATTTGGGGGATAAGAGAACGAACCGCAAAGCACGCAAAGAAGGAAAGAAGAGAAATGGAAATTTGATTTATCTATCAGAATTAATGCGATAAATCACTAGACATCTTTTGGCGATCGCGAATGAAGTTAGAGAGCATTTGCGGCAATTTGAAAGCTAAAGTCTACTTCAGTAGACTAAAAATTTTTCCGATTATTTAGTCATCTTTTAGATGACTTGAGCTATCAGCAAGGAACTTCAGTTCCTTGCGGGACTTTCACGCTTAGTTAAAATCGCTGACCAATACCCAGATGTACTTTGCTTTCTCCCTGGTCATTAATGCCATAGTCAGCCCGAATTAAGCCTAGTGGTGAATTTAATCGCACTCCCGCCCCATAACCAAAACCATAACCTGGTTTATCCCGCACACCTGCCGGATTTCCTAATACAGTATCACCAGAGCCTAAATCTGAGGCAAAATCGGCGAACAATACACCGCCGACTATTGGTAAGACGGGAAAACGATATTCTGCGGAAGCTAACACATAACTGCGCCCACTGCTAACATCTCCAGAATCGTAACCGCGTACTGAGTTGGAACCACCCAAGTTAAAGCTTTCGTAAGGCGGTAAATTCCCAATGACGGTACCAGCTTGCAGATTCACTGCAAATACTTGTGGCTGTTTGGTGTTAAATAACTGGACTGGTAAATATTGGCTGTAGTTGGCTTTGAGGCGATTGAGGGAAATATTACCTTGACCAATAGGTACAGATTGTTCTGTACTCAGACTCAAAACGGAACCTTGAGTTGGATTGATGGAGTTATCTCGTTGGTCTTTGGTGGCGGCGAAGGATACGGTCGTTAAGTCATCAATACCGGTTCCACTGGCAGATAAGGGGTTGCCTTGAGCGTCAGTTGGGGTAATATTACCTTGGCGATCGCGAATACTAGTTCGGGTATAGTTTAATCCTAATGAGGTATTCCAGTTGTCAATTGGTCGCTGTAAGCTGACACCACCGCCAATTTGACCTTCTCGCACTTTGTCGCCATTAGCTAGCTTAATTTTGTCATCAAAGGTTTCTGAAAGTTCCTGACGACGAAAACCATTTACAGTGTAGCCCAAGCGATCGGGGTTAGTTGTCCGATAGGGACTGGTAAATTTGCTATTAAATTGCAAGTCTCGGCTACTTACACCAAGATTCACGCCGAAAGTGTCATTAATACCGCCGACATTCTGATCTTGATAGCTGATTGTACCTGTTAATCCTTGATCGGCATTATAACTACCACCCAAGTTAACACCACGTGCCCCAGTTTCTTTGAGTCGGTAGACTAAATCAAGGTTTGTTGCATCTCCTTCTAAAGCCACATTCACACTCTCAAATAAACCGGTACGATATAGCTGTTGTATATCTTGCTTGATGACATTTTCTTGGAAGATTTGACCAGGTTTCAACTTGAGTTGCTGTTGCAAAAAATCTGGTTTAGTGCGTCCTCCGACGGTTTTACCCTCATCGTTGACAAAGCGAAACTTGATATCACCCACCAACCCTTCAGCCACATTCACAGTCAGAATTCCTTGAGGATTGGGTTTAATTGATAGCACCCGCCCTAAGTTATAACCGTTATCGGTGTACCACTTGTTAATTTGTGCTACTGCTTGCTGGAGTCCAGCCGGACTAATGGTGGTTTCCATCTGAGATTGTAAACGTTGTTGGGCGACTTGATAAGTAAGTACTTTCGCACCAGATAATTGCAGCGATCGCACAATCACTGGTTGCACTTGGTATACTACATTTAACCCAGCAGGTGTATTACGGCTATTCACACGGACATTGCTAAATAAACCTGTGTTCAAAATTGCAGCTACATCTTTTTGTAGCTGGCTTTGACTGGTTTCTCCACCCGCCTGGGTTTTAATGACCTTACGAATGATTTGCTGCAATTCTTGATTGGCTCCCACTAACCGTACATCTGTAGCTGTGAGTACTAAATCGATGTCCGTAGCAGGGGTTTTGGGAGATAAAGGAGAAAAGGAGGGAGTTGGAGGAAGTGTTACGGGAGAATTACCCTTGTCTGCTGACTTTAAGACTACTGGGGAATTTTTGTTTACACCTGTTTGCACAGGAACAAGATTTTGGGAAAATTGTTGTGCAACTATAGTTTCTGGGGAAGCAATTGTCTCTACCCGTGCGGGAGTGTCTTCAATTATCGGCACTACCAAGTTACCAGCTTTTGCTGGTGGAGTAACGGTTTTGGCGGGTGCAGCCGTTGCTTGCTGAGTGACATTTCCAGCCGCTAAAGTAGCTAAAGTAAAAATTGCAGTAGCAGAAACTCGCATAATATTTAACCTAATTAACGTACTTACTTATCCAAAATTGATGTTAGTTGTAAGCCGATACGGTTCACAAAAGGGCTGAAACTCTTTTTTTACGAACCACAGAGGCGCAGAGAACACAGAGAGAAGAGAGAAGGAGGAAATGCTTAACTGAACTGTATTGAGTTGTAAGGGAGTAAAGAAATGGGGATAATACTAACTTCGAGCTTTTTCGCCGATTTACCTATTTATACTTCTTACCTAAACAGACAGTTAATTTTGATATTTTGTTTCTTATGAGTAATGTATCTCGATTATCTCTAGCTTCTAACTCCCAAACTGTAACTTCTCCTTTGCGGTTACTTGTATTAAGTAATGGTCATGGGGAAGATGTCATTGCAGTTCGGATTTTGCAAGAACTTCAACGACAACCAAATCCACCAGAGATATTTGCTTTACCTCTGGTGGGTGAAGGACGTGCTTATCAAGAGTTGGATATCGCCGTTATCGGTTCAGTGCGCACTATGCCTTCTGGCGGCTTTATTTATATGGATAATCGCCAATTGGTGCGGGATGTACGCGGTGGTTTATTGCAACTTACCCTCAGCCAAATTAAAGCTGTCCGTCGTTGGGTGAGTTCCCAAAAAAAATTAGGTAATAAAAGAGCAATTTTAGCTGTGGGAGATATTGTCCCATTGTTATTTGCAACTTTTAGTGGTGCTAATTATGCTTTTGTCGGTACGGCGAAATCTGAATATTATGTCCGCGATGAAGGTGGATTATTACCACGGAAATCCAAGAATGCGCGTTGGGAAAACTTTTCTGGTTCAGTTTACCATCCTTGGGAACGTTGGTTAATGAGTCGTCGCCGTTGTAAGGCGGTGTTCCCCAGAGATGCGTTGACGACGGAAACATTAAAACAATGGCCAATTCCAGCTTTTAATTTGGGTAATCCCATGATGGATGGTCTAGAACCGACCTTTTCACGCCAACAATTTTTTAGTCAGGATAGCAAACAGCAAGAGACAGTTCGACCTTTTGTAGTAACTCTTCTTCCTGGTTCCCGTCCGCCAGAGGCATATAATAACTGGGAAACAATCATGATTGCCGTATCTGCATTGGTGGCAAGTTTCCAGGAGCGGGATTCGGTGTTTTACACTTCTGGCACTGTGCTGTTTTTAGGTGCGATCGCACCAGGTTTAGACTCTAATATTTTATCCCAAAGTGTGCAATCCCAAGGCTGGCGCACTGAATCAGTATCTCCTATCCAAATTACTGATCCAAATATATTGACATTTAAACAAAGAAATGCATATCTATTACTGACACAACAAGCCTATAATGATTGCTTGCATTTAGGAGATTTAGCGATCGCAATGGCAGGTACAGCCACAGAACAGTTTATCGGTTTAGGGAAACCTGCGATCGCAATTCCCGGCAATGGCCCTCAATATAACCCCACCTTTGCTGAAGCTCAAAGTCGTCATTTAGGCTCATCATTGATTTTAGTCAAGCAGCCAGCAGAAGTAGCGAAGGTGGTACAGTCTCTATTCAAAGATCCTGATATTTTGCAAATTATCGCCGAAAATGGTCTACGACGCATGGGTAAACCAGGAGCCGCACTACGCATTGCAGAATGTATACAGGAACGATTTTGAACGGGAATTGGTAATTGGGCATTAAGCATTAATTATTTCTCCCTCATCCCCCTCATCCCCCTCATCCCCCTCATCCCCCTCATCCCCCTCATCCCCCTCATCCCCAGTCCCTCACGCCACCAACCCAGAACGCAAAGCCCTCACAGCAGCTTGGGTACGGTCATCGGCACACAGTTTATTTAGAATATTGCGAACATGGGTTTTTACAGTACCAACTGTAATGTAGAGTTTCTCAGCAATTTGCCCATTGCTACACCCAGCTACAATCAATTCTAAGATTTCCAACTCCCGTTGAGTCAGGGGGTATGTTTCCAAAACTTGCTCGTATTCTGACGCCAGCGCCTCAATTTTTACAGTCTTCGGCTTGTCAGAACCTTGGCTTTCTCCAGGAATACCTTGGCGCATCTTTCGCAATACCACGTTGGCAATTGCCGGATCAATCCAAGAGTTCCCGCCGTGAGTTGCTTGAATCGCCTCCGTTAATTTACTGATACTTGTTTCTTTCATGTAATAAGAATCAGCACCCGCCGCAAAAGCTGCAAGCACAGCATCCTCTGTATGATCCATTGTCAGGATGAGAATTTTCGTATTTGATTGCCCTGTTTCAGCCTGGTAGCGTTTGAATTTCCGGGTAAGTTCGATGCCATCCATGTCAGGTAAGCCGATATCTACAACAGCTACATCCGGCTTTGCTGTTTCTAAAAGTTTTAATCCTTGAGTAGCATTTGCTGCTTCGCCAACTACTTTTAATGCACTGTGAGACTGTAATGCCGCTCGTAGCCCCATTCGCGTTAAGTCATGATCTTCAATTAAAATAATACTAATTTCATTCATCGCTACACTCACTCTCTCGCTGTTTGCATCTTTCAAAATATTACCTTTTGTAACTACAATCTCTTAATTTTCCCAAACTAAAGATAGATGATATTTTAACCAGTCTGCATCCACCGATAGAAATAATAAATATCCGATATTTTTATATTTAGATAGAGGACAAATCTAGCTGGAGATATATGGATACTTGCACAACAAGTATGAAATATTGAGACGAATGCCAAATTGCTGCTTACTGCTATGGAATTCGGCTTTGAGTTGCCACGTTCAATTGGTTAATTAGTATTATTTTGTATAAAACTTTAAAACAAGCTGATGAAAATGGACAAATTACAAAAGTCAAAGTTGCTTTACCAGATGATTAGACTTCTTACATAAATCAAAAAAAAGAACCCCACCTCGCCTTTTACTTAGGTCAAAGTCTCCCCTCCCCGCTGTTCGGGAGGGGCAGGAAGTCCGCGATCGCTAGGAAAATGCTCACACAGGTCTTGCGATCGCTAAGAAAATTGTCGAAATTCTAAGAGGTAGGATGACTTCAAATTCATAAATAGGTATGAGAAAACTTTAAATAAAATATAGTCTAACATAGTCAGATATAGTCCAAAATCCCGTCTGATGAAATTGTCTGATTCTGCTAAAACTTTGGGGATTTGCTACCTGAGGGCTTGGCGACATTA
>NZ_JAIVFV010000063.1 GCF_020829445.1 Nostoc sp. CHAB 5836
AAGACGAAGCTTGGTACAATCGGGGCATTGCGCTAGATAATTTAGGACGCTTTGAAGAAGCGATCGCATCCTACGACCAAGCACTGAAATTCAAACCAGATTACCACCAAGCTTGGTACAATCGGGGCTATGCGCTAGTTAATTTAGGACGCAGTGAAGAAGCGATCGCATCCTACGACCAAGCACTGAAATTTCAACCAGATTTACACGAAGCTTGGTACAATCGGGGCTATGTGCTAGTTAATTTAGGACGCTTTGAAGAAGCGATCGCATCCTACGACCAAGCACTGAAATTCAAACCAGATTTACACGAAGCTTGGTACAATCGGGGCATTGCGCTACGTAATTTAGGACGCAGTGAAGAAGCGATCGCATCCTACGACCAAGCACTGAAATTTCAACCAGATAAAGACGAAGCTTGGTACAATCGGGGCATTGCGCTACGTAATTTAGGACGCAATGAAGAAGCGATCGCATCCTACGACCAAGCACTGAAATTTCAACCAGATGACCACCTAGCTTGGAAAAATCGGGGCATTGCGCTACGTAATTTAGGACGCAATGAAGAAGCGATCGCATCCTACGACCAAGCACTGAAATTTCAACCAGATGACCACCTAGCTTGGAAAAATCGGGGCAATGCGCTAGTTGATTTAGGACGCAATGAAGAAGCGATCGCATCCTCCGATCAAGCACTGAAATTGAAACCAGATGACCACGAAGCTTGGAACAATCGGGGCTATGCACTAGTTAATTTAGGACGCAATGAAGAAGCGATCGCATCCTCCGACCAAGCACTGAAATTTCAACCAGATTACCACCAAGCTTGGTACAATCGGGGCAATGCACTAGTTAATTTAGGACGGACTGAAGAAGCGATCGCATCCTACGACCAAGCACTGAAATTTCAACCAGATTTACACCAAGCTTGGTACAATCGGGGCTATGCGCTACGTAATTTAGGACGCAATGAAGAAGCGATCGCATCCTACGACCAAGCACTGAAATTTCAACCAGATTTACACCAAGCTTGGTACAATAAAGCTTGCTGTTATGCTCTCCAAGGTAATATTGAGCAGGCACTAGAAAATCTACAACAAGCAATTAATCTGAATTCTGATCAATATCGAAAGATGGTAAAAACTGACTCAGATTTTGATGGTATCCGGGAAGATGAGCTGTTTCAAGCTTTAATTGAATAACCGCTATAAATATTAAACTAATGTAGCCATTCATGCAAGAATTTATGTAGCGATCGCCTTTAAACTTCCACTGAAAATATTCACTTAAATTAATAGCGATGCGATAAATTACTAAATATAAATTCAACCCATCTTCAGGAAAAGAAATCAAATGTCAGAAAACCTCCAAGAGCAAAAACAGCTATCTCTCAAAGAAATTGCTAGCCTATCTTTGGCAGAACGTCACAAAATATTAGAACCTTTGATCGCCGCTACAGCCGAAGATTTTTTAAACAACCCGGAATTAACAGAATTTTCAGTTTTAGATGGTGAAGACTGGGAAACCGAGAATGACAACATAATTTATATGGAACAGCTCGAAAGCATCCGCAGCCATGAGGCTTTTTTGAACGGCTACGCACCGGAAGATGAAGGACTTTATGACGACTGAAAATTAAATGCGATTATCTTAAAAAAATCATGTCACAACTTAAAATTGACTATCCAGAAACTTTGCCAGATGCGTTACAACAAACGCGAGAACAGTTTGAACAAGAAGCAAAAATGGCAATGGCAGTTAAACTATTTGAAATGAAACGTATTTCTTCTGGTTTAGCTGCACAGTTAGCAGGTATAGATAGGGTAACTTTTTTACTTAATTTACACCATTATAGTGTAGCGATGATTGATTTAACAGAAGAGGAACTTATATCTGATTTAGCGAATGCCTGAAACTAATATATAGGACTCATATTTGATTGCGTGAAAAGATACGTAGGGTGTGTTAGCGACAGCGTAACGCACCAAACCCTTGATAATGGTGCCGTACTCTCGTCTAACGCACCCTACAAATGCCCAATTTTGTTCAAAAATCAAACCGGATTCCTATAATTGTTATCAACACAGCACCACTTATTTCTAGGGAGCATCCCAAATGTGCAAAAGTACTTGGCGATTGGAAATCGCGGCTACACAGGCGAAGTCCGCCTACGCGGACTATTTTAGAAACCCGCGTAGGCGGGTTTAGTTTGTGTAGCTGCGGTTTTAACCGCCAAGTTGCTTAAATTTTCTCCTTCACCCACTCTCGAAAATTCCGCGTCATTTTCATCACGCCAATTCTTTGACTTTCTTCTAAAAATCGAGCAATTTCAATTAAAGGCAATTGTGCAAAAATTGGCGAATTATTGCACTCTATATATTGTCCTTGTTGCAGTTGGTAAATATACAGCACACCTTCGTCATAACGCCAAAGTTCCATAACACCTAAAGACGCATAAATATCAAATTTATTCAGCGAAGAACTTGTTAAATCTATTTCTACTACTAAATCCGGTGCTGGGTCACGGTTCAAATCAATTTCTGATTTGTTCCTCACCAACGCTTCATTGCGAATATAGTAACTGCTATCTGGTTCCGTACCACGCCGCAAATCTTCCCGTCTAAAGGTTGTAGAACCCGCAGGTACAATTTCTAAATTCAACTCTTCGGCAAGCACAAAAATCAAACGTTCAATTAAACATTTCCAATACTCATGGGAAAAAAGTGGGGTCATAATTTCCAGCATTCCTTGGTCATAGGTGATGCGAGAGGTTCTATTCTCTCCCATCTCAGCTAGCATGGTTTCAAAAGTCTGCCAGCTGATATTTCTCAATACAGCCCTTTGTTCTGAAGCGGCGCGTGTTGTTACCATTGCTCGATTTGTGGGTTACTACCACCAAAATAACGTCAAATAAATACCCACCGTGAACTAATTCCCAATGCATCCCTCAAAGGACAGAGATAGGAGCCTAAACCCTGTTGTAAAATAGACATATAAGGATTCGGGGGGCCATTTAACTGGTCATAAACGCCTATAGAAACTATCTTTGGAAATCTCCAAGGTCTGAAGTCCAGCCAGCTGAAACAACTACAGCGACTGTACCACCAGCGCATACCAGGCGATCGCATCACCACGCCTGATTTCTCCCAGCGTCTGGCAGCAATTAGCACAGAAGTCAATCAGCCTGTGTGCGCCTACATCAACCGTCGCGGCCAAGTGATTCGCGTCGGGGTAGGTACACCGCGCCAAACACAAATACCACCGATGGAATTGCCCCGTTACGGTGCAGAGCGACTCAGTGGTATTCGTTGTATTGCCACCCATCTGAAGCCAGAACCGCCCAATGAAGCGGCTCTCACGGCAATGGCACTACAACGCTTAGATGCCCTAGTTGTCCTAAATATAACTGGAACGGGATTTACACGCAGAGGAGGCGGCGCGACTGGGTATGTCAAAGAAGCTTATCTAGCTCATCTGACACCCCAAGAGTCCCGCACCCTGATTACTAGTCCTGCTACTTCCAAGCTAGAGGAAAGCCAATTCCAATCCCCAAGTTGGAATATATCGCCACCTCTGGACTTGGATGATTTGGCAGACCAGGATTTAGTAGACTTGGTAGAAAATCTGGAAGCGGAATTTCAACGGGAATTTATCGCCCAGGAAGTAGATGCTGACCACGATCGCGTGCTAATTGTGGGGCTAATGACCAGTGAGATAACTCCCCTACAATTCCAAGACACCCTAGTAGAATTGGCACGTTTAGTTGATACTGCCGGGGGAGATGTATTACAGACAATACAACAAAAGCGATCGCGCATTCATCCCCAGACTGTAGTTGGCGAAGGTAAGGTACAAGAAATTGCCCTAACTGCCCAAACACTAGGAGTCAATCTCGTCGTCTTTGACCGCGACCTCTCCCCCTCCCAAGTCCGCAACTTAGAAATGCAAATTGGTATCCGGGTCGTTGACCGCACCGAAGTTATTTTAGATATCTTTGCCCAACGCGCTCAATCCCGTGCTGGTAAATTGCAAGTAGAACTAGCACAACTAGAATATATGCAGCCGCGACTAGCTGGTAGAGGTCGCACCATGTCCCGATTGGGTGGTGGTATTGGAACTCGTGGCCCTGGTGAAACCAAATTAGAAACTGAACGCCGTGCCATTGGGCAGCGTATTTCCCGACTGCAAAAAGAAGTAACCCAGTTGCAAGCCCATCGTTCACGGTTACGGCAACGAAGGCAGCATCGAGAAGTTCCCTCAGTGGCTTTGGTTGGATATACCAACGCTGGTAAGTCCACTTTGCTGAACGCTCTCACTAACGCAGAAGTTTATACAGCCGACCAGCTATTTGCGACTCTCGATCCCACCACGCGCCGTCTGGTAATTCCTCATGGCGAAACAGATGAACATCAGGAAATTCTGATTACAGATACAGTAGGGTTTATACACGAATTGCCTGCATCATTAATGGATGCCTTCCGCGCCACCTTGGAGGAAGTCACAGAAGCCGATGCCCTACTACACTTGGTAGATTTGTCTCACCCCGCTTGGTTGCGTCATATTCGCTCAGTCAGAGAAATCCTGGCGCAAATGCCAATAACTCCTGGCCCCGCGCTAGTTGTTTTTAACAAGATTGATCAAGCCGATAGTGAGACACTGGCTCTAGCTAGAGAAGAATTTCCTTTAGCGGTGTTTATTTCTGCGAGTCAGCGCTTGGGATTAGAAACCCTACGTCAACGCCTTGCCAAGCTAATTGAATACGCCGTTGACACTAGATAAGTAGGTCGGCGCAATTAAAGTTAACTGGCTAAGGCTGTCATTTGTCATTGGTCATTTGTCATTAGTAAGGGTTTTAAGCTTATTTACGTTTCGTAACATAATTGAGTTTTTTCGCACTAACGTACTTAAGCGTTGGAATTTAACATATTTTGAATTCGACAAAGCTCAGTATTATTACTGAGCTTTTTGTGTATATCAAGCTGAAAATGAAGTATTATTGAAGATAGAGTCTGTATTAGAGACAACCTGTTATTCCGTGTTTAGAGTGGTGTAAAGCTTTTATTGAGCGCTTTTGACTTTGATGGGTGGCAAGCAGCAAATTCCCATCTGAAAAACTAAGTCTCACCATTCTATTTCACTTACCGATTAACATGAAAAATCTTTTTTCAACTTCAGCAGTACCATTCTTTTTGGCTGCAACTGCCGTTGTAATATCATCCTCTGCTTTTTCCCCTGCCCATGCTGCTTCCTTTACATATAACCTGGATTGCGTTATCTCTGGAACTGTAGGTACACAAAGCTATTCTGGTGGAAGTACCTGTGCGAAAGTAGACACGTCTTTTGGGACGCTTACCATTAAGGACAATGGGACTGATGCAAAAAAAGTAGATGTTGTCATCGACCTAGCAGGAACAAAAAAGCATAAAATTCAAACATTTTATTTGAATTACAATGACAGCAAATTTAATAATAATACCTTGTTTCAAATATCGGCAGCTTCACCTTATGCTATGGGCACTAACCCCATTACAGTAAAGGAAAACAACCAAAAACCAGCTGGCTATCAAGGTAAATTAGATTTAAATATTAACCCATCATCGACTGGCGCAACCAATGATGGCTTCACTGCCACAATTTCACTGAATAATGTTGATCTCAATGTCGCAGACTTTAATTTTAAAGATACTCTCAATCAAATATTCGCGGCAGTTCACATAGGAAATTACGGTAATAACCCAGGAGTTTCTGGTGCTAATTCAATCTGGGTAGGGTCGAGTTCTTATTATCAGGCTCCACCTAAAATTAAATATGTGCCTGAGCCAAGGATAACAATTGCTCTAGCTTTATTTGCTCTGGGTGCATTGGCACTCATCAAAAAAACAAACAGTCTGCAAAGCAGTCAGCAACACTGTTGATTCAACTTGGGTGATGTGTTACGCACCACACGCTTGGAATGGTGCGTTACGCTCTGCTAACACACCGACTACTAGACATAGGAGTAAAATTAAATATGCGTTACCCAGAACCCTTGTAGAGACGTAGCACTGCTACGTCTCTACATTTTTTTTCACTCCTATGTCTACTAAGATTTTTTCATAAATCAAATATGATTCCTATATATAGGATTCATATCAATACTGCGTAGGTTTTGAAAATTTGTAGGTTGTGTTGAAGGTCGTGAAACCCAACAAAGAGAAAGAAAATGTTGGGTTTCGTTGCTCAACCCAGGGAGCATCCCAATGCAAGCTTAAATCTTTTCCTCACCCCCAGCCCCTCTCCCATCTTTGGGAGAGGGGAGGTATAATGCTAGTTCCCCACTTCTAGGACGGGGTTTCTACCCAATATTTCGATGACATTAATTTGAGGACATCATGGCTGCAAAAGTAGAAATTTACACTTGGAAAACTTGCCCGTTTTGCATTCGTGCCAAAAGTTTGCTGAAGAACAAAGGCGTTGAATTTACCGAATACAGTATTGATGGAGATGAGGCAGCCAGAAATCAAATGGCTCAAAGAGCAAATGGACGACGCTCTGTACCGCAAATTTTTATCAATGATCACCATATAGGTGGTTGTGATGATATTCACGCTTTAGATAGTCAAGGCAAGCTGGATGAGCTACTAACTTCTGGCAATAGCGTGTAGTACCGCAAGGCGGAAGTCACTCATTCACCCATGCTTGAATTTTAGGCTTTCTGGCTGTAATGAAATGGTAGGTAGGTCGGCACGATTAAAGCTAACTGGCTAAAGCTGTCATTTGTCCTTTGTCATTGGTCATTAGTAAAAATTTTAAGCCTATTTACGTTTCGTAATATACTTTGATTTTTTGGCACCAACTTACTTAGGTACATCTGTATTGCGATCGCTAGCGACAAGCCGCTACAAATTAAAGGAGGGAGGCTTTGAACAAAGCTTGGGGGTTTAATTCCCCAGCAATATAGGCAGCACGGTTTTGTGTCGGGGTTAAATCCTCGTTACAAAAAGTAATTGCGTTAGCGACGTAGGAGCGTCATGGGCGAAAAAGCGAATTATTTTAATTTTCCCCCTTGCCTCCAAGGGTTGGGCTTAAGTTTGAGAGAAAGTCGCACATGGCGTAAGAGATAATAATTGAATAACCATTTAATTTCTTGGTGATTGAGGTATAAAGGGTGAAACTGGCTTTTATCATTGATCCCATCCATCTGCTTGACCCGTGTCATGATACCAGTGTTGCCCTAATTGAAGCAGCGCAAATTTTGGGACACGAAGTTTGGGTAACTCAGGCAAATCTACTGAGTGTGTTGGAGGGTAAAGCTTGGGCTGTCCTACAGGGAGTCGAACTTGTACCAGTGCAGTTGGTGGACAGACGGTGGGTAGCAGCGAATCCTTGGTATAAGTTGAGCGATTCTTCCTTAACTTCTTTAGAGACAATGGATGCCGTATTTATGCGGACAGATCCACCTGTCAATGATTCCTACCTCTATGCCACCTATATTCTGGATTACATTGACCAAAATAAAACCCTGTTGATTAACAGTCCCAGCGGTATTCGAGGGGCAAATGAAAAAATGTACGCCCTCCAGTTTACCAAAGCGGTTCCAGAAACGATTGTCAGTGCTGATAAAGAGTTTATTCGGCAATTCGTGGAAGCAAAGGTGGCAGCAGTTCTCAAACCACTGGGTAACAAAGCTGGGGAAGGAATTTTATTTTTGCAATCAGGCGATCGCAATTTTAACTCCATTGTCGAACTCAGTACCTTCCAAGGTCGAGTGCCAGTAATGGTACAAACTTATCTACCGGAGGCCAAAGAAGGAGATAAGCGAATTATCCTGCTCAATGGCGAACCGATTGGTGCGCTCAATCGCCTCTCTAGCGGAACTGATTTTCGCAATAATATGGCAACTGGTGGTACAGTCGCTCAAACCGAAATTACCCCAAGGGAGTATGAAATCTGTACCCAAGTAGCCGAACGCTTACGCCAAGACGGCTTAATTTTTGTGGGTATTGACGTTATTGGTGGGTATCTCACTGAAGTTAACGTCACTAGTCCCACCGGAATTCGTGAGATTGATCGATTAGATGGTACTCGCCTTGGTCATCAGGTAATTCAATGGATTGAACAAACTCTAAAAATCAAAAAATAATTGCATTTACCTTATTAGGACTACCCCTTTCAAGGTGACTCGTAAAATCTCTGTTTTTCTCTCTGCGCTCTCTGTGTCTCTGCGGTTCAAGAGTAATTTATTTAACTTTATTAGGCGCAGAGGACACGGAGTATAGAGATTAAAGAGGAATTTATTGACCAAAATTTTTACTCACCTTGAAAGGGCTAGTGCTAGTTGGGTTGAGCAAAGCTCAACCCAACCTACAAATATTAAAAACTTACGCAGTATTGGGAGTGGTCTCAGTTCGGACACTTGCTTGGTCAAGTTTCTCATGCCACTTTACTTAAGTAAATATACGTACTTATGTCAATATTAGTGTAATTGATCTTGAGGGTTAGATGTACCGATGTCTACAACAGGTGTAGCTGCGGCATCCGTAGTTGGGCAGGTTTTGTTACAAAAGCATAGCCGGACATGGCAGCTAGTAGACTCCTGCCCAAGTTCATTCCACAAAGTAGCGTTGAGTAGTTTTTTTAGCAATTGGCAAAATCGGAGATGGCAACAGATTGCTCACCCCTCTCCTTGGTAAAACCCTGAAACTAGCAGATTTTATACAGCACTCAGCTTGACCTGAGACTGCTAACTTAATCTAAAATCCTTTGACTGAGCGCTCACGACGAAGTTTCAAATCCAAAATCTTTTAATTCCTTGGTGTACGTCGGTTTCTCAGAAAATCAGGTATATCCAATCCAGGTTTTTCTTTTGGTTCTGGAATTGGAGTTGGAGTTGGGGTTGAGGTTGGGGAATTAACTGCGGGTTGCTGCGTTGTTGGTCGCTTGGGAGTATTAGGTGTTACCCGAACGTTAGCCACGCTTTGTTGTGGCACCACTTGCACTTCACCTGTAAAGCCGGTGGCAATTACAGTAATTCTTACCTCACCTTGGAGTCTGTCATCAATTACGGCTCCAAAAATAATATTGGCGTTGGGATCAACTACTTCATATATCGCTTCTGCCGCAGCATTCACTTCATGCAAGGTGAGGTCAGTTCCACCAGTAATATTAAATACAACCCCTCTAGCACCTTCAATAGAACACTCTAGTAACGGTGAAGAAATAGCTGCGATCGCAGCTTCTCTGGCTCTAGATTTTCCCGAACTCACTCCAATTCCCATCAATGCCGATCCTGCATCTGCCATCACAGCTCGGACATCAGCAAAGTCAACGTTTACCAAACCGGGGATCGTGATGATATCAGAAATACCTTGTACCCCTTGACGCAGCACATCATCTGCATAGCGAAAAGCTTCTTGTACAGGCGTTTGTTCGGGGATCACTTCCAGTAGTTTGTTGTTGGGGATAATGATCAGTGTATCTACTCTACTTTTTAGTCCTTCAATACCTTGTTCGGCTTGGCTGGTGCGACGGCGTCCTTCAAAGACAAATGGACGTGTGACTACACCAACAGTGAGAGCGCCCATTTCTTTCGCTACTTCTGCCACAATTGGAGCTGCACCCGTTCCAGTACCACCCCCCATACCAGCAGTGATAAATACTAGATCTGCCCCCTCTAAAGCCGTAGCAATTTCGTCCCGTGATTCCTCAGCGGCCTTTTGACCAATGGCAGGATTACCACCTGCTCCTAAACCCCGCGTTAGCTTCTGTCCAATTTGTAATCTACTTGGAGCGCCTGCCAGAGTTAAAGCTTGGGCATCAGTGTTAATTGACCAAAACTCTACCCCAGAAACATCAGATTCAATCATGCGGTTAACAGCATTGCCGCCACCACCACCTACACCAATCACTTTGATGTTGGCTACCCGACCAGGAACTATCTCACCAATTCGGCTATTTTCCGCAAAAATCTTCTTATTCTCGTGATTTTGTCCGAAGTTCATCCCAGAGTTATTAAAGGGATTGGTCGAGTTAACTGCCAGAGAGAACCCCGGCTGTCCCGCAGATTGGGAATTTTTATAGGTAAGTCCTTGGTTATTATCAAGTGTCATTGGATTTGTGAAAGGGTAGATAAACGACTTTTTCAGGTATTATTCACCTAAGAGTCAACTTTAGTTTGACATTGCCACAATACTATGGCACTGTTCTTTATTGTTTTCACTACTGCCAAGCCTAACAGAATTGACAGTGCGAAAGTTTGCTATGGGATAAGCTTTTAACGCAGCTGATCGCACAGCCAATTCTAGAGAAGTATACCTATATTTATCTAAAAGTGATCTGTATAACATCAAAGAGACATTAATCTCTTGATTATTCTCAGAGGAGGGCATAACTTCTAAAGACATACTACTGCGCCTCTTGTCTGCCTCAATAATAATATTGTTAATAGGTTTCACCATTGGGGATGATTGCAACTTTAGACATAAAATTTACCTGATACTTACTTATCTTTCCGGTGAAAGTAAGCAAGAATTGGCTTGTCAGACTATACCTGACTAATTTGTTGTTTGGGGGGTCTTAATGGACACTTTGTCGGAGCAATAGTCTATCTTACAAGAACCCTCACTAGTGCGGCCAACAAATCAACATTTCCTAAGAGGTTTCGTCACCCAATAAGAATTACGTCACAGACAAGATTTACTAGGAACAATCAAGAAATTAAACACGCTAGATGTTTTTAGGGATTTTGGGAGTTAATTTTTCGTTTTTTTGGTTCATTTGTACTAAAGGAAATTCGGGATTTTTCAGATCAATGTACTGTATTTGACCGGAATTAAATTTTGCTGCTAAATGGCGCATTTGGGCGAGTACCTTAATTTGTTCAGACAATTGGGGGCTTGGAACGCCGAGATGCACATTTCCTAGTTCTGTTTTCAAAATTAAATTCGTTGGATTTTGGCAATCAACTTCCATCACTTTCACGGGACTTTGGCTGACAGCTTGATGAAGTTGAGTCCAGTAAAGGCAGTATTGTTTTGGCGAACCAATTACTCTGAGATTGGGTAATTTCCTATTGGGATTCAGTGATGTGTATTTTTCTAAGGGCATCCAGGCTCCACTTGTATCTAGTAAGCCGATTGTGACTTTTTTGTTGCCACGTGTTTGAGTCACCGCTACAGGTACTCGTTCTTGGATTTCGATGATTAACCCAGGAGGAAAGAGGCGGCGTCTCACGATCGCTTGGGCAATAGTTGGTTGTTTCTTCAAAGAGTTAGCGATCGCCGACGGTTCAATCCGCCACAGAGACTGGGGGTAAGATAGCACCAACAGTGATTGAGTTGTCTCATTCGACAGTAATTTATTGCCTGATTTCATCACTATTTGTTTGGGAGCTTTTAGCATCCACATCGGTTGGATTGCCACCCACAGTAATCCACCTGCCAAACCAGTAATGGCGAAGGTTCGCCAAATAGCCCGAATAATTCTCATCTGCCTGTCTCGACGTAATTTCCGACGACGCTGTGCTATGTACGTGCGGGAAACTGATATTATGCCAGCCATTCAAGCCCCTTTCTGGTTGCAATCTAAATTCATTGACGCCCTCGGATCATTATTAATTTCAGTAAACACTCTTAGCCGCTCTCCTCAAGACTTTTTTTATTTTTAGTAACACTTTACAGTAACGATACAAGGATTATGGCGCTAGTCATCGTTGCGATTAAAATTTCCGGTGTCCATTTTTGACTGACTGTAGTCTTTTTGACAATTTATTATCACTGATTTTTCCCTAATAATTACAAAATATTAATTCATCTGCATATTTATGATTTTGTTTACTTGACAAATAAGACACAAAATGATATGACGAATATTCCTAGATCTCTGTGTACCTTGCTATAATTCATACCAATCCTCTCTCATCAGCTATACAAACTGAGAACCATACTCTCTTGTAGCTTTTTTACTGATTCACTAAGCCTTAAAGGTTTGTGGGAGGTCAAGTAAAAGCTACAGATTGTCAAAACCTCAATAGCAGGTGTAAAAAGGACAGATATGTTTGAGGTTATTAGGGTCTGACAATTCAGGTTATGTGGAAAAGTCCACCAAAAACCTAACCCCCTAACCCCCAACTCGTCGCGGGAAGGGGGAAATTCAAAGTCTCTCTCCTTAAAGGAAGAGAGAAATAGAAGAGAGGTTTTCCAAATGCCGTGAAAAGTCAGATTAGGGTGAAGTAAATCTCTGGCATACTACTGACAGTAATCTTGCAGCAAGTGCTGTCCTTTACAAGACACCACCAACTTGCGAGTTAATCGTATGCTTACATCCTGCATAGAGATTATTTGTATAAAAAAGACGAATTAGACTGCATCTCCACACTCATCTACATACAGATTTACACACATGAAAACGACATTAAATTTGTCACGTTTTTATAAAGCATGTAACCCCAGCTACACGCTAAACATAAGTAACATCCTAGATCGGCAGTATTACATAGATTTTGCTGATGTACGTGGTTGCAAAATTGTCGAAGAATTGCAACGGACGATCATTCGGATTTCTCCTGATGAGCCAACCTGTCAGTTATTTACAGGTCACATTGGCTGCGGTAAATCAACGGAATTGCAGCGCCTAAAGACAGAACTAGAATTGGCGGGATTTCATGTAGTTTATTTTGAGTCTAGTCAAGACTTAGATATGGCGGATATTGATGTCAGCGATATTCTGCTGAGTGTAGCCCGTCAAGTCAGTGCCAGTATAGAAGGCATTGGCATCAAACTCAAACCTGGTTACTTTACCAATTTGTTTAAAGAAGTAGGCGATTTTTTGCAAAGCCCCATAGAGCTTTCTGGACAAGCAGAGTTGTCCTTAGGTATTGCGAAAATTACAGCCAAAACCAAAGATAGCACCCAGATGCGCAATCAACTGAGGCAATATCTGGAACCACGTACCAATAGTATTTTGCAGGCGATTAACGAAGAAATTTTAGAAAAGGCTGTTGAACAGCTAAAGCTGCGGGGTCAAAAAGGACTGGTAGTGATTGTAGATAATTTGGATCGAGTGGATATGCGTCCCTTAGCATCCGGGCGATCGCAACCAGAATATCTTTTCATCGACCGAGGTGAACAGTTACGCCGACTCAAATGCCACCTAGTTTACACAATTCCTCTAACATTAATTTTCTCCAATGAGTATGAGACACTGAAAAATCGCCTGGGGGGAGGGATTGCGCCAAAAGTACTGCCGATGGTATTAGTGCGCCAAAGAGATGGCACTGACTACGAACCAGGGATGTCATTAGTGCGCCAGTTAGTTCTAGCAAGAGCTTTTCCAGAAGTTCCTTTGAATAGCAGGCTTTTATTAATTACAGAATTATTTGATCACTCACAAACCTTGGATCGTCTATGTCGCGTTAGTGGTGGTCACATCCGTAACTTATTGGGTTTACTTTATAGCTGCCTACAACGACAAGATCCACCTTTTTCTAGGGACTGCTTAGAAGCAGTGATTAAGGACTACCGCGACGATCTGCTATTAGCTATTGATGAATCCCAGTGGGAATTATTGTTTGAAGTAGTGCAGCAGCAGAGAGTTAAAGGTGAATCTGACTATCAGAGCTTACTAAGAAGTATGTATTTATTTGAATATCGCGATCCTGTGGGGCGCTGGTTTGGCATCAGTCCAGCCTTGGCAGAAACAGAAAAAGTTTTGGCTTGGCAACAAAACAAGTAAGAGTCAATTGTCATTGGTCATTGGTCATTTGTCATTTGTCATTTGTCATTGGTCATTTGTCATTTGTCATTTGTCATTGGACTAATAACTAATGCCCAATGTCCAACGTCCAATGCCCGACGCCCACTGCCCCATGCCCCATGCCCAATAACCAATGACTAATGATCAGCAGCTAGACATCTACATCAAAGAGAATCAGCATACTTTGCAAAGACTGATTAGAGCGATCGCGCTTTCCGAAGGTCAATTTGCTCTGATTTTAGTTCGATGTAACTATAGGCGATTGCGTGAGCAAATGTTAGAGAATATTCGCTCCATCACCAAAGATATCAATTTTAAAGAAATCGTTGTTAATCCATCAACGACTTCCTTACACAACACCATAATCTCAGAACTATCTTTAGATAATCCTACTGTCCTTACAGACTCTTTGCCATCTGCTGTGATGGTTTTCGGTATTGAGTCAATTATCGACCTGGAAAACTTACTTACAGGCATCAACCAAGCACGAGATATTTATGCTGCAACTTTTCCATTTCCAGTGGTATTGTGGCTACAAGATGAAGTGGCATCATTGCTTTCAAGATTAGCGCCTGATTTCAAAAGCTGGGCTGCAACCACTATTAAATTTGAAATGCCCAAAGCAGATTTGATTGCTTTGATCCGCCAAGAGTCTGAATCTCTATTTGCTAAAGTCTTAGAAGTCGGTGCCGAAACGTTTTTATCTAATGACTTCCTCGATTTAGATCCTAAGTCGCAACACCGCCACGAAATAGAATCAGCCCGTAATGATTTGGTACGCCTGTATGGCGTTCAATTAACACCAGGATTAGAAGCTAGTTTAGAATTTGTATTGGGACGAGATAAATACGCCAACGATCAAATTAATGGTGCTTTAGCCAATTATCAAAGAAGCCTAGCGTTATGGCAGCAGGAAGCAAGCAGAGTGGCACAGTGGCAGAGTAATTCTTCTTTGCTCATCTCATTCCCTCTCTCTATACCCGCCTCGTCTTTACTCAAGCAAGCAATAGTACTATTCCACTTGGGGCTATGTTATCGCCGAATGGCAGACTTATACCAGAATACTAGTAGCTATTGCGAACATTCTTTGTTGTGGTTTAAACAATGCTTGGAGCTATTGGAAGAGGTAAAAAGAGAAGACTTAGTTGCTAAATTTATTTTGCCTGCTTGTGAAATGCTGCAACGCTTACAAGCCTGGGATGAATTAAAAAAATTAGCTCAAAAGTCATTACATCTACATAAAACTTATGGAACTCCTGCACAAGTTGCTCAAAATTATGGCTTTTTGGCAAATGTGGCTGCTTCTGAGTCCAATTGGGTACTAGCTCATGAATTAGCGAATACAGCACTTTCTATTTCGGAAGAAGCAACAGAAGTTTCTTTAAGAGACGCTTTGCGAACACGACGACAAGAAAGTTGGTATCTTCTCTTGCTAGCACGTACGCAACGGCATCTGGGTCAGTCGGAAGAAGCCATCAATAACTTGGAATGGGCGAGGGTAGTTTGTGAGCTACAACATCAGCCATCACTTTACTTAGAGATTTTAGAGGAACTGCGATCGCTTTACTTTTTTGACCGTCATGACTATACAGAAGCCTTTAAGCTGAAGCAAGAAAAAATTAAAATAGAACATCAGTATGGCTTTCGTGCCTTCATCGGGGCAAGTCAATTGCAGCCGCAACGCCCCAGAATTAACTCAGTACTGGAACCTCAAAAAATACCATTTATTCCTGAAGAAATTGCCCAAGAAATATCTGCTTCTGGACGGCAACAAGATGTCAATCGCTTAATTGAAAGAATTACCCGCGCTGACTACAAACTCACAGTAATTTATGGCCCATCAGGTGTGGGGAAAAGTTCAATTCTCAAAGCTGGTTTAGTCCCAGCACTCAAGGGAAAAGTTATTGGTGAGCGCATTCCTATACCTATTGTTTTGTCTGTTTATACTGATTGGATTACAATCTTGATCAGCAGTATCAACCAAGCGCTGGCATACACAGGAATATCGCTTAATCTTGACTCTACACCCACCATCCTGCTAGAAAAAATTCGGTTAGCATCAGAGCGCAATTATACAATAGTTATCATATTAGACCAGTTTGAAGAATTTTTCTTTGTTAGTAATCCTCCCACACAAAGAATACAATTTTACAAGTTTTTTAGTCAATGTTTAAATATTTCCTTTGTCAAAATCATTCTTTCATTACGAGAAGATTATTTACATCATTTATTAGAATTTGAACGTTTGAGCCAAAAAAATAGTACTGGTTTATATGATTTGGGTGTAATTAATAAAAATATTCTCGATAAGGATATTCGCTACTATTTAGGAAAATTCTCTAGCCAGGATGCTAAAGCTATAATTCACAGTCTTACTCAACGTTCACATTATGAACTGAGTGAGGAATTAATTAACCGATTAGTGCAAGATTTGACAGGAGAATTAGACGAAGTACATCCAATTGAATTACAAATAGTTGGCGCTCAACTACAAATAGAAAATATTACCACACTTGGAGAATACAAGCTTTGTGGTGGCTCCACAAAATTAGTTGAACGTTGGCTAGGGGAAGTTATCAAAGACTGTGGTCAGGAAAACGAAGAATTAAGTTGGAAATTATTATTTGAGTTAACTGATGAAAAGGGGACGCGACCGTTAAAAACTAAAGCTGATTTAGCGGCTGCATTAGTTAATAATCACGATATAGATACAATATCAAGCTTTGACACAGTTGGGGAACTGATTTTAGAAATATTGGTGGGTTCAGGTTTGGTGTTGAGAGTCCGAGAAGAGTTAGGCGATCGCTACCATTTGGTTCACGATTATTTGGTTGAACCAATTCGCCAGAAGAACAATTATGGTATGCTCGCCGAACTAGAAAAAATCAAACTTGAAAAAACCAAAGCGGAAGTAGCTCAAAAACTTAGTCAAAAGCAACTCAATTTGGTACTGCAACGGCGACTGCGGGAAGCACGAATCGCAGGAGCAGTCCTGGCAATCATGGGGGGAACAATCGCAGTATTATGGTGGCAAGCCGACTTACAAAAAAGAGCAGCAGTCCGCCAAACTCTACGAGCTGAACGCAGTGAAAGTAACTTAAAAATTAGTGCGATCACTGCTGCTAGCGAAGCTTTGTTTGCGTCTAATAAAGAGTTTGATGCCCTATTAGAAAGTTTGCGGGCTTGGAGAAGACTTAAACAGGCAGAGGTAGTACAACCAGATACCCGAATGCGGGTGGTGACAGCCCTACAACAGGCAGTTTATGGGGTAACAGAGGCTAACCGCTTAGAAGGTCACACTGATATTGTCTGGGGAGTAACTTTCAGCCGAGATGGTCAGTTGCTAGCATCAGGTAGCCGAGATCAGACCGTGAAACTTTGGCATCCTGACGGCATCTTACTCCAAACCCTCAAAGGTCACACTGATGCTGTCACCTCTGTCAGTTTTAGCCCAGATGGTCAAACCCTAGCCTCAGCCAGCCTCGACAAAACAGTGCAAATCTGGCGGAAAAACAGGCTTACAGGTGAATTTGCCCCCAAGCCATATAAAACCCTGAAAGGTCATGAAGATTGGGTTTATAGCGTTAATTTCAGTCCTGATGGCGAGTTATTGGCTACTGCCAGTAAGGATAAAACCGTAAAAATCTGGCGCAAAGACGGTAGCTTAGTAAAAATACTGACAGGACATCGAGGGTGGATTAACTGGGTAAACTTTAGCCCCGATGGTCAATTCATCGCCTCGGCCAGCGATGACAAGACAGTGAAAATCTGGCGACTGGATGGTAGCCTTGTTACAACTTTGCAAGGACATCAGCAGGGTGTGATTGTAGCTGTTTTCAGCCCAGACGGTCAATTCTTGGCGTCAGCAGGTCGAGATAAGACAGTGAAACTTTGGCGACGGGAAAATAACACCAATAAAGACGGTTTTGACTTTCGTCCTTACAAAACTTTACGGCAGCATAGCAGTACAGTGTGGAGTTTGAGCTTTAGTTCCGATAGTAAAAAATTAGCTTCCGCAGGTGAAGATAATACCATAAATCTCTGGAGTATCACTGGTACGTTGCTCAAAACCTTCAAAGGACATAGCGATGCTGTTGTCAGCATCACTTTCAGTCCAGATAACAAATTGCTGGCTTCAGGAAGTTTCGACAAAAGTGTGAAACTATGGAGTTTAGATGCCCCAACACCGTCTATTCTTCAAGGGCATCAGGATCGAGTTTTGAGCGTTGCTTGGAGTCCCAACGGTCAGATGCTAGCTTCTGGTAGTAGCGATCGCACTGTCAAACTTTGGCAACGATACACCAGTAATGGCGAAATGAAAACCCGACTTTACAAAACTTTGGTAGGGCACACAAATAAAGTTCCTAGTGTCAGTTTTGACCCAAAAGGTGAAATCCTGGCTTCAGGAAGTTATGACAAAACTGTCAAACTTTGGCGGCTTGACGGTATTTTGATCATGACTCTCCACGGACATAAGGATAGTGTGATGAGCGTGAATTTCAGCCCTGATGGTCAATTGTTAGCATCAGCTAGCAAAGATAAAACAGTGAAACTTTGGAACCGTGAAGGCAAGTTGCTGAAAACTTTAGTGGGGCATCAGGGTTGGGTAAATAGCGTAAATTTCAGCCCTGATAGTCAAGTTTTAGCCTCTGCCAGTGATGACCAAACTGTGAAACTTTGGCAGCAAGATGGTACTTTGCTCAAAACTTTCTCACCCCATGACAGCTGGGTGTTGGGTGTCAGCTTTAGTCCCACTGACGAGCTGCTGGCTTCTGCTAGCTGGGATAACACCGTGAAACTGTGGCGACGGGATGGGACGTTGTTAAAAACCTTATTAAAAGGGTACAGCGATAGCGTCAATGCCGTGACTTTTAGCCCCAATGGTGAATTGCTCGCTGCCGCCAGTTGGGATAGCACAGTGAAACTTTGGAGCCATGATGGCAAATTAATTAAAAGTCTTAATGGGCATCGCGCTCCGGTGTTAAGTATAAGTTTTAGCCCAGATGGTCAAATATTAGCATCAGCTAGTGCTGATAACACAATAATTCTGTGGAATTTAGACCTGGATGATCTGCTTGTCCGTGGTTGCAATTGGCTGGGTGATTACCTCAAGTACAACCCCAATCTTGAAAAGAGCGATCGCCTTCTTTGTGATGGCATAACCAGTAAAAACCCTTTTTAATTCAATACGCTTGGGTTAAGGCTAAAATCCTTTGTCAAAGTCAATTTTTTTGACGAACCACTCCAGGCAAAGAGTTGCCAGTGAGCCCTTGCGGTTAAGAGACTTGTTCGCTCTTAGCGTTCCCGCAGGGTAGCAACTGGCGCGACACTGAGAGAAGAAAGAAATGCTTAACCCAAGCGTATTGCTTTTTAATTACGAATTACGAATTACGAATTAGCTTGAGGCCTCAACGAGCAACCGCTCTTGGTTTAGCGGTTGATGAGGCGATCACAGTTGTTAATTCAAAGCGAGAAATTTATTTTGAGATCATCAGCCAAAGGAGCGATCGCTGTGTGAAACTTCACCGTTAAGTAGAGCGACGCAAATAAAGCTAACTGGCTAAGGCTGTCATTTGTCATTTGTCATTTGTACTGCCCTTAAGAGCGGGACGCACTCGCGTTCGACTACCCTCACCAAGCGCGAAGTGGAAGTATTCGTTATTTATAAGGGTTTAAGGTGTATTGACGTTTCGTAATATAGTTTGGTTTACTCTTGCCGACTTACTTATTTTCTTCGAGAGCCTCTTGTGGCAAATTTGCTAAAAATGCTTGTAGTCTCATGCGCTCAATGTAAGGCCAGCCTCCTTCAGACTCAATATCTTTCAGCAGTGAGTAAAGTTCCCGACGGTTAACAGGCAAACTCTCTTGAAAAACCCCATCCCGGATCTCTCGGTGTAACTGCTCCAATTGCCGCAGCAAAGCCAAAAATGCTACAGTATCACCTTCACAAGCTGTAGCTGCATCATACACCACAGTTGCGATCGCTTGCAGATTACAGGACAACTTCTCTGATTCAATATTTTTGTTATCGTTCATGCTACCCTTTCCGTATAAATGAGGTCAACTCAAATTTACCGGAGATTTTTAATTTTCCCTAGTTTCCCAGTGTTGATTCCTCTAATCCCCCTTGTCTTAGTAGTCAACCAAAGCAACTCTTGCTAGATATCCACAAATTTGACAAAAGGAAAAAACTTTTCCCCACTCTCCACCCTCACAAGCGCAATTTGGGGTTGGTAGAGTACTAGTCAGGGATGAATATAACTAGATTTGTATCTTTATCAAAAGCAATTGCGATCGCTCCTAATAGAGCGTAGTAACCTTTAGCATAGCCTCCACAGCAGCTAGATGTGATCAGGACGAGACTTTCTTGGATTTTGAGTACTTTGATTTTGAGTTAAAAAAAATCGTATGATCTGGCTGATTTCCCCATCAAACAATGGGCTGTATGTAGTGGCGTCACATACATGATACAAAAAGACTTGGGCGACGCCGTTTTTGCCATCGGCAAGAGCAAAGTGCGAAGCAGACACCCCTCTTCGCGCTCCTTGAGGTAAGCATTTATGCTGCTTTGTGTGGAGCTTACTCATCCACTCGCCCAAATCTAACAAATGCCACCAACAGTAAAACTGCTGGTTTTTTGCTCCCCTAGTGACACACATCCAAAATGGATGGAGTGTGCTACTTAGTCTGGGGTTTACACCCCAAGCTCAAGAGAGCGACACGTTTAACTACGTTTAGCAACAGAAAAGTTTGAGCAACGGCTGACAACCTACACACCCGGACACTTGCCTCAACTCTCTTAATCAGAGCAAAGCCGTGTCCGACCAAAGGTAGTTTTTCGCAGAGTAGCGTCTTCTCATCAGAGATCAAAGCTTCGATGCAGTTTTACAACTTAGATATTAATTTTTGAGATTGAGGTTGACCATGAGGTATCGCGCTTTAATTGTTGCATTCTTGGCTTTGTGCCTGGGGCTAATAACGGCTTGTAGTGATGCTCCTGCTAGTAGTGGTAGAGATGTACTCACTTACGATCAAATTCGCGGCACTGGTTTGGCTAACAAATGCCCCCAACTAGCAGAAACAAGCCGTGGTTCCATTCCCATTGATTCTAGCCAGTCTTATGCCATCAAAGAACTTTGCTTGGAACCAACTAGCTTTTTCATCAAAGAAGAACCTGCTAATAAACGGCAAGAAGCAGAATTTGTTGCTGGCAAATTGTTGACCAGATACACTTCCACCATTGATCAGGTGCAAGGTAATCTCAAGGTCAACGCAGATAATAGCCTAACTTTTACTGAAACTGATGGTCTTGACTTTCAAGCCATCACTGTGCAACTTCCTGGTGGTGAGCGAGTACCTTTCCTCTTCACCATCAAAAACTTGGTTGCTCAAAGCCAACCCAGTTTGATCAGTATTAACACCTCTACGGACTTTGAAGGCACCTTCAAAGTTCCTTCCTACCGTGGTGCTGCTTTCTTAGATCCCAAAGGCCGTGGTGTCGTCAGTGGCTACGATAATGCCGTGGCTCTCCCCGCCCAAGCAGATGATGAAGAACTTACCCGCACTAACGTCAAGCGTGCTGAAAATCTCAATGGCAAGATTTCTTTGCAAATCGCTAAAGTAGATAACTCTAGTGGTGAAATTGCTGGTACTTTCGAGAGCGAACAGCCATCTGATACAGATTTAGGTGCTGGTGAACCTAAAGAAGTCAAGATTCGCGGTTTGTTTTATGCACGGGTTGAACCGAATCGTGGCTAAATCTTCGGAAGTAACGCAAATGACTGGCACTCAAAATGACAATTCTGCAAGTAACAGACTTGCTCACAAAAGTTAACTTATTTACCCTCTTTTTTCAAGGGGGTAGATAAGTTTTTTACAAAGATGGGGAAAAGTTAAAGCCGAGCAAAATTGTGAGCGAAATAACCCTTGCAATTGGGATAGGACTTACGCAACAACTCTCTGAAACTCTTATTTCTTTGTGTCCAACTCTTACGAGACGCACTCGCGAATGCGTCCTTCTCCCAGGGGGAGACGCACTCGCGTTTGCGGTTGGTTTTTTCATTATTTTGCGTAAGTCCTGTGGGAAAAATTTCATCTCTCGGTCTGGTAGGTGACTTGATTCATCTCATCCCTTTAACCTTTTCCCTTTCATCAAAAAACTATAGACTTAAGTACAAAAAAGGGTGAGACACCCTTTTTTTTATTTGCCTGCGTAAATATACATAGTATTTTTCCTAAATTATTAGGAATTTTTAATTATTGGGTAAATCCCAGTTAAATGGGCACGTAATTTTACTGTAAATCCAACTTTTGCTTGTCCAACCAAATCCCGACTACTGTTGTTTTGTTTGTCCAAATTAACTTCACCATCAATTAATTTAAATTAAGTACAATCTCGGTTTGATATTTAGTAATTAATTTTATATTTTGTTTTTATGTAGTTATAAAAAAAGCTACAGGTCAGACCGAAGATAAATAACCAACTCAATACTGATTTCGCCCATTGAAATTTGGCTCGATTGCCAAGCAATCTATGGAATTTTGCTAGAAAAGCTCTGTTATCTCCCATAGTATTTGCTAGGAAATCTAGCGCCATATCGTCTTTGATATCGTGCGATCGCAGTTGAATTTAAAAGCGCATAACTGATTCTCTATTTGCTCAATAAACTCGGTGCTATGCCTACCACAGTCACCAATGAACTCAAACACGAAATTTGGCAGTTGTTGCGAGAATATCAGCAATCTCCGTCAGAAAATCTTCGCAATCAACTGGTAAAACTCAATTTTGGGCTTGTGAGGAAAGAAGCTCATTACTGGACAAATCAATGTCATGAAACCTACGATGATTTGCTCCAGGTTGGATGTTTGGGTTTAATCAGAGCTATTGAAAGATTTGAACTTTCCAAGGGACACGCCTTCAGTTCCTATGCACTTCCCTATATTCGGGGTGAAATTCAACACTATCTCCGAGATAAAGGTGTCACTGTGCGAATTCCTCGCAAATGGTTAGCGCTCCAACAGCAAGCAATAGGAGTATCACGTTCTTGGCGGGAAAAACATAATCGTCAACCAACTGACTCGGAATTAGCCGCAGCACTGGAAATTTCTCCAAAGGAATGGCAAGAAATTAAATTAGCATGGATCAATCGCGCTCCCTTGAGTCTCGATGTGCCAATCCAAGATGGAGAAGAAGGCTCTACCTGTTTGGGAGAATTGGTTCCAGATCCTCACTATCGCAGCTTTCAACTGGCACAAGAAGACCAACTCCGCTTACAACAAGCATTGGTTCAGCTAGAAAAACGCACTCGCGATGTGTTGGAATGTGTGTTTTTGCAAGATTTGACACAAAAACAAGTTGCAGAACATCTGGGCATCAGTGTAGTAACGGTTTCCCGTAGAGTCAAGAAAGGTCTGGATTCGATGAAACAGCTTATGGGTGTGACAGAGGATTGACTGCAAACAACACCAAGCCGTAGTTACGCTGGGTAGGCAGTGCTAAAAATAACCCTTGCAATGTAAAAAATTAGGTTATAAAGGGAACATACTTTGCCTTTGATATAAATTTCAGGCAGGTTGATTTCCACTTTGAAATTTTCCAATGGCTTTTGAGAACAACTCATGGGCAGAACTTCAAAAATTACAATTGCAGCTATTTTAGCTTTAGCGATCGCTGGATGTGCTTCTGAAGATACACAACAAGCCATCAATCCTGCGCCAATTCCCAAAATAGCAGCAAAGTCGCGACCTGTGGCTCAATCTTTTAAGAATCCAGTGATACCTGCCAAAGAGGTTTCACAAGTTACTCCTGCATCTATTAGCTTGATTCAATCCACTAATGCTATAGAGCGGAGACGGGAACTTGTGGTATCAAAAGAGCGCAGTGACCCCTTTGCACAACTTTTCGGGCAGACTGTTCCCGGAATGCTTAAAACATCTGGAAGACCAGTTCCCGTGTTGCCTAAGCTACCTACTGCATCACCAGTTAAACCAAAGCTTCCAACACGCAGCATAGCTTTAAATCAACAAAAATCTGTACCAAAAAAAGTCAATCCTACCTTGACTTCAGTCTTGCCTAAAGTTTTGCCTCAAGTTGTGCCCAATCCCACTTTAGTCTCTGTATTACCACCGTCAGTACAACCTGAATTAGCAAGGGCAGTGCTTGTGACTGGTATAGTTCTAATTAGTAAAGAACCACAGGCGATTATCAAAGTACCCAATGAACCGACAAGTCGCTATGTAGAGGCGGGACAGCGATTGGCAAATGGCGTACTAGTTAAACGTATTGAAATGAATGGAGGATCAAACCCAATTGTGATTTTGGAACAATATGGTATCGAAGTTGCCAAAATGGTAGGGGAAGGGGCTGTCAACTCAACGCCGTCAGCTGCATCTGCTACTGGCAATAATCCTATTTCAGTGACAACGCCCCCCCAAAATCCTTTGAATGTGGGAGCTTCATAAAGATGGAGACTAAGGAAAAAATTGAATTCCCTGGTTTGCCTTTAGCTGTCTATAGAGAAATAGCAGCGCATTTGCGTCAAGTTGAAGGGGTGGAAGTGGATTTAATTCCCCAATCATCCCAACAGTTTGATTATAATCAAAGTCAAATTGGTGGTTTGTCCATGTCGTGGACAGAAAACTCTGGTTTAGAAAGTCGGCAACGAGTTAACCAGATTTTGAATTACTATCAAAATCGCTATATTAATCCTATTTGATTTGTGAAAATTCCAACCCACACATCCCCGACTTCTTGAAGAGGACGTTTGACAAGTATTATTGCTAACATCTAAGCCTCCCAAACCTAACCCCCCTAGCCCCCCTTCCCTTCTAGGAAGGGGGGTTTCAAAGCCTCTCTGGGCTTGTCTAACGACAGGCTGACGCCAAATTATTCACTAGGTAGATTATCTGGATCGATGCCCAACGATCGCAAATACTGTGCTAACTGTTCAGCGCGTAGTCGTTCTTGCTGGGCTTGTTCTTCTGATGTCAAATAGCGATCGCCCTGTTTGTCATACCATGACAATAACTCCTGTGGTATCCCAGCAACCATACCCTGGTATCTACCAATACCTAAACCTATTTCTAGCATCCAATAAGGTTCATTTATTTGTAATTTATATTCACCATCCACCAATTTGTACAGTTCAAATGGTTGATGTTGGTCGCGTCGCCAAAATTCTGGGTTGTAAATTACATAGTACAACACGCCAAGTTTGGCATATATCGCCATTTTCTGATCATACTCACCCCCTGGTGTTTGGGATACCATTTCTAATGTGAGTATAGGAACGACACCATTTTCTTCCCAAACTGCGTAACTTGTGCGAGATTTGCCGCCTTTTCTCCGTTCCACTCCCACACTCAAAAATGCATCTGGCACTACCGGCACTCTGGGGTTCACTCCTGTAGTATGATACACGGCCATGTCTACGCCAAAGTACCAATCCAGCCGTGTAGCCCATATCGAGTTTAGTAAAAACAGTAGAATATTGGGCAACAAATTTTGGTTTTCGTTATCCACCGGTGTATCGTCACTACAAGGCAATTCGTCAGTTGTAGGTAACGCATTTTTGAGATCATTTGACAGCATAGTCGTTGTCTCGATGGCGTTCAATTTTTTAATTATAGGCTGAAGGCGCTAGGAGATCAGCTTGGAGAAAAGCAACGTTGTTATGATAATTAATGCATTAATTGAACTTGCGTCTAATAATAAATAAGTTGGCACAAATAAACCTCAAGAGTACGGAGACGATTAATCGCCTCTCTACAGCAGTTAAAAACCATTGCTCTTGACTGTTATTTAGGTGCTGTATCCAACCAAAATCAGCCGTTGTACAAATTTATCTTAAGGATAATTGAAGTGACTAGAACTAATTCAGACTTTCTTACCTCCACTGATCCGGCGATCGCGGAGTTAATCAACGACGAACTACAACGTCAGCGAGATCACCTGGAGCTGATTGCTAGCGAAAACTTTACCTCTGCTGCTGTACTAGCGGCTCAAGGTTCAGTACTGACAAATAAATATGCCGAGGGATTACCTGGTAAACGCTACTATGGCGGTTGTGAGTTGATCGACAAAATCGAACAACTAGCGATCGACCGCGCTAAAAAGATATTTGGTGCTGCTCATGCGAATGTACAACCCCATTCTGGCGCCCAAGCCAATTTTGCAGTGTTCCTATCGCTGCTGCAACCAGGGGACAAAATTATGGGGATGGATTTGTCTCATGGGGGACATCTTACCCACGGTTCCCCTGTAAATGTCTCAGGTAAGTGGTTCCAAGTTAGCCACTACGGCGTCAGTCAACAAACAGAACAACTTGACTATGACCAAATTCGGGAGCTGGCGCTGAGGGAGCGTCCGAAGCTACTGATTTGTGGCTATTCGGCTTATCCTCGGATAATTGATTTTGAAAAGTTCCGTAGCATTGCTGATGAGATTGGTGCTTACTTACTCGCCGATATTGCTCACATTGCTGGTTTAGTTGCCAGTGGTCTTCATCCCGACCCAATTCCTCATTGTCATGTGGTGACAACAACTACCCATAAAACTCTACGTGGCCCTAGAGGTGGTTTAATTTTGACTGGCGACGCAGAACTAGGTAAAAAGCTAGATAAATCCGTTTTTCCTGGCAGCCAAGGCGGGCCATTGGAACACGTCATTGCTGCTAAGGCAGTAGCTTTTGGAGAAGCACTCAAGCCTGAGTTTAAAACCTATTCTGCCCAAGTGATTGAAAATGCTCGTGCTTTGGCCGAACAACTCCAAAACCGGGGGTTAAAATTAGTGTCTAATGGCACTGACAATCATTTAATCCTGGTAGATTTACGTTCTGTCAGTCTCACTGGTAAGCAGGCAGATCAGCTAGTCAGTACTGTGAATATTACTGCTAACAAGAATACTATTCCCTTTGATCCGCAATCGCCATTTGTTACCAGTGGATTGAGGCTAGGTTCGCCAGCAATGACCACCCGGGGCTTAGGAGTAGCAGAATTTACCGAGATTGGAAATATTATTAGCGATCGCCTACTTTCTCCAGATTCCGACATAGTAACCCAAGATTGTCGGCAAAGGGTGGCTGTATTGTGCGATCGCTTCCCCTTATATCCTCACCTGGAAATTCCTGTACCAGCACTAGCCTGAGATGATAGTTAGGAGTTAGGAGTTAAGAGTTAGGAGTTAAGAGTGATGAGTTTTAAGTTTTGAACTCCAAACTCCAAACCCCAAACTCCAAATTCCAAACCCCAAACTCCAAATTCCAAACTCCAAACTCCCAACTCCCAACTCCCAACTCCAAACTCCAAACTCCAAACTCCCAACTCCTAACTCCTAACTCCTAACTCCTAACTCCTAACTCCTAACTCCTAACTATTCCTTCCAATGAGTGCAGAAATTATTTGTGTTGGTACTGAACTGTTGCTAGGAGATATCCTCAACGGCAATGCTCAATTTTTAGCGCAACAATTAGCGCAGCTAGGTATCCCCCACTACTATCAAACAGTGGTTGGGGATAATCCAGAACGGTTGAAGCAAGTTATAGAAATTGCTATTTCCAGAGCGCAAATTCTCGTTTTCACTGGTGGACTCGGCCCAACACCAGATGACCTCACCTGCGAAACCATTGCTGATTTTTTTAAAGTCCCCTTGGTAGAACGTTCTGATATCATCGAAGACATAACCCAAAAATTCGCCCAACGTGGTCGGGTTATGTCACCAAGTAACCGCAAACAGGCTTTAATTCCCCAAGGTGCAGAAATTCTCCCCAACCCCACTGGAACAGCACCCGGTATTATTTGGCAACCGCGTCCTGAAATCACGATTTTTACCTTTCCCGGTGTACCCAGTGAAATGCACCCGATGTGGGAAGAAACAGCCGTGCCATTTCTCAAAAGTCAAGGTTGGGGTAAAGAAATTATTTACAGCCGAAGTTTAAAATTTTGGGGTATTGGTGAATCTGCTTTGGCGGAAAAAGTTGCTTCCTATTTAAAGTTGCCAAATCCCACAGTAGCACCTTATGCAGGTAAGGGGGAAGTAAGATTGCGAGTCTCTGCTAAAGCAACTTCAGAAGCAGCAGCAGAAGCCCTAATTGCGCCGATTGAGAAACAAATTAAAGAAATCGCTGGACTGGATTTTTATGGCATCAATGATAATACCCTTGCTTCCGTGGTTGGTCAGTTGTTGCGTGCATCAAAAGAAACGCTTTCGGTGGCAGAATCTTGTACTGGTGGCGGTTTAGGGCAAATGTTGACTGAGATTTCCGGGAGTTCTGATTACTTTTGGGGTGGAGTAATTTCTTATGACAATTCGGTAAAGGTTGGACTACTGGGGGTTAACCAGGAAGATTTAGATAAATTTGGGGCGGTAAGTGCTACCGTTGCAGAGCAAATGGCTGTTGGGGTAAAAACCCGCCTTGCAACCACTTGGGGATTGAGTATCACTGGTATTGCTGGCCCAACTGGAGGGACAGATACTAAGCCAGTAGGTTTAGTTTACCTTGGTTTAGCTGGGCCAAAGAATGAAGTGGCAAGTTTTGAGTATCAGTTTGGTGCAGTGCGAGGTCGAGCTTTAATTCGTCATCTGAGTGCGAATGCGGCGTTGGATAATCTGCGGCGGAAGTTGTTGACGAGGTAAGTAAGTTGGCGCGAAAAAACCTAAATATGTTACGAAACGTAAATAGGCTTAAAAACCCTTGTAAATGACGAAGGACAAATGACAAATACTTCGACTTCGCTCAGTACAAGTGACAGCCTTAGCCAGTTAGCTTTAATTGCGCCGACCTACTTAGGAGGGATATTATGTTTGTCAGACAAGTTGTCTGACAAGGGAACTTAACGATGCGAATTAATGCGGGATTATAGCAATCCTAAATTTGACTTTTCACGGTATCTGGAAAATCTCACTTCTATTTCTCTCTTACTTTAAGGAGAGATACTTTGAATTTCCCCCCTTCCCGTGTCGGGAAGAGGGTTAGAGTGTTAGAGGTTGTTTGAAAAGTTTTTCACTGTGACTCTAAGCACTTTTCGATCCCCCCTAGCCCCCCTTTGTAAGGGGGGAACCGGAATCAAAGTCCCCCTTATTAAGGGGGATTTAGGGGGATCGAAAACGTTTTGCTACCAACAAGAGGACTTTTCAAACATCCTCTTAGGTTAATCGTTAGCTTTTCCACATAACGTGAAAAGTCAGCAATCGTGACATACTCCTACACTGACTGAGTACAGTACAGTGTAGGCTTCTCATCCAATCCGGCTATTGCTTAGGAGGCGATGAGCTTTATTAGAGAGACGGAATGCCCTGCCGCCCCTATTTATTAATTTTAACTTAGATTTGTTCGTTTCCTCCATGTTTACCGACCGCGCTGTCGCATGGGTCGGTAAACTGTCGTCAACTCACTGGCAATTCATCCCACGCTCCTAAAAGTGAGACGTGGGGCTTCTTGCTGTTTCAGCTAAATGAGTTGTGAAATTACTCGCATTTATCTCTTACTTAAATTTAGATTAGAGAAAGGAAAAGCGATCGCTATCCACAAGACTAACTTATTTTTGTTGGCTAGTTTCTTCTAGACGTTGGTGCTTCAGGTTTTCCAACTGCTGTAACAGGGAGTCTACCTCTGCTTGTAAATACATCAATTTAGCTTGCTGATCGTCTTGATAATAAGACTTGGTTAACTTGCTGACCCAGCTTGTCTGGGACTCGCCATCGGAAACACTAGATAAACAAGTAGGCATCGCTAATTAAATCCACAACTTAACTCACACCATCAGAAATATTATAATCATACTTTCTCTTTTCAGATTTATTATAATATTAGATACTTTCAATCAATTAGTCTAATGGATTTGAGGTTCAATCATCAGAGACGGTGATCAGAAGGGGTTTTTAGGGTGAAAAACGTCCAATTTCAGGGGATCTAGGCCAAGAAACCCTAAAAACGTACAAATAATTTTGGATAATTGATTTTTTGTCAGTCCCTAATGGCTGTGTTCCTGAGAAAACATGAAATGGTAGGTTTATTTCCGCCGACCTCTACTAGTTGAACTGAAGTCGCCGTGGCGGTTTATGATCAAGTGACGACATTCCAAATAAAAGAAAAAGTAGCAAGTTTAACACCTGCACCACGAAAAATAATATTCTTAATAATATCCTTTTGGAATTAAAAGACTGGGAATTGGCAAAGAAATATTAGACATCTGGTGAAAAAGTAGAGACGTAGCAGTGCTACGTCTCTACAAGGGTTCTGGGTAACGCATATTTCATTTCACCAGATGTCTATTGACTTTCGTGCTTTTTTGTACTCTGCACTTACCTATGCCACCCTCTCTAAATATCCGAATCCTTACATTAATAAATTTTAAATATCGTGACTTTGAGCCTGTCTGCTGCTAAATCTCATCGCCAACCCTGGCCCGGACTGATAGAAGCCTATCGGGAATACTTGCCTGTCAGCGAAAAAACACCGATTGTCACTCTGTTGGAGGGCAACACACCTCTAATACCAGTGCCAGCGATCGCAGAACGTATTGGCAGACAAGTGCAGGTTTTTGTAAAATATGACGGTCTAAATCCCACCGGTAGCTTCAAAGACCGAGGGATGACTATGGCAATTTCCAAGGCCAAAGAAGCAGGGGCAAAAGCAGTAATTTGTGCCAGCACGGGTAATACCTCAGCCGCCGCCGCCGCTTATGCTAGGCGTGGGGGCATGAATGCTTTTGTACTGATTCCCGACGGCTATGTGGCGCTGGGCAAGTTGGCACAAGCATTACTCTATGGTGCAGAAGTATTGGCAATTAAAGGTAATTTTGACCAAGCACTAGAAATTGTCCGCCAGATGGCCGAAAGCTATCCGATAACTTTGGTGAATTCCGTCAATCCCTACCGTCTAGAAGGGCAGAAAACAGCAGCCTTTGAAATAGTCGATGTGCTGGGTGATGCCCCAGACTGGGTGTGTATTCCCGTGGGCAATGCCGGAAATATTACAGCATATTGGATGGGCTTTTGTCAATATCATCAAGCCAAAAAGTGCGATCGCTTACCCAGGATGATGGGATTCCAAGCCGCAGGTGCAGCCCCTTTAGTACACGGTCAACCGGTCGCCCATCCCGAAACCCTAGCGACAGCAATTCGCATTGGCAACCCTGCTAGTTGGGAGTTAGCGATCGCAGCCCAAACCGCAAGTCAGGGGAATTTCTACGCCGTTACCGATGCCGAAATTCTCGACGCTTATCGACTTTTGGCAGCATCAGAAGGTATCTTCTGCGAACCTGCTAGCGCCGCTTCTGTAGCTGGGTTGTTGCAGGTGAAAGACCAAATTCCCACAGGAGCGACAGTGGTTTGTGTCCTTACAGGCAATGGTTTAAAAGACCCGGATACAGCCATTAAGCACAATCACAGTCAATTTCAACAGGGTATTGCAGCAGAATTGGGCGCGGTAGCTGAGGCAATGGGATTTTAGGAGTTGGGAGTTGGGAGTTGGGAGTTATTTCTCTCCCTCTGCTCTCCCTGCTCGCTCGCGTGTCAAGCTATCAATAGCATCACCCAAGGCAGTAGTAAGGCTATTGCGGGTTTGGGCGTGGTTGTCCTGCTCAGTTTTCAAAGCTTGTAAGAGGCGATCGCGTTCTTTAATCACGGCGATGAGTTTAGCTTGCAAATCCTCCACAGATTTTAGTTGTTCTATTTCTTGTTGGATAGCTGTGACTGGTGTAACAGCTATTGTCTCTACCTCAAAACCTTGGAGTTTATGTAAATCTGCCTTGAGGGATGCGATCGCCTGTTGGGAGAGTTGGGCATCTGTGCGGCGTTGTTCTGCCTCTGTGTTATAGAGCTTGCGCCATTTTTGGGCACTTTCCCAAGCAGCATCGCGATCGCTCTGAAGTCCCGCCATCTGCTCTTTGAGTACCTGGATTTCTGTCAGCCACTGTTGTGTTAAATCTTGATTCATAAATAATATAGTTAATGGTCATTAGTCATTAGTCATTAGTCATTAGTCATTAGTCAGAAACTCTCTCCCCACTCCCCACCCAGTATTGTTGCGGTAAAAAGATAGATGCGATCGCTACGCAAAATTTGGCAAAGTAGCTAAGGAACCCAACCAGTTTTTACTCTAAATCATGCCAAAGCCTCGCTTTTTCCGCTTTTTTCGCCACCTCAATTGGCGCACACTCAAAAAAACTTTTGCTAGGACAATTGAAAGGCGACTTTTGGGACTAGCTTCGGAAATTGCCTTCAATGCCATGCTATCCCTGTTTCCAGCAATTCTTGCTATCTTCACAGCCATTGGCTTATTGGCAGAATCTTTACAAAACACCTTTAAACAACTGGCGGTGCAACTAAGCCAAGTCCTACCTGAACAAGCCCTGGATCTGATTCGTGATTTTGCCACTACAGAAATTACCAACTCCAAAAACAGTAGTTTGTTTTCTCTGAGCTTTGTATTAGCAATTTGGACTGCTTCTGGGGCGGTGAGTACCGCGATGACAGCCCTCGACCAAATCCATCAAATTCCTTCAGAAAACATCCGTCCCTTTTGGAAAGCCAAGCTCGTCTCTCTGGGATTAACGGTCGGTACTATGTTGCTTTTGATGTTGGCTTCTTTCTTAGTGTTTATCAGTGACTGGCTATTGGGAATGGTAGTGAACCAAAATGACTCTTTGATCTTCTTGTTGCATCTTTGGCAGTTGTTACGCTGGCCTTTAGCTTTAAGTATTGTTGCTACCGCCTTTAGCTTTGTCTATCGTTATGGCCCAAGCAAGTGGAACTCAGGGACGCCAATGATGCCTGGAGCAATTTTAGCAGCTGTTTTCTGGGCAATATTGTCTGCCCTATTTCGGCTTTATGTGGCAAATTTTGGGAATTATAATAAAGTCTATGGTGCTGTAGGGGCTGTGATAGTTTTAATGCTCTGGCTGTCGATGAGCGCTGCTGTTGTGTTAATCGGCGACCAGTTGAACGTGATTGTGGGCGAAGATATGCGCCCAAAAGCACAGCCGCAATCTCACGAAAAATATTAATTAGTAAATCCTGAGAAAACTTTTGACAAATCTCAGTAGGGGAGTAAAATATCAACGATTCAATATAAAATTAGCGATCGCCTTCATGTCTGATTCTCCTCCTCGATTTTCGATAATTGAACCTGATACCAAAGCACCCACCTTGAAGCGCCTGCGTCAGTTAAGCCGGCTGCTGGATAATGTTATTACTATTCCTGGCACGCAGATCGGTTTTGGTCTAGATCCAATTTTAGGACTCATACCGATTGGTGGTGATTTTTTGGGAATCATGTTTTCTAGCTACATCATCCTAGAAGCAGCGCGGCTGGGTGTATCTAGAGCCACTTTAGGCAAAATGGTTTTGAATGTGATCATTGATGGCTTGGTAGGTGCTATCCCAGTTTTGGGAGACTTTTTTGATTTTGCCTGGAGAGCTAACACTAATAATATTAAGCTCTTGGAAGAGTACTTAAAATTTCCCAGCCAGCAAAAGAGTGCAGATAGGTGGTTTATCTTTGCGGTTTTGGCCGGATTGTTGCTAATTTCCATTGTTTTAGTAGCATTGCCTGTGATTCTAATTAGAATCCTGTGGAATGCCTTAACAGGTGGTTAAAATAATTCGTAATTCGTAATGACGCTCCTGCGGACGCTCGTTCCTCTCTACCGCAACGCTTTCGCTACCGCTACGAAGACAGTAATTCGTAATTCAGTTTGGTAACAGCGATAAAGACAAGAGCCACAAAACCTGCGGCTTGTTAGTTACTATGCAACTTGAACTCCCAGAATTGGTTAAATTCTTTATTAATAACCGAATGACAGATTGGTGGCAAGCTACTTTTCCCAAAGGGCGGCAAAGTTTAATTATTAGTGATGCCAAAGGGTATCCTGTACAAATTGCTTATGGCGAAAAAGGTAGAGGTAAACCCATAATTCTATTACATGGTATGGGTAGTTGGAGCTACAATTGGCGTCATAGTATAGCACCATTATCTAAATATTATCGGGTAATTTGTTTCGATGCCAAAGGCTTTGGTTTTTCCGAAAAGCCATTGTCTCGTAGAGAACACAATGGTCATCAAGTTATTGAGTTTCAAAGAGTTATTCAGGCATTATGTGATGAACCCGCAGTGATTGTGGCTGAATCTCTGGGGGGATTAGTTGCTCTTGCTCTTGCTCAAGAAAATCCGCAGTTAATCGGACGGCTTATAGTAGTAAACGTACCTATTTTTACCGAACATCTACCCCATTGGGCTATGTGGTTACTTGCCCAAACGCCCTTAGAAGTAATACAAACAATTGACTCCTTACGTCTGGCATATCTGTTTGCACCTTTATTTAGAGAAATAATGGCAATAGAAAGACGTGGGGTATTATTTGATCCGTCAATTTTGACACAGGAAGATGTTTATTGGATAACTTACCCGTTTATTGAATTACCTGGTGCGATCGCGAAAGTCGCCGAAGAGTTACAAATAGCAGCGCGAGAAATTGAGAATTGGCAAGCAAATAAGCCAAATATGCTCACCAAAATTCAAAATAATTTGAGTGCTATTGAGTGCCCTACACTAGTTTTGTGGGGTGAGCAAGATAGTTGGTTTCCTACTAGTCATGGTGAAAAATTGCATCAACATATCCCCAATTCCAAATTACAGATTTTGTCTAACTGCTGTCATGATGCCTCAACTGGTGCTTCTGAGGTGCTGAATGCAGCGATTATTAAATTTTTACGAGAAACTAACTTCTAAAGAAAATTCATGTTTTGATCAAAGCATCCCAAATATACAAAAATACCTGATAATTATTACGCGCCTGACAATTCAGGTCATCTGGAAAACCTCACTTCTATTTCTCTCTTCCTTTAAGGAGAGAGACTTTGAATTTACCACTTAGAGCATCGGGAAAGGGGTTAGGGGGTTAGGTTTTTGGTGGACTTTTCCACATAACCTGAATTGTCAGATTACGCCCGAGTGTTTCGATAAGAATTATGAATTACATAGCTTGTTTCTCGCCGAAGGCGAGTATTACGAATTAGATAAAAAGAGAGTGAGAGGAAGCATATCAGTCAGCTTTCAAACTCCCACTCTGCCATTTGCTGCTGAAGGGAACAGGAATTTATACAGACGTTGCCCATTCTTTGGGGGCTAATGCGTACTTCAACAACAACGCCCATACGCATTTAATATTCCTGTTGCAGCAAATGCCAAACTTAATTATTGATATTTATTTTCTGAGAAAAATCCTCTGCAAATAACTGGTAGAGATTGTTTTTTGGTTTTGTAAATCACTTGCTAAATAATGTTTTACAAAATGAATTTGCTTGCGTGGTAGTCCCTGAAAACAAAACCCTTGAAGTCGTTTATCTTCATACAATTTAACTTGGTTCATCAAAAGCTGGTTGCCATTTTGGCAGGTTTTTAAATTTACTACTCCCTTCCCCCTACAAGATTACCTATTGATTTTTCTCTCTCTTCCTTGGTGTCCTTGGCGTCCTTGGCGGTTCGTAAAAAAAATTAGGTATTCTTGTGGCGGGAAGGGAGTAATTGCTCATATCTAACTTTTTAAAAGTAGTTAATCCGCTATATAGGACAATACATCATCTAAGAGGATGTTTGAAAAGTCGTAAAGTATAGTATAAACCCCGCTTCCATTCCTCTGCCCGTTGGCGTCAGCCTGTCGTTAGACAAGGGTCGAGAGGCTTTGAAACCCCCATTCCCTCCAAGCGTATTGACCCATAATAAGTAGTTTGTAGTGGGGACTTCAGTCCCCAAAGCCAGGACTTTAGTCCTGACTACCAAGTAACATTTTTGATTCAGTTTGATTAACCGGATATGATATCATTCGTACATAACAAGATTCCCGACTTCTTACAAAAGTCGGGAATCTGAGCCAAACTAATTGGCCAAAAGTGTTAATTTAACAAGGTTTTACTTTACAGTAGTATTAATACTGGCGTAAAATTGCAGACAATGAACTATTTTTACGAAGATCCATCAAGTCTGCTAAAGGTTCTGTGGGCGTATCTAGGTGGTGCTTGTGTTCTGCTGGTAGAACCGTCACCAGATGTTTTCCTTTAGGTTGCATCTGCATAACGGGCATAAGCTGTTTCTGTGGCACAAAAATTGGTTGGTTCTTGGGAAGGCGTGGTTCCAATCTTTGGTAATGGTTCTGTGCCAAGGGTAACTGATGGCGGTTAACCTGTTTTTGGACTTTTTGTGGTTCCGTTGTCCGGTTCAGCATTCGGAAAATCAGCAAGCAACCACTACCACAACTGAGGACGATCGCAGCTACCATCCATAAAGGTGTAGTATTACTATTCTCAGAGAGCGCATTGATTGGTTCTTCAACTATAACTGGGATTTTTTCTGGTTCTTCTTGTGCTAATGGGCCGGCGTTACCTAAGCTATACAAGGCAAAAGCGCCACCTCCCATAAACATGGCTAAAAACCCAGTTAGCAATAGCCAAGGATGATGTGCAACCAGATATATCAGAACATTCGAGCTTTTTCTTCGTCTCGATTTCTTGTTTGTCAGCTGTGGAGTAGCCCCTCTTAGTTGGGTTGGCTCGCGCTGTACACTCTGACTTTTTTCCATGATTACTTTCAGATTTGTACCCCTCTAGTCAATAAATTGTACTGGAGGAGTCAAGCATCAGGTATCCGTAACAAAATTTCCGATTCAAGTAGCTTTTTTGTAAAACATAGGCTACCAAATCTGGCTAACTTTTGCCAAAATTCTGTATTTCCTGGAACTTTTTGCTGTAAAAATCTGGAAATCAGTTCGCTTTTTTCTCCCTCAGCTAGGAGAATTCCTTTCAAGAGCAAGTTGAATTAACCGATCAACTAATTCTGGAAAGGAGACTCCACTATGGGCCCAGAGTTGGGGATACATACTCGTCGCTGTAAAGCCTGGCAACGTATTGATTTCGTTAATCAAAACTTCTTTTGTGGCTTCCACATAGAAGAAATCTACCCTTGCTAACCCCGCAGCGTCAACAGCTGCAAAGGCTTGCAAAGCCATGTCCTGGATTTGACGGGCGATCGCATCTGGAAGCGGTGCTGGTATCCGTAAATCTGCTAGTCCTTCCGTATATTTAGTTTCATAATCATAAAAATCGCTGTCATAAGTAATCTCTCCAACGACAGAAGCTTGGGGTTGATCATTACCTAAAACGGCACACTCGACTTCTCTAGCGACGACACCAGCTTCTACAACTAGTCGGCGGTCATAACTG
>NZ_JAIVFV010000064.1 GCF_020829445.1 Nostoc sp. CHAB 5836
CATCGTAAACCCAAAATATTTTTTATTGATGAAGCTCATCATATGCTGATGATAGCTTCCGGGCGCAAGCTCACAGATTTACCAGAAGCTATTAAGTCTCTTGCCAATAGAACAAGTGTTGTGCATGGGTTAGTTGGCACTTATGAACTGCTCACCTTACACGATGTAGGGGATCAATTGAGCCGACCTAGCGCCTACGTACACTTTCCCCGCTACCGTGCTGACTGCGCCCAGGACAGGGAGATATTTCAAAGCGTGGTGTGGGGTTTTCACGGCAATCTTATGGTTCCACCGACAACAAACTCAGATGTTGAAACACTGAAAAAATATGTCGAATCTCAAAACAAACCAGACTAAAACCTCGATTGCTTTTGATAGCACGACAATTGGGGATTTGTCAGCCATCCCACTTCCGCGTTTCATCTGTGATGAACATAGGTCGGGGATGTCTTCCTCATCCCCCGCCTTATATCCCGACACCAAGCTGAGTACAGCTATGGTGTCGGGATATAAGGCGAAGTAGCTAAACTCCAGTTAAACAAGATATCTCGATAAATAGCTTCTAGATTTGTCAATAATAGCTTGCGTCAACTCCTTAGCTGCGCCGATGCGATTAGTAGGTGCCTGAAGAGCTTCAAGTTGAGAGCGACTAAAGAACTGCTGTACTTGTGGGTGTTCCATAAGATGATTAACAATAGGCTCTCCACTGTCATAAGCTCGCATAGACGCTTCATAAACTAGGGAATGTGCAGACTGTTTTCCCAAAATCTTGCCAAGAACCATCATATATTCTTCAGAAAAGATAAAGTCCTTCTGTGCTTTGAGGTTTTTTGCCATGTTGTCTTGACAAACATCTAGTTCTTGCAATAACTTGCCGCATAGATGTGCTGCGGCGGCAGTGTAACTACAAACTTCAGGGATAAATACCCAGTCTGCTCTTAGTGAGCGCAAATCGCGATCGTCTTCAGCAATCATGGCTTCTAGTGACATTGCCACATTGTATTTTGTCATCCTTGCAAGAAGCACCACTTGGGCAGAAACTTCTGGATTTCGTTTATGAGGCATAGTTGACGAACCCAGTTTTCCTAGTGTGTAGGGTTCAGCCAGTTCGGAGCATTCAGTACGCGATAAGACATAGATTTCGTTACAAATTTTGCCTAACGTTGATGCCGTCATCGATAAGAGCATAACAAATTCGGCAATGCGATCGCGTGCAGTATGCCAACTGGTATTTGCTGGCATGAGATTTAATCGTTTAGCCAGCATTTGCATGGTTTCAATCCCTTTTGGCAGACAACTCATGTTGCCGACACCGCCAAACAGGGAGATGACAAAAATACGCTCCTTGGCTTCATCCATTCGGCTTAGATGGCGGAGCAACTCATCTAACCAGATAGCCAAGCGATAGCCAAAAGTAGTCGTCAGTGCATGTTGCCCCTGAGAACGACCAACCATTAGTGTATCTTGGTGCTGGTTAGCCAGTTCCGTTAGAGTTTGAGCAATGGCTTTGACATCACGCTGTATTAGTTTAAATGCATCTCGCATTTCTAACATCGTCGCTGTGTCCTGGATATCTTGTGTGGTTGCACCATAGTGGACATATTCTCCAAGACTATCGCGGCATACCCGTTGCAGTTCTCTCAGCAATGGCACAAGTGAATGACCTGTCCGCTCTAGGTCTATCTTGACACGACCTAAATCCAGATTCTCAAGTTTAGCCTTTTCAGCAATTTCATCACCCGCATCACTGGGAATCACCTCTAGTGAGGCTTGTACCAGAGCTAGTGCAGCTTCAATATCTAGCCAACGTTGATACCGAGTTACATCTGCAAAAACTAACCGCATTTCGGGGGTAGTAAAACGTTTGCCGCAAAATTCCGAGTCAGTGATGTGAGTCATAAATTAACCATAATTTCTCTCAAACTCTCCCATAAACTTTACTAGAGCTTGGACTCCTTCTATCGGCATGGCATTATATAGGGATGCACGGATACCGCCAACCGAGCGATGACCTTTAAGTGCAATTAGTCCAGTTGCACTGCTTTCGAGCAGAAATTTAGCGGTTAACGATTCATCATGCAGACGAAATGTCACATTCATGGTTGACCTGTGATTCTTTTGGGCAAAGCCTTGATAGAATCCAGTGCCGTCTAGATAATCATAAATATATTTCGCTTTAGCATGATTAAGCTTTTCTATAGCGGCAACGCCTCCCAAGCTTTTGATCCAGCGCAAGATGAGTTTCATCATGTAAATAGTAAAGGTATTGGTTGTGTTATATAAGGAGTTATCCTGAGCATAAACACTGTAGTTGAGCAGTAATGGCGTTTCTGGCAAAGCATAGTCGAGAAGATCGTCGCGAATGAGCACCAATGCCAGAGCCGATGGTCCGAGATTTTTTTGAAATCCAGCATAAGTGACACCAAATCGAGAATAGTCTATCTCTCTTGAGAGAATTTCCGAGGTAGCATCAACCACAATCGGAACTTGATTCCCTGTAGGAAAGCTATTCCAGCGAGTACCATAGACGGTATTGTTACTGGTAATGTGCAAATATGCCGCTTCCTCATCACATTGGATTGATCGCGCATCAGGAATACGATCAAAATTGCTATCTGCACTGCTACTAACCACTTGAGCAATGCCATAGCGCTTCGCTTCTTCCCAGGCTTGTTTAGCAAAATTGCCTGTTTCAACGTAGCAAGACTTTCTCACAGGAGAGCGAGCAATCAAATTGAGAGGGATAGCAGAAAACTGCATCCTTGCCCCGCCATGAACAAACAAGATCTTATAGTTAGAAGGAAGATTAGTCAGTTCAGAAAAAAGCTGCTTGGTTTCTTCTATGACTTCAACGAAAGTATCTGATCGATGACTGATTTCAATAATAGAAGCTCCGATGTTTTGATAGTTGAGGAATGTTTCTTGGACTTCCTTCATCACCGCTTTTGGCAGCATCGCCGGTCCGGCTGAAAAATTGTAGACATCCATAAAAATTGTTTCTCAAATACTATTCTCCCTACGGATTTTGAGCCGATCAATCAACCCATCAATGCCATCACGCTCAAAGCTATTAACGACATGCCATGAAATGTAGCTGAAGGTTATTCAACGATCCCACCTTCAGCATAGAGTCGTGAGTCTTTATAGATTGGCATCCAATCTACGTACTTTTTTGAAATTATCTCTTCCCACCAACTGTTATCGTTGGGTAAAACAATATGGCTGTCTGCATCTATGACAGGGAAATCGAGACGCTTTTTGACGTTATGCATATGCTAATCAAAACATAATTTTAGCCTAGCTATCATTAAATCACATCGAGAGCATCAGTTGGTTTCTATCTCCCGCCACAAAAAAGCGACTAGAATCGCCATTAACAGGGTAAGCGCATCTAATTTTGTAGCTCTCGATACAGACAAAAAGCTTACAACTTTATCTGAATATCGATTTTTCATTCAAAATAGGACGAATTGTCGTAAATGATTGAAAAAACATGAGTCAAATAGCTTTTTGTGTTTTTGGACCACATAAAAGTGCGTTCTGTCAATCCTCCCTGGACTCAGTGCGGTAATTTTGAACTTAATTTGTGTTTTGGGTAAACCCTAAAACTACTGTATCAATAGGGTTTGAGATGCGCTTACCCTGTGGCCATTAACGCCACCAAAAAAGCATTCATGTGAATGCAGCGACTACTAACGCACATGGCGTAAGTCCTATAAGCTGTGCTCGTTGTCGTTTGTATTTACAAAAAACTAATAATATTTATGGTGAGATTATTATTTTCCACCAACAATTAACACTTTTAATGTTAATAGCCAGCGTTTTTATCCACGACATTACGTAAAGGTTTACCGTTACGATAGCGTGTTAAATTATCGATAAATAATGCTACAATACGGTCGTAGAGTTGTGGTGTAAGTGATGAACAGTGAGGGCTTATCAACACATTAGGTAAAGACCAAAAAGGACTTTCCGGGGGTAGAGGTTCAGTAGTAAACGTATCCAATCCAGCACCAGCAATCCATTTTTCACGTAGAGCAGTAAGTAAGGCATTTTCATCAACAATCGCACCGCGAGCTATATTAATTAAGTAAGCACTTTTGCGCATCGACCGCAATGCATTTGCATCAATTGAGCCTTTAGTTTCAGGTGTTAGAGGTGTGGCAATGACTACATAGTCTACCTCTGGAAGAAGTGATCTCCATTTGTCTGCACCCACAATTAGGTCAAAATTGGGTAATGGTTCTGGATGAAGACGACTGCCAAAAACATTCATACTAAAAGCTTTGGCACGAACGGCAATTTCTTGACCAATATTCCCTGTACCAATAAGGAGTAAATTCTTATTATATAACTCCTGTAGCTCTAACCAATTCATCCAGTGGTACTCTGATTGGGACTTTTGCAACTTAGGGACATTTTTAGCATGATAAAGCATGAAGTTCAAGACAAATTCCGCGATAGGAATGGCATGAACTCCCGGCCCATTAGTGAGCAGTATATTGTGTTTTAAGAAAATGGGTGTAAGGATGCGATTTACGCCAGAACTTGGTGTATGCTGCCAACGAATTTTAGGTGCTGCTGCCAATACTTTATGGAGAGTCGTATTTTTTAATTTAAATCCGTTGAAATATACTTCAGCGTCACTAGGATCACCATCAAAATTCCCCTCGCTATCTACACGCACAAATTCAATATCTGGGGGTAACACTGGCTCGACCTTAGCTGCAAGTTCTACAGGTAGAATTATTTTCATATAGGCTAACGTCAAATTTACTGCTGCTTTTGAGCCATAATCCAATCTTTTAAGTGAAAATCAGAATTTGCTAGTTTCTGAGACACTAAAAACTAAGCCTCTATTCCTAGGATAACAAAATTTACTAATTCTTCGGCAAATGGGTAGGAACAATCATGTCTTTGAGCCTTTTCCGCTCCCGTCAGTTAATTCTGAATCGATGTCACTTAATTTGGTACTCGACATATGACAAGATTGCAACGATACAAAAGTAGCAACTATCACTGAAGTGAACAACAAGACAGCAATGGCGCGAAAGCTTGTCTGCATACCAAAAATTAATGCTTCAAGTGGAGCGTTGGTAACATCGATATTGAGTGCAAGTTGAGCGCTTTTCATTGTTACCAAGGAAAAAAACGCACCCACAAGCGGTACACCTAGCATTTGCCCCAATATTCGCGACAAGGACAATAATCCCGAAGCTAAACCTAAGTTATCCTTTGGCGCGGTTCCGATGATAGCGCTATTGTTGGGCGACTGGAACATCCCTACCCCGATCGCATAAGGAAAAATATAAATAATATATTTATATACGGACAATTCACTATTAAAGGTGCTGAGAAATAAACAACCAAAAGCCATTAAAACTAATCCAATTAAGCTGATGACACGCGAGCCAAAACGATCAGAAAGTGTACCAGAAATAGGTCCTGTAAGTACAAGAATAATCGCTGGTACTGCTAATAATAAACCTATTTTTTCTGTGGGATAATGCTTAATTAATTCAAAGAAAAATGGCAGTATAAACATAGCACCCGCTATGACGAAATTTACCAGAAAACGCAGAACTAAACCAAAGCTGAAGTCTAACGAGCGAAAAATCTCCAAGTTGAGCATTGGCTGGTTAAGACGGGTTTCTACCAATAAAAAACAGACTAAGCTGATGGCAGATACAATCAGCAAAGTCAGCCCACCTAAAGAACCAAAACCTTGAGTTTGCAGCAGAGTTATACTTAGTATAAAGCAAGACAATGTTTGGGCTAATAAGAAGCTTCCAACAATGTCAAAGCGGTATTTTGTACCATTAACAACAGAAGGAGGTACAAAATAAGCTACAATCAAACTAGTAACAATCCCAATTGGCACATTCACCAAGAAGATTAAATGCCAGCCCCCCAAATTAATTAGTAACCCTCCAACTGTTGGTCCCAAGCTAAGCCCTAGTCCAAAAACCGCAGATCTTATACCTAGTCCAAATCCGCGTTGCTCTGGTGGAAATACTTCCACAATCATTGCCGTTCCCAGTCCAGCTAAAAAGGCAGCACCTAGTCCCTGGAGAAAGCGAAAGGCGAGCAAAAAACCTATACTTGGTGCTAGTCCACACAATAGGGAGCTAATTGTGAATACTATTAGTCCAATAATATATAATTGCTTTTTGCTGAATATATCTCCAAGTTGAGTCACACTCAGCACAAATATTGCGATCGCCAACAGATAACTTAAAACCACCGATTGAATAGTAGCAAAGCTAGTGTGGAGTGATTCGACCATTCTTGGTAGAGCAAGGTTAACAATGTAGACATCTAAAGCAAAGATAAATACTCCCATGCTAATACCCAGAGTTGCCCACCAATTGACAGACGCGTCTGGTTTTTCTTGTGTTATTTTATTATCCAGATCTTTATTGCTATATGATATTACTTTCATCACGTGTCACTTACGAATTCCGAAAAATCAACTCCGGAAGTGTTCTCCTTCTCTCAAGGTTAAATCCAAAATTTGAATCATATTTCCCCGATATTTTGCACTTATTTCACAAGTACAGCCGATTTTCACAAATATCCTCTACCTGGGATCCAGGGGTAGAATATTCAAGTGTCTTCCCCTCTTGCTGTTATCAATTTTCTCATTATTGTGACATACTCCCACACCAAATCAAAGATTATGGTCCCGGATTTCTCACAAACTCGGAAAAAAGCGGGAACTAAAACTGCTAAAATGTCTGTATGGCAAGTATTTCAGCAGTTATAAACGATGATTCGACCCACAAGGCGTAGGCAAAGCCCGCCGCAGGCATCGCTCCCAAAACAGTTTAGATTTGAACAACCAAAGTCACCACCAGTTGTAGTTAATTTCCAGGGTGGGCAGGTAACATCTGATGCTGGACTAAGCTTAATTGCTGAGATAGACAGAAAACTACAAATAACATCACAGTTTGCACAATGTTTCCAAGATTACCGAAAATCAAATCGAATTGATCATACAGTAGAAAGTTTAATTACACAAAGAATATACGGACTGGTCATGGAGTATGAAGACTTAAATGATCACGAGGAATTACGTCATGCTCCAATGTTTGCTTTAGCATTAGGAAAAAGAATTGGATTAGAGAATGAGCCAGTAATATTGGCAGGTAAGAGTACATTAAATAGGCTGGAACATTGCCCTGAAGATGTAGAACAAGGAGCAGATAGTCGTTACCATAAAATTGGGCATTCTACATCAGAAATTGAAAGTCTATTTGTGGATATATTTCTAGAATTTTTGGATTGGCGCAAAATAGTCGTTTAATTCAGATGGCTACCACAACTCAAAATAGAGCAAAGTTTGAGTTTGAGCAAAAGCTTTCAACAGTAGTTTCATTTTTAGAAACCGTATTTAAGGCAGATGAAAAACTTCCTGAAGTTGCTTCTGACTTGATTAATAACTCGACTTGGTATAAATCTTTAGACTACCAGACTCGTGAATCTTGGAGTCACGACCGCCTACTTTAAATTTTGGCTCAATCGTTGCTGTCACTGGTTTCTTCCTCTAATTTAGAGCTTACCGAAAAATTGGGTTTAATTGAGGGGCTGGTACAGAAACTTCGCTCAATGATGTCAACGTTTTTTGGGTAGACAAAAATCCTCTTGAGAATGCATGGAAATATTCTCAAGAGGATTAAACAATAGTTAAGATAATGATACAAGATTTACAACCTGACGATGATCTTGCACACGACTACACTATTGAATCTGACACGGCGTTTACTGCTGATGAAATTGAGGCGATCGCTATTGGCTCACGTCTGGACGCACCCCATACATCGCCAATTCTCGCGCGATCGCACTTTTTCCTTTCCTCGCAAATACCAGTGGCAAGGTATCCTCGCCGTACCCATCTTCAATAAGCACAGCAATCTCATGATCAATTTTCCGGAGGTTAGCGGTTAGCTCAGTAATTCGGTCAACTTTAGCAGGAGGTAGTTCGGGTTGCTGCTGTTGGATATAAGTATTGAATTCTTGCTGCGCCATAACCTGCTCATCTACTGTGGGACGGCGCAACAGTTCTTTGAGGAACAGTGAAACCGAAACTTTGCCCGATTCCTTGAATTGTCTCTCCAGTTCTACCCCTGTATCCCGGTCTTCTAACCGGATGATTAGTCGAGCATCGCCATCCTCTCCATACTTATTTTGCTCCCACTCCAGCACCTTGAGAGGTTTTTTGGCAACTTTCAGCGATTTGTTTATGTCCGTCATCAGTGCCCGAACATCCTTAACTACCATGCGAGAGGATTGGAGTTGATACCAGATATCCAAGTACTTATCAGAGCAGAGGGACTTGATTGTATTGATATCCAGTAGTTCTAAGTTGTAAGGACTGACTTTGGAATCAGATATCCATTCCCAGATTTTAATGTAGGGATTGGCGGTATGGTTATTCCAACCTAGCATTTGCTTGATTTCGTCCCACTCACTCTTCGGTAATTGCTTTGCCTCCCAAATATTTTTGCACGACTGTAAAAAGCTCCGAGTCGCTTGGGTCGCTTGTTCTAGGATTTGGGTTAAAAAACTTTTGGAAGAATTTGCGATCGCACCTTGTTCAATTGGTCGCTCAAGTGGTAAAGTAGTCATAAGAAATCGGCCGGGATGATTGCTCATCTGGCTACTAATGGTTAAGCAGAACCCAGCAACTTTCCACGGCGGCTGGGTTTTGTGTTGAAATTATTTTACCAGAAATTTCCAAAAATAGCGATCGCAACCTGCGCCTTTTATCTGGAAGGTGGGTTTCGGGTTGACAGATGGAGCCGAGAAACCTGATTCTTTCGTGCAAGAATAGCGAACTTGTACTGAGCGTAGCCGAAGTATCGCTTACTTTTCTAACCAAGCACCTCTGCAATTTCTGCGCCAATATCTTGCACTATGCGATCGCCAACTAGATGTCCAACATTGCGTGCGCTCTCGGCTAAAATCGTAAAGGTATTACCGCTAGAAATAGCTTGAGGGTTAAACGCACCTCCCAAGTAACTTATAGCTTGAGCGTATTTGTCAGTTGGGTGAAAAGCCGCTAACTTTTTAACCTCTACATAGTTTTCATCACGGAACGCTGCAAGAACTTGACGGTGCAAGCTATTGGTTGGTGGCATTTTGTCAATAATGACATTGACCGCCTTTTGAATCTTTTCTTTAGTCAGTTCCGTTGTTTGAGTTGTGGTCATATCATCTCCTTAGCCAATTGTTTGAATTTTCTGCCTCTATTTGGGGTGCATATAAGGCATCCCAATTTCGTTGTAAATGCTCATGAATAATCTTAGAAAGATACTGAGCAATCCTTGAGCCATCAAAGTAGATTGCCGTTCTAAGTAGGATAAAGTTCTGCTTGGTCAAATGTATATAATTGATAACCTGTTTTTGCATTCCTCCTGGCAATACAATATGCCCTAATGGATTTGGTGGAATATCTTCACTCGTTGGGGGATTTTTGTAATCAGGCAACCCTTCAAAGCCCTGAGTAATCACTACATCTATCCACTCATCAATATTTATTTCTCGCTTAGTAAAGTCTAGTCTTGCCAAGCCAGTGTAATAAGCTCGGTTGCGACCTAGCCATCCTCGCACATATTGCATAATCAACGTCTGTCTTGAGTCTCCCGATGCTTCGCCAAAAGTATCAAGTCTTTCGTTGTTCTCTGGAGTGATGTAGTAGTAGGAGAGGTTGAACTGGTAGGACATTAGCTCATAAGCTGCCGACTGTTTTGCTGTAAATCAAGTCTACCTCAAATTAGAACAGGTTTACTTCAGTCGTGCTAAAATATCCACAAAAGTTAAAAGCGATCGCACACCTTCGACGGAACTGCGATCGCTCCCACCCCAGAAGGGGCAGTTCCACCCAAAATAGACTTGGAGGCGATCGCATTATGACACTACTTGAATTTTTGACCAAATGGGAATTATCCCAAAACTACGAAATATTTAATTTGCTAGCTGCATTCTTTGAGCGCGACATCAGAACAATTCAGCGCTGGCAGCAGAAAACCCCCCGGTACGCCAGGTGGATATTTAGCGAAGTCAATACTAAATGGGAAGAATCGGGGAAAACGTACCGAATTTTTTTTGATTTCTAACCGCACTTTTACGACATTTTTGCGACGAATATGACTACCCGCCAAGCTGCGGGTTTTTTAATATGTGTATATGTTCAACACTTCGACATTAAGAGTAGAGAAAATAAGTATCCGAGAATGCCGTATTCTCTTAGATATCCAATCTAGAGATACTATTAACCAGTACCTGAAGACTTTAGACTTATTTGGACACGATCGCATTTCTTGGCAGGAGTTTCGCCGCGTCCTGGAACTCCAAATATTTTTAGGTTTGAAACATGGACGTAACAGCAAAGATGATTTTTTAAAACTCAGTCAATCTCAACTGACATCAATGTTTTCTAACTTCGGAATTGACATCGAAAGTAGACTTTTGTCCTTGAGAAACCAAAAACAAAATATACATAGAGTTGCAGTACACCTAGTACTTAACAAAGATTAAGTTGCTGATAATTCTTGGACTAAACATCTTTTAGATGTAACACCAAGCTTACAATTACCAGATAAGCAAAACCGGAATTTTCTCTTCATTGTCCAACTACATTGGTTCTACATACTTACCCTAGATTTAGCAAGCAACAAAGCAGCAGATAACGCATAGAGAGGACTTTTGCTAAGGTGAATTGAGTAAAAAGCTTGCAATGGGTAGAGTTACAGAAAAGTCAACAAGTAATCAGGAATCTCAAAACCGCATCTTGAGCAAGTTCTAATTCACCAATTTTAATTATCAGTACTGAAGCTCCTGAGATTGAGAAGTATTAGATAACACATAAAAGGTAGAGATGTATAAGGAGGAGAGGCACACCAAATATTATTCTGATGGGACGACTGAGGAGATTGTAAAAATAGAGAGTTACGGGACAGGGTTAGGCGAGTTTTGTGGTGCGATCGCTTGCATCACACTTTTAGGAATAGCAGCGAGTTTGGTATTAAACAATGATCATCGAGGAATGGATAGCTCAATACCCCATTCTCTTGAGAATGTGCGAAGCTATTCGCGGTAAAACGATTAAGCGAGAAACCTGGATTACTTGGGAGAAGCTAGCGGGGGCGTGTTACCAACAGGGGAAGAAACGGAGCTTACGCTCTTATACCCAAGAGCAGACAGAATTATTGCTTTGCTTGGCTTATATGCGTAAGCTGTTTCCAACAAGAGAAATAACCTATAGGAGTTTGCGAGATTATTGGGGAGCGAATAAATACAAGGTAGAAGAAGCGTTAGAGGCAGCTTGCAATCCTCCTGTCGTGGAGAAACCACCAGAAGTCAAACTTATTCCTTTGCCCCAAGTGAAAAAATGTTGCGATGAGGTGATGGGGCGCAAGCTGACGAAACAAGGTTGGCTCAATTGGAAGCAGCATTTAGTAATTCCCAAGAATTCAAAATTGGTGGATGAGGGCATTGCATCGCTATTGGTTTTCATGTCCTGCTGGCGACATGACAACCCCACAGCAAAATTCCCTAGCGTAAATCGGTTGATTGTGATGATGGGCAAGAGCGCCAGGACTGCAATGAGTTTAGAAACTGCCTCTAGCTCTAAAATGCTGCATCAATGGGAGATGCAGGGATGCTTTGGTGAAGACTTGCCCAAGTATCTTGCGGCATCCGGTTGCAAGCTTTCAATATCAACTTTGTACAAGAGGGGTGAATTTAGCCTGAAGAGGCATTACTCAGTTTCAGAATTAGCAGACTGGAGACGAACAGCAAATACTGCAAGACATAGACGATCTGCATGAACCAAAAACGGAGGAATCAACATAAATGGCAACGCGTAACGGAACTTTAACCTAATTGCGTAATTCCCCTCCCTGCCTTCGGCTGAGGAAGGGGAATTACGCAATTAGGTTAAAAAAGTGGAGAAAATTCTTGAAAACCGCTCATCTTCATAGAGCCTGCTGGAGCTACGAGAAAAACTTAGGGATTGCCAAAATTCATCATACTGGACTGGGGATTTTTGCAATTTGGTTCGATGGTGGCATTCCTCAAGAGAACGTTAATTTCTTGGAGAAAGACGCTTTCTCTTACTACTGGAAGAGATACAAAAAAATCGGCATAACACTGGAGTTCGGCTTTCAGGTTGACCGTGATGTTGAACTAACCAGAGTGTATGAGACAGACAATTTGTTTAAGTTCCCTGAAATCAACCTTGAGGTCAAATTAGAGAATAACGCTCGGTACTTCCGTCCTCTAGAGAGTGAATGGCAACAATTTGAAGATGATGTGTTTGTTGAATATCAACCCTGCAAATCATTGATAGATGTAAGGTGATTTGCATCGAGCGCAGTCTAAATGGAGTCGAAACATGGTAAAACCAACTTCTCAAAAACCACAAGATTCTAAAGGGGGATTAGACCTCTCAGACTTGAATGGAACTGTTAGCAGTGCGATCATCTTCCCTGATTCTCATTTTGGCTTGGAGTCAGCAGTTTGGAAAAATGTCCAGCGCATAGCTGATATGCTTCCGGTGGATGTCACGGTATTTGGAGATTTAGACGAAACAGAAGTCGCCACTTTCATTGATAAAGCCAAGGGTGCGGAAATCCAAGCTAAGAATTGGGGGGAATATTCAACGGCTGTTAGTCGCTACCTGAAAGCTTTTCAGAAGGTTCGGGAAAAGCAGTCTGAAGTTAGCGAAAACGTAGCAGAAGCGAGAAACGTCCACGCTGAACTTGAAAAATCGCTTGGCACAAACTTAGCCAATCTGGAATCAAAGTATCGGCAAATTGTTGGTGGTTCAAGGAGTGCGATCGCGGGAGTGCAAGATGATTTAACAATCAGCCTTAACCGTATCGCCTCCCAGTACGTCCAATCGAAAGCCAAGAAACAAGAAAAATTAACCAGCGAATCAATCAAAAAAGAACCAACTCCCTTTGAAGAACAAACTACTTCGTTGGTTGATAAATTTCGTCAACTCAGAGATGCGCGGTATTCTGGTGCATCTGCTGGGATTACTCAAAGGATTAAGGCTTAAGTAGGTTGGCGCAATTAAAGCTAACTGGCTAAGGCTGTCATTGGTCATTGGTCATTGGTCATTGGTAAGGGTTTTAAGCTTATTTACGTTTCGTAACATACTTGACTTTTTTGCACCAATGTAGTTAGTCATATCCTTCATTCCGTGAAATCCTTAAATCAGTGATCAGAAATGTCCCAAATCTGTAAAGTTTTGCAATGGATGTGTGCGTTCATATTGTGTAGTGCGATCGCCCAATTAATCACTCTCCTTCCTTGGTCGCAAGTAATCATCGGCATCAGTGCAGTAGTCATCTACAGCTACGGACAACAACAAAACTTAATCGTATTGCAAGTAGCATCAGTTGGTTTAGTATTTGGATGGTTTAAATGTTTCTTCGGTGGTTGATGGTAGGGGGACAAGGTGCGATCGCATTAATATTGACACTCTCGGCGTCGAAGCAAAATCCTTGGCTATTTGTTCCCCGGAATATAACTGCGATCGCACTTACAGCGGCTATGGCAACTGGATTGCAGGGGATGAAGAAAGATTACGAGGATATTGAGCGCCAAGAAGATATTTTGCGCGTATTAAAGGATACGCAAGCAGAGGAGCAATTACAATATTTAGAGTCTGCTGCCCAAAGGAAACGGGACAATGAGCAAGCAGACTTGAATATGGAACGACAGCTAAAGACATTGGGACAGACAGCACCAATTTTTAGTGAGGTGCTGGGGCTAACTGGGCAAAGTGGCCCAATAGTGAGAATGGCCCTAGCAATGCTGCAAAGCGGCTCTAGTATTGGGGATGCTTTAGCTGCGACAGCTGAAGCTGAGATGCAGATGGAGCGCATTTTGGCGACACAGGCTGTTTCTTTGCAACAGAGGCAAGTTGAAGTCGTCCAGTACCAACAACCGCAACCAATTCAAACGGTTCAGGTTATCGAGACTGAGCCTAAAAAGGATATAGCAAACGATATTCAAAAAGCAGCTGCGATCGCTGGCATTGAAACCCAGTGCATTAAAGTAGATGTAGCACCCAGTTATCAGCGCTTGATTTTCAAAGTCCAAACTAAGGATTTTGCAAACCTAACTAAGTGGAAGGCGGCTGCTAAATTAGCCTTGGGGGAGAAAAACGACCTTCCCCTATACGTCCACGGGCCAGAACTCGTGGCGGTAGAGATTTCTCTCAAACCAGAGGAACGCAAATTCTGTGATTTCCCTAAAAGGGAATGGGTCAAAGGCGATCGCACAATTGTCCTTGGGGAATCCCTTGATGGTGAAATAACGATTAATTTAGCCAATGAAGACACGCCACAGATTTTAGTAGTGGGTACAACCGGTTCGGGAAAATCTAACTTTCTCCGTGCCGCCGCCTACTGCCTCTTGATGCAAGGGAACCGAGTTGATATTTGTGGTGGTAAAGTTAGTGATTACGAAGACTTTCCTAGGCGATTCCCCGATATCACTATGAATGATATGGGAAAAACTTTTGAGTACGTGGGTGAATACTTCCAAGAGTGCGATCGGCGTAACGGTATGAGTAAGGCAGAATTAACAGCCCAGCCAGCATGGATGCTGCTAATTGATGAATACAAAGGAACAGTACCCTTGGATGAAAAGCTCAAAAAAACTTACGATCAGCAACTTTGTGAGGTTGTGAGGAGAGGTAGAGGGCTAAAAATTCACGTTCTCATTGGGTTACAGCACGGTTCTAAGAGGAACAAGGAAGATCCTCAAGGTCTGCCTCCAGATTTAAGAGCTTGTTTACCACTGCGGATTGCCTTTAAATGTATAGAGGCAGTTGATGGGCGAATGGTGTTACACCGTCGCGGTGAACTTGTTACGACTCTTCAAGGTCGGGGCGATGGAATTGTGCAAGGCGGAATCTTAGACACAAGATTCCAAGCTTATAGATTTGAAACTATTCCCATCTAAATATGCTGCCATCTAAATTTTGCCAACTCGCCAACTTCCCCGATCGCTGGCAGGAAAAACACCTCCAATATTATTTAGGCGATCGCTTAAAGCAACTTGGCTACAGCGTCCAACTAGAAGTTGGCGCTAACGGCGGGAGGGCGGATATTGTCACCAATTGGCAAGGTGGTGCCATTGTTGAGGTGAAAAAATATCTTGGACGCAATGAAATTTATCAAGCCGTTGGGCAATTAAACCTCTATGGACTAAATAATAAGCACAAACTAGTTGTCATGGGATTTTTAACCCCTGACGCTAGGGAGCAACCATCGGCATTAAAAACTGCCTCAATGATTGAGCAGGATTCACGAATTAAAGTAGTGTTTGTAAATCTTGATGAAGTTTGGCAACCGGGATACTCTGCAACTCCCTCTTGGTTTACATTTAAATTACCCTCTCTACCTACTCTGGGGCTACTCAATTGGCATCTGTTGTGGAATCTAGGGAAAGCTCATCCTATGTTATGGGTGTTTGCGATCGCACTATTTTTAGGCGCAGCGCCAAGTCTGCAAAACCAGCTACAAGTCAATCAACAGAACATAATTAAAGAAGCATCGAAGTGGAAAATCAACAAGCAGCCAATCAAACAGAAGAAACGGACTACGAAAAAGATTTTGAAGACTTCTGGAAAGATTATGATGACTGGTTTTATCCTGATAAGTTGATAGAAGTTTTTGCATAATCTACGGCTCAAATTCTCCCCAGTCCCCCGCGTGTCGTAGGTTCATTTCAACCCAAAAATGAACGTGTGGTGCGAAAAAACTCGGTGTAGATCCAATTCCCGGAAAAGTCTGTAATTCAGTATACACAAGGGTTTCAGCATTTTCCTTATAATTCCTTCTCTTACTCTCTAATCCTAAAAGTTCCTTGCTGCTGTAAATATTTTTGCAGTTCTTTTACCTCACTATTGGTTTTATCAAATTCTTCTTCTGTTCTTATCCATTTATGAGCAATTAATTCCTTATTTCCATTAATCGCCAGCAATGCAATATCTTTGTATCCCAAATAATCCTGAATATGAACATCAAAGCGCTTATCAAACGTATGGAAGTTTTTCTCAATTCCTCTTAATTGTTCAATCACTTGCTGATGTCCTTCCGTGTCAGCGTGAGCATTTAAATCTTCTCTTAAAGCTTTAAGTTCGGTAGATATTAAATTTAGCTTTGTGATTAATTTAATTACCATTCCTAATAAGATGGAAAGCGACACTAAACTTCCTAGAAGAATGCCAGTTGATTCTAGAGTAAGTATCAACGCTGGCTGTGAATTTGAGTTAGCAGTAGCTATTAAGGCTATAATTTTCATAACGCCGCCATATCATTTGTGACAAGTGAAGTCAAAATTCGCTTTGTCAATAGTAATTATGCTGTAAACCCTCAATTATTCCCAGTATTTAATTAAGTTTTGCACTGAGGCTTGTGAGTAAGAATGAACGATGCTTTTGATGCGTAGGCGTAGACCACGGTAGGCATCGCTGGCTAAAAATTTGTATTTCCGACCTCAAATTTTGATGACCTTAACTTGTCACCAATGCCGCCATATTAAAAGTTAAAATTAATCTGACGTTAACAGCGTCTTTTCATGATGACTTATAAGGTGTCTTTAGGCATCCCAGAAGTCACTGAGAGCAAAGCTAATGTTGCTGCTTTGATCGCAAAAGAACGTCAAGAATACCCCTCTGCGTACTGCTGGTTTTGCTCTTGCTGTGCCAGCAACTTAGCTAATTGTGAAGAGTCAAATTGCTCTTTTGTAAAAGGTGATAAGCCTAAGTCTTCACGCAGTCGATTAGTTGCTTCCAAGTCATTTGCGTCAATTGTTCCAGAAGACATTGCCACAGTTAGATTGCTGACCCTAGTCGCTGCCAAACTTGGATCGAGGAATTTATCAGACTTGAATTCGCCCAAGTTGTCTTCAAACCGTGGGCCAAAGTTAGCCATGAGTAAAGGACGCACAACTTTTTCTAACAGTTCATCTCGCAAATCATTTACAATATCCTCAATTTGGTTATCAAGTATTAGTCTATGCCCAGCATTGATGCCACTGTTACCAATACCTGATGCTGTGTCATTGAATATGGTTGAGGGTACACCGTAAGCATAAAAAATCATTTTCTCGTAGTGCGTCAAGGTGAGGTTAAAAAACCCCTCACCTCCACCACCAGGGACATTGATGACATCATTTTCTTTATCAGTCCCGAAGACACTACCATTTTCAATATTTTTGGCAGATGAAACAGCTGCGTACAGCGCAGGTTGAGTTTTTACCGTCCCATCATCGTTAGTTAGCGGTTTACCATTGCTCCCAAGAATTACGACAGTTTTCTCACTGGGCGCTTTAATGATCGTGAAGCCAGTCGCTTGCCTTTGCGCAGCCTGAGTCCATTGCTTGTACATAGTCTGCCTGCTTTTATAGAAAGGCAATGCCGCCGCCGCCGCCGGCTCCCCTCGCGGATCTTCTGGTTCATCCAAGCTAGGTGAATAAATGTGCAGCAATTTCGCGTAGGGTATAGCTTTGGGAGAATCAAATAATGGGCGGTAAATAATCCGATCTACCCTACCCTTGACGCCAGCAAAGGAATACCGTAATGGGTTGAGTACCGGAATCGATTTTAACCGCCACTCGGAACCCAGTTGAGTTTTGCGTTTATACCAGCGAATCTCACCACAGGATGTCCCCAATGAGTACGCTTGCTTTAGCATTTTACGTGCTACTGCGGTAAGGCTTCCTTTCATTGAGTCGAAGTTTCCCCGCATCCATTCTTGGATTGTTTTCTGTCCTGTTGCGGTTGGGTATAGAGTAGGATCGTTATGGTGATAAAGTCCTAATGCCGCGATCGCTCTCCCTATCTTCAGGTTGATTGCCGCTTTATTTACCACGCAGATTTTAATCATCTTGATTAAATCTTCTAGGGTGTAAGTCTCACCCGTTTCTGGCAATTCTCTGACAAAATTAGTATCAAGCTCATTAAGCCACGGCGACAATTCTGTGGCATATAAGGGAATTAGTTTGCTTGAATTGTCAATAGTTGTCATATTTCGACTTCGCTCAATAGCAATATGTATGATTCGGTTTTTAGTGATTTCTCTGCTACTCAATTCCCCAACGATAAATTGATTTTAGGGGAAAAGAAAGTTTTGCTTGATTTAGATAACATAGAGACCAGAGGCGTTTCATTAATCAGCAAAATTCCCTTAGAAGCAGCAAAGAGATTAAACGAAGACCCAGACACCGTAAGACAATATATTCTATCTTCGCTCTCTTCATCGCTCTACTCTATTTGGTTGGCTGGCTGGAATGTAGGCTCTAATCACGCCGACGCGGAAATTAAGAGTCAGCGCGATCTTGGGGGTTTCCCCCATGAGCGACTGACGGTGAAGCAAAAAACTAATTTTTCTCAATACTCTAATTTAATCTACTTTGACGATGGCACTCAACGCAAAGGCGTAGAGGTTCGCTCAATCCGCAACATCCCGGCTGAGAATGCAATTCTTGGACGGATTAACCAGTTAGCCCAAGATGTAACCAACTCAGAGTATAAAAAGATTCAGCAAGACTTGCTTGCCGCAGTCACCCCACAGCCCGATACCAAGCAACCCATAAGCAGGAATGAACTACTCAAGCGCATTGAGCGCATACTAGGTACTAAATCTGGCAAGTATGCAAAACGTGCTGAAAGAATAGCCAGAACTGAATTGACCTTTGCTTATAATGCTGGAAGGTTGGAAACTTACCGCGAATCTGGATTGGTTTCAGGGGTGCGCTTTTATACAATCTTGGATGAAAGGCGGTGTGAAATTTGCGCTTCTCGACATGGTTTAGTTATTCCTTTGGAAGATTGGAAGGCGATCGCTGCTAACTCTCCACCGGTTCATGTGAATTGCAGATGTGTACTAAGCCCAGTACTTAAAAAATCTCCTGAACTTAAGCAGCCAGATCGCCAAGTCCAAAACCGCGAATTAGTCCCACGTCCGGTTTTGTGGGCTGCTGCTGGAATTCTTGCCGCCGTGCTGCTAGGAGGTAAGACTAAGGGCGTAACCAAGGTGATAGGGCAAACTACAGAAACCGTTGCAGGGATAACCTTGTCCCAAGCAATTCAACAAATCCGCTCTGATATCGGGGAGAAGTCGTCAGTTACTCAACCTGCTACGGAAGAACAGCCGGAGCAAGTAGGGCAAGTTGTTGAGCAGCAAATCACAGAAGCTGTCCCAACACCCCAGGTAAAACTAGGGCAACTTGACATCAATACCGCGACTCGTGAAGAGTTGCAAAAAATACTACCTTCTTCGTTGCTCACTGTCCGTCAAGTAAACGCGATCCTTCGACGGCGCGAACAGTCCGCGATCGCTAAAATTGACGATCTAAAAAATGTACCTGAGATTGGGGTAAAAACCTTTGAGCGACTAAAGCAGTTGTCAGAAGGGTATCAAATTATTCCACTACTTGACCCGCGTAGCATTCGCACCCCTGCACAGTTATGGGCTGCAAATTTGGGATTAACTAAATCCCAAGCTGAAACTGTATTCAACGAACTGCAAAAAGGAGCCTTCAAAGATATTGAGGATCTGAAAACTCGACTTCATGGTAAAGGGATAGGCGATCGCACCATTGAGAATATGCAGCAACGGGCCGTCGTAATTCAAAGGCAGCTACCCCCGGTGAAAGAGAATGTACCAGTGAGGGAGGTAGGAAGCATGGGAGCAGAGGGGCAGAGGGGCAGAGGGGCAGAGGAGGTTGGAACTACACCAACTCAATCCCGCGCACCGTTGCCCTATTCCTCTTCTGGACTACCACCGGAAACGATAACACCACCCAGAAGGCAACCCACAGTCACGACCGATCCGCTAAAACAAGAATTATCAGCAATCCAAAGTGGCGTTGATGACTTCAGTCAAGCATCTGCCAAGACTGCTAGCGTTCAGTTAAGTAGCAAAGAACTATTTGGTAAGTCGCTCAAGCAACAAGTCACTGATGCCCAAAACACTGTTGATGGATTTCGCAGTTTCAACCAACAAGTAGCGACCGTTGAAGACCAACTAACCGAATGGGACAGACGGTTAGGGAGCATTGAGGATAATTACCAAAACCTACTTGACCCCACCAAACCCAACTACTTTGAGCAAGCACCCCAGGTTCTAGCCCAAGTCCGCGCTCAACTGCAAAAAGCAGTCAAAACCATTGATGGGGCAGTTGAAAACAACAATAAGTATGCTGCGAAACTCAACGATAAAATTGATGCAATTGAAACCCGCGTAAATAAACTTAATACTCAACGCGCTGCCAGCACTTCACAACGCACCGCCGATAATTTACGCACCAACTTAGAGCAATTCAATACCAAAATCCAAACCCTAGAATCCCAGCTTACCCAACTTCCCCCCGGTGCGGAGCGATCGCAGGCGTGGTTAGAACTGCAACGCCTCAAACAACAACAGTCTGACGCTCTTAACCAAATTAAAACTGCATCTGACCAACTGAACGACTACATAAACCCAGTAGTTGATACAGCCAGAGGTACGCTCAACACAATTGATAATGCTAACAGTGCGATCACTCAAACTGCTGAAAAATTAAAGCAACTTTACTCACGACTTGACCAATTACCAGTTACCAAAAACCAACTCGACCCCGAACTTAGAACCCAATACGACACTGTAAAAGATTTACGCACTGTACAACGCAGGATGCAAGGTAGTGTCCGCCAATACCGCCGCACTGATGAAGCTGCAACCCGTAACCTGAATAACCGCGCTACTAATCAAGAAAACTTTTACAACCGCTACGATGACCAGTATCAACGCTTTGAGGGTAGCGTTACAAAGTCAATTGAGCGTCGCCTTGCTCAAGTCCAGCAGGATATGCAAGAACTCGAATCAATGCCTCAAGGTCAAGTGGCATGGTTACTTGGTTTTAATGGCTGGGATGTTGCGAATATTCCTGATGATTTAGCTTTGGTACTTCCTAGCGCTCCGACCTCATCAAAAGCGCTTGCCCAAATCCGCAAAATGTCATCCGATTTGTGGCAGAAAACTAAGCAGATTGAAGCCAATATTGAGATTGTCAAACGGAACAGCGAGTTCAAGTTTGTCAACGCTGATCGAAAACTACAAGACTTTGACCAACTGCTCAAAACTGCTGAGGACAATTTAACTTTTTGGCAGCAGCAGCGTAACGCCGCGCTCAACCCCAGTAACATCGGCTCGTCCAATAACCGACTAACCGAGCTGTGGCGAGAGATTCAAAAAGCTGTTGAGAAAAAAGACAACGCGAGACTCCAAGAACTATACCGCCAAATCTCCCCAGATGATGCCTATGGTTATGCCAGAAAGACTTTACTTGACATGGAGGAATGGAGTAAGCGCTATCAAGATGTAATTGGCAGCACGGCTAAACCTGGGGCGTTGGCACAGCAACCCATCACAAAACTTTACAACCAATACCAGCAAGCTAACGAAGTATTTTTACAACAGTTAGGTAACTCCCGCGTAAAGCAATCTCAAGCCATTGAGCAAGCTTATCAAGATGCTAAAGACATCTACGAGCGCCTACGCTACGATGCTAATCGTGTACCCACCTTTGATATTAATGGTAAGGCTACCACCGCCCAAGAATTAGCCGAGTCTTTACAAACCACTCAAGAACGACTCAAGGGATTAGTTAACACCCGTCAATTTACCAATCCTGCGGTATCAGCTAATCCAAAAGTAGTAAAAGCCCAGCAGCAACTAGATGCTCTAAACTCCACCTCCCAAACTACATTCAAGGAAATCAACGACTTAACCCAAGAAATTGATCAACTAAAACAACTTGGCAAAGGTACAACCAAAAAAGAGAAGTTACTTGCTCAAAAACGCCAAACATTTGAAGAAACAAGGCAGCAGATGAAAGCCTTGAGTGAGGATGTCAAAGACCTCAAATTAGGTGATGAAGCTTATCAACAAATACAACAGCTTAAGGCTAGCTCTGAAGGGTTGAAAAGTGCGATCGCTTCAAATCAATCTCAACTTGCGACTGTTAATCAGCAGCTTGTTAAACTACAAGAGCAGCAACAAATATTAGGCGGAGGATTGTCACAACGCGCTATTAAAATGAGTGATGAGATTGATAGCTTGCAAGCCCTTCGTATTGCTTTAGTGAAGCAGATTGCAGAAAGTCTAAAGCTTGTGCAAAGTTTACAGTATCAAATTCAATCTTTGAGAAACCCATGAATAGTAAACTCAACTGGAGAAATACCATACAATTGACAAAGTTGTAATAATTCCCAAGCATAGAGAGGGCGATCGCCTTTCTCTTTTTTAGACAAAGATGATTGGGTGCAGTGAATTAGTCGGCCTACATCCTGCTGTGTTAGCCCAGCCTTTACCCTAGCTTGCTTTAATTTTTCAATAATATGGCAACTTGTCATATTGTATGGCATCCCGTCATAAAAAAGATAATACTATTGTGAGCTACTGCGGTCTTGGGTTCTACCCAAGAGGAGCAAGTAGCGTCCAGTCGAGTTGTTAGCAGATTGGTGTTACTAATCTGTTCTTAATATGAGTAAGGCTTATTTTGATTCAGCCGGTGGGTTGGTTGCTTTTGGCAGCTATGAGCAAGGCAATTTTATAATCAAAAATGCTCTCTTGCTAGTCGAGGGAACACAAAAAGATAATAAAGGCAGGGTTCACGAATTCCCCGCTCACAGAATCCAAAAGCTGACAGACAATACTAACGCGGCTTTTGATTCTGGGGTAGAGATTCCCCTAATGATCGATCATGCCAAAACTTTAATTAGTTCCAGTGGACAATTTAATAAGCTTGGTAAACTTCATTCTCGTGTAGAAGGGCGGATCATTCAAGAGCGTGATTTGCCAAATCCCAAATTGAGGGATTTGATTGGCAAGTACGGGATGTTTGGGAAATTTCTCATCAATCATTATGTTGATGAAGTTCGCAAAGGGTTGATTAAACCTTTATCCCCCGGCATTGATTTGGATACAGAGCGTGTTGCTGAAGCTTCTGCTGTAGCTTTTCCTGCTATTCACGGGCCTGCTTTATTCCGTGCAGCAGAGAGTGTTGCTAATTTCAGTATCAGTTACGCCGAAGCCAAAGAACAATACGGACTAACACGTAAAGTCAAAGCTGAAGCTCAAGAAGCCTTTGATATCATGTTTCGCGTACTTACCGATGTTGATATGTCCGATCCCAACGAGATGATCGGCATTACCCCAAGTGCGCTCAAGCTAAAAGCGGCAGCTGATTTTTATGCAGATTTGTTGCAAATTTTAAGGTTAGATCAAGAACAAATAGAGGTAGAGCCGGAACAACTCACCAATATTGACCCTTACGCACCCATGCCTGAAGCTTACGAGCAGCAGTACAGCAGCGAGGCAGTCGCTCAGAGGGGGTTTCCCCCAGAAGAAACTGCCGATGGTGACGAGAGCGAGAAAGCGGAGTTTGTGAGTCAGTCGCTCAGAGGGGGTTTCCCCCATGAGCGACTGACGAACCCCGAAGGGGTGAATGGTAGCGGAACTTTAAAAAAAAGGAGACGCAATTTATGGCGGTAATATTATTTACCATGCGGGATATTGAAAAGACGCTTGCGGACTCGCTAACGCTGCGCTATCAGTATGCTGAGTTTGCTGAAATAGGTGCAGGTCGTCGGCGTGCTAGAGGTGGTGGAGGTGTGGCTGCGCTTGAGAATGTAGCAATAAAACCGAGTAAATTTAGACCAGGAGCAGGTACTGTGGCAGTAGCCGATCCATTTGCTGCAAGTGCCTCAAAAAGCATTACTCAACAAGTAAAGCAAGCTGTCAGAGATGCACCAACTTTCTTGAGAAAAACTAAGCGTGGTGGCATAGCGATCGTTAAAAAAGGGCTAAGGCAATCCAAAAGAGCAATCAATAAAATCGTGTCTCCAGGCGTAAAAGCTGGCGCAGGAAATATTTCTACAGGACTTAGACAAATTGGCAGTGATGCTGCCTTAGCAAGCCGCCGCGCTGGTCGTGGCGCTCTTAGACACTTGGGCGCAAATAAAGGTAAGTATGCTTTAGCTGGGGCTGCATTAGCTGCCGGTGCGGGATATTTAGCGACTCGCCCCAAAGAACAACAATACTCACGCTATTCTCGTCGCCCAACTTCAATTTACTTTAGTCGCAGATAGAGGGCGATGTCTAACAACCAATGACCAACGACTAACTAATTATGGACGTACTTGAACAGCTACAACAACTTTCCGATTACGACGAAATCCAACAACTCAATGAAAACTACCTTGGTTTCGTCACCCTAGTGCATAGTGCATTAGAGGCTGAAGCAGACGGACAGGTAGACTCTGGTGACGTTGATGCCACCATCGGACAAGCAATTGAAGACCACGCTCAGAACCAGCTTGACATCTTTGATATAGAAGTTGAAGTTGAGTTTGAGCCAGAAATAACCAGTGCTGCTGGCGCTGATTTTGGTGATGCCTTATCTGAGATCATTGATAATAACTTTGATGACGCAGCAGAGGGAATCGCCGCAATTTCTGAAGTTGCCGACATCACCCCTGAAGAAGTGCAAGCTTATTTAATGGGACAAGCTGCACCCGTTCCCGAAGTCACAGAGGCTCTAGCTGACCACTTCCTCTCTGATGATGAAATGGCCTATCAGCAGTTTATGCTTTTAGGTCAAGCAGCTTATCAAGAGGCGATGCCGGACGACGAACCAGTCGAGATGAGCGCAGACGTGCAGAACCTCCGGGCTGAATTTAACTCAATTCAAACAGAGCGGGAAGTGGGTTTTAGGTTGCGGCAACTTGAAAAAATTGCCGACCAACTCGAAGACAAAAATATCCTTACCCCCGCCGAACGTAACTCACTATTGCGGTCTGCTAACTTCAGTCAAGATGTGGATAGTGTCGCCGTATTCTGCCAATTTTGCACCAATAGCGGCGTAAACCCCAACACCTATTTAGATAACGTTGAATTCTGCCTCAACTGGAAAGCTCAATCAGGCCCATCAAATTACAGCGCTTTCTTCTCCCAAGAGGTAGAAGAGGTAATTGATGTGAATGCTCACGAGAAAGAAGAAAGTTTTGAATTCGTAACTGATTACCGATCGCGCCACGGCTACCAATAACAAGTAATGAGTAATAAGTAATGAGTAATAAGTAAGAAATAAAAACTTAACTCATAGCTCATAACTCATTACTCATTACTCATTACTTATTACTCCATAAAAACTATGCTCACTCGCTACACTTACAGAATAGAGCGCCCCGTCCTTTACAACAACGTCAATACTGAGCGGTTGCATGGGCGCTACATCAACCCATCTGACATTGCCAAAATCGGCGGACATCGCCGGATTATTCCTGGAACTTTTTTAACTGCTGCCAACCGGGTTTTACCACGGGCTAGAATCATCAGCCCTTACACCAGTGACACTACCACGGTAATTGTCAACAACCCCTCAGCTTTTAGAGTGGGTGACGTACTCAAAGTAATTGGCACACCATCAAGTACCCCTGCTGCTGAAAATGCTGCTGTTGTGAATGCGACTGCTCCCAACTTCGGGACAGTGAGCGCAGTTTCAGCAATAGACGGGCCGCAAGTTACCACAGCAACGATCGCCTTCCCCGCAGTCGGCAACATTTTTACTCTGATACTGGATGGTATTTCTTTTAGCTTTACTGCCACTACGGCCATTGCAGCCGATATTGCCACTGGACTAAAAGCTGCATTCGATGCTCAAAAATCTCAAAGCTCAACCTGGGCTGATGTCGATGCCACGGTAAATAGCGCTGTGCTTACCTTCACTCATCGCCAAGTTAGATCAGTTTTTACTGTTTCTAGTAGCGTAGCTCAAGGCACTGGAGGTAGTACAGGTACGGCGGTTGTTGCTGTAGCTACGGCAGTAGGCGCTCTGACTATTACAGCAAGCGCTGCCAACGGCAACCAAATCATTGGTACAAAAATCGGCACCATCACCGACATTCCTTTGGGCGTTGTCACTCATGAACATTATTTGACTGATGATGAAGGGCAAGACAGAGCATCTGCGATCGCAGTCTATAACATGGCGGCGGTTAATTTACTGGCTCTACCCTACATTGACGGACACATCGTTGCATCCCTGCCCAAGCTTAGTTTTATACCAATTTACACAGGCGGCTAAAGCCGAAGTGATAAGTAATGAGTAATAAGTAATAAGTCAAGACTTTACTTATTACTTATTACTTATTACTCATTACTCATTACTTATTTCCTAAAATGTCCATTGCACAATTCTTAAATACAACCAGAATTAAAACCAAGATAGATGCCCTGATCGATAACACATCGGCATTCTTAATTGACCCCAATAAGGAAGCCCGACTCAAGCTTGAGGGCAAGCAGCCAGACTCCAAATTACTCGATCAGTACATCATCCCTGATGAGTACGCACCAATGGAGATGACCGATGACTTCCGCGTACTTGAATACATGATTGAGCGGAACATGGCGATCGCTTCTATTATTGCCACTGGTCAAGAAATCCCTCAAACCCGTGCGGGTCGATTAACTAAACTCGAAGGATCGTCGTTTGGCAAGATTGCCATCAGCTACATCTACAACGAAGAAGATCAGATCCGGATGATGGAACTGATGCAAATGCAGAGTATGCCCCGGTATTTTGTAGATTTGTTAATTGGAACTGTAGATAGTCTTCAACCTCGCGTGGTCAAAACTGCCAATGTTTTGACCTGGCAAGTTTGGACTACTGGATTATGCGATTTTACCGACCCTAGATCCGGTGCTAGATTCCGTCTCCAGTACAACACAGAGCCAACTTTATTTCCTGCTCCCCTCACAGGTAACGCCATTGGTACAGCTGTATGGACTGACTATACCAATGCTAATGGCATAGACAATATGCAATCTCATGCACGGGCTTTTTACGACATCAACGGCTACTACCCTGATGAAACCGTGATGTCGCAAGATTTGCTGGACAACCTTTTGCGGCAACAATCGACCCGGAACTACGCGTTGGGACTTGGAATAATTAACAACATCCCTGGTGCTGTGCAAGCAATGATCAGTCAGACGATCGTGGACAAAATTACCAGTGAGTTAAAAATTCCTAAAATCCGCGTGAGTGATGCTCAATACGAAATTGAGATTGCGCCTGGGCAAAACATTAGGGGTCGTTACTTCCCCAACGATACCTATACTTTCTTAACTAAGGGCATGAGCAAACGTTTGTTTGGCCCTACTCTTGAAGCCAAAGGGAAACCAGGAATTTTTGTCAAAACCGAAGAAGTGCTTAAATCTTCACCACCCGAAGAGCGTTCTTACGCAGTAGGGCGAATGATTCCTTGGGTTGCTCAACCAAAACTTCTAGCAGCAAGGAAGGTGAAGTAATAAGGAATACCCCGTCGTTAACGACGGGGTTTACAGCTATAATTGCCAATTCGTAATGGGCTACGCTGTTTTCATGCCCTGCATGGCTGTACGTAATTCGTAATTAAAACCATGACAATAGATCCAAATCAACCAGTAACTTTAAAAAAGCACTCGCAAGTCAAAGGTAACTTGTATCATCCACGGGAATACAAGCCGGGAGAACTGCCAAGCGAATTGCTGACGGAGGAATATGTTACTCAAGGCTCTCCTGAAGTTCCCACATTCAGCCCCTTTGCTGGTAGCTTTGAAGAAACTAAGGTAATTATTGGCGCAGAAACTCCCAACAACGAGCTAACAAGTTATCAAACATCTACTGTAATAGTCCCAACCCCTGTTACCAGAATCCAAATCAATGAGGCAACCATAGAAGCGATCGCAACTCTTGAAGGTATCGGTTTGATCGCTGCCAAAAAAGTAGTTGAGGAACGGGTCAAATCTCCTTTTACCAGTTTAGAGGACTTGAAAGCTCGTGTCCCCCTTGGAAAGACTCTGAAGTGGGAAACCTTCACAGATAGGTTGCTGTTTGACAATACTTTAGTGGAGCAAAAGACAGGTGAGTTACCCACTAGTGGCATTATTTAGCCGAGCTAACTTCTCTTCTACCTACACCCGCACCCGTAAAGGCAAGCGAGAGATTGTCCGCAAGAAGGTACGCTCTAGTCTCGTCGCTAGATTGCTTGGCCCCAATAGAGCCAAATACACAGAACCGCAAAGGAATATGAGAATAGCCCAGGATCTTGCCCAAAGTCAGAGAGCAAGGAAGAGCGCATCGGAGGCGAGATTGATTCAAAAAGCCCAGCAAGCTTATCAACAAAGCAAACCAGGGCTATTGGAAAAATGGGGTGTAATTCCCAACCGCCGCGCTTCTTATTCTGCTCAGTTTTCCTCAACCTATACGCGCACTCGCAACGGTAAACGTCAAGTTGTCCGCAAGGCTCAAAACCGATTAAAAGTAGAGAGAGGGAGGGTATCAGCTAGGGTATCCGTCCCAATGAAAGATGGTGAAGTTTACGGTTTGGGTGTGGGTTTAGTTCGTCGTGATCGCCGTAACATCCGTGAGGAATTTAAACCGAGTATAGGACAGCGCGGCATCGGTATCACTGCACAAGGTAATGCTGGCAATTATCAACTTAAAGCCAGGGGTTACACGGGGTATAATCCCAATTTTTCACAATTTAGTGAGGGCAATACTTATACTCGCCGTACTAAAACAGGGAAGTTAGCGATCGTTAGGAAAGGAAAAAGGCGCGGCGTTTCAGGCATACGAGTAATAGCTGGTGTTAGTGGAGGTGCAACTCTGCTCGGCTTTGGTGCATTGGCATTGCTGGCTACGAGGGGCAAACCAGGAGTAGCAAATAAAGTATTTCGTTCGTCCTCTGATGATGTAGCAAAAGCAGCAAGCAGCAACGTAAAAGCAGAGGTTCAAGTAGCTAAAGAAAGAGCAAAACAGTATGTAGGTACGGTAGAAGATGTAGAGCGCAATCTCAATAGCCCAAGCCATGTGTGGGAATTTTGATGCTGAAATACACAACCCCAGAAGCTCTAGCTCGTCGTCTCAAAAACCGTCTAGAACTTGGGCAAAGTCCGCCGACATTAGGACAAACTCAAGCACTTGGTGCAAAACAAGTTGATTACAGCTTGTATGAGCAACTAGGTGAACAAGTAGAAGCCAAGCTAGACATGGCTTTATCAATGATGTACGAATTGCCAATACCCAACGATGCAACCCAATCTTTAAAAATCCTTGCCTCCATTGTTGAGAAATTCGTGGTTGCGGAAATCATGGGTACGCATTACCAACAAACCCAAGGCGAAGGAGGCGATCAGGGGTATGGTGCGGTCTTATTTAAGCAAGCCAAAGAAGAGTGTCAGGCGATCGGGATTACATTGCCTGGGTTAGCTCCTCCACCATCAACGCTATTTAATCGTGTTGAACCTATGGTATTGCCAGGAGTACCAAAGATTGGAGAGATACCCGATATTGTTAGTCGCAGCTACAGCATAGTTGAGCAGCGAAATCCAGTTGAATCGTCGTCGATAGATTGGGGGATTTAGTATGGGAACGGTACTGTTTAGAATGTCAGATTACGCCAATGCTGATTTTGGAAGTGGTGGTTGGCAGTGCGGCAAAACCTTCATCCCCTACAACCGCAAATGTTACACAGACCCAAAAACGGGAATTAAAACTAAAACCCCAATCACTTACAAACAATACACAAAGCTTCGCGCCCAAGTTTACCGCGATGCCCAACGGGGACAACTCCCCCAGAATGATTACGATCGCTCCTTACTGCAATCGGTAAGCGACAGACAGGTAAAACTTAAAACCCAAAAAGAAAAATTACAGTTAACTCAAGCAGCTGCTAGCGTTGGAGCAAGACAAGTACTCCCCAGTGGTATTGCTGAGGTTGAGGTATCAAAATTAAAAGTTGACCCGAAGCGGTTCCAATATAAAATCTTGGGCGCTCAAACTCAATCTGGTTCAGTCGGCTCATTGTCCGGCGTGAAAACTTGGGATGCGAACCTCGCAGGAATAATTCAAGTTTGGCAAGATCCTAAAGATAAGCAAGTCTATGTAGTCAACGGACACAACCGCACTGAACGAGCCAAGGCGCTCGGTGTTCAAAAAATGACTGCTAAATTTATCAAAGCCAAGTCCGCAGAGGAAGCCCGTGCCGTTGGTGCTTTAACGAACATAGCTGAGGGACGCGGTAACGCATTGGACGCGGCTAAATTCTTCCGTGACTCTGGAGTGAGCCGAGAAGACTTAGAACGCAAAGGTATTCCCATGCGTGAAAAAATCGCCACTGATGGTTTAGCTTTATCAAACCTCAATGAACCATTGTTTAATCGCGTAGTGCAGGGTACTTTACCAGAGCAACGAGCCGTAACAATTGGTAACGCTCTCAAGGATCATAAACAGCAGCAAGAATTGGTAGACCTGATTGAGAAGGAGGAGAAACGAGGTAAGAAAATTAACAACGATACCATTCAAGAACTAACTGATATGGTAATTGGCGCTCCCAAGATTCAGCAGTCCCAAGGCGGGTTGTTTGATTTACTCGGATTTACCCCAGAGACGCGATCGCTCGCTGTGGAAAAAGCGCAGTTACAAGCTGGTATTAAACGCCAGTTATCCCGCGAGAAAAAGCTATTCGGCACTGTTGGGAAGAGTCGAGCGGCCGAAGATTTAGCGAAAGCTGGCAACCAAATTAACGTAGAAGGTTCTGCCGAGATTTCAGAAACTGCGTCTAAAGCGCTTGACGCATTTGATAAAGAGAAAAATTTATCAGGGGCAACCTCAAGCGCCATTAACCGCGCCGCCGAACGTATAGCCAATGGTGAAAATCTCAAAAAAGTAGAAAAGGAAGCTTACGATGAAATCCTTGCCAGTCTACAAAAAACTTACAAATTTGGAGAAGGAGGCGGTTCTAGAATCGCTAAAAGACGAATTGGTAGTAATAGTATTACAGCGTCCCGCTACCAAGGTCAAACGGCGGAATTTGGTACAAGGCTAAAACGTCGTAAGCGTCAGTGCTGTTGTTCTCATGCAAAATTTAGCAACACCTATACTCGTCGTACTAAGACTGGGAAAACAGCAATAGTCCGTAAGGGTAAGCGCATAAAAAAGAGCAATCAAAACACAACTAAGCGCCTGATTGGTGGGGCTGGACTTGCTCTTTCTGCTGTTACTGGGGACTTTTCACCCATAGACTATTACCGATGGAAAGCAGTTACAGGACAAAATTAATGCAACCAGATAACGAACAGATAATCAAAGAAATTGGTGAAGCAGAGCAATATTTGAGGGTGTTAATAGAAAAATTACTCAAATTAAATGCAACATCACGAGTGTTGATAGATGCCATCCAAGCGCTGGATATACTTAGCCGCGTATACGCAAACGACTCACCTCAACTTGTTGGTCAATACATCGGACATGGTTATTCAAGTAACCAAGAACTCTCAGATTCAACTATTGAACAAATCACAAAGGCGATAAAGGACGCAATGCCAAGTGGGCTTAACTCTTGAAATTAACACGGGTGACTTACAACGCGCATCTGAACAACTACAAGGTATCAAACTGCGATCGCAGGATATCAGGGAAGCTGGCCCCGCTATCCGCTTGCTTCTACAAGAGGATGTGGATCTACGCTTCCAATCATCCCCCGCAACTGTTTCAGGCGGTGAGGTATTGGGTGGTGAATATTGGGAGGCACTCAGCCCAGAATACTTACTCACTCGCCCAATTCGTCGCAATGGTCAAATCCTGCGCGACACTGGGGAGTTGTTGCAAAGTATGACGGCTGCGGGTAATCCTTATGAAGTGTTTGAAGTGACTGAATCCGAACTTGTGTTTGGTACTGCACTTGGTAAAGCTTCACGGTTGCAGCGCGATCGCCCCTTTCTCTTTTGGTATCCCGCGCTACTGGAGAAAGTTGCAGCTTATGTAGCTGGCTACACAGGAGGAAGTAATGAGTAATGAGTAATAAGTAATGAGTTAGAGTTTTTACTCATTACTCATTACTCATTACTCATTACTCATTACTCATTACTCATTATTTATGGTTTGGTCAACCTCCACGTTCCCTGAGTTAGCACTTCCCACAATTGACCCATCTATGCAGCGTATTGCTGACTACATCAAAGATGGACTCAATGAGCGCATAGCCCAGATAAAGCAGGGAGTCATCGCAGTCAGCCACGCTATCTGTTACAACTCCCTCCCTGCGGATCTATCCTCATTTCCATTAATTAAGGTATACCGCAATACTGACGAATTTACCCCAGGACAAAATACCACTCAAGCGGTTATCGCCTACTGCTTAAGCTTCCCAGACGAGGAGCGGATACCAGGGATTTTAAGATGGGTTGCGGTTAATATTGATTCACTGTTGAGACAATACGCAATTAATCACCGTGGTTGCTGTCCCGAAATCAATTATGAAGATAAGTTTCGGGCTGAGTACAGGGTAATGAGTCTCAACGGCGAACCAGTGTATACATTTTTACTTTTTAACTTTGAAATAACCGAGGACGGCAACTGTGAGTAGCGAAAAAGACTATATACGCAAGTGGACGGGCGTACTGGGAATAACAATTGAAGACGATGAAACAGGAGTCATCCGCGCCGGGAGATTGCCATCCAACGCCGTCATTGACGACAATGCCGATATCGAAAAACTTACCGGAACTGACTCATTAGGTCGTGAAACAAATATTGGCAATAATGTCAAGGGGTTTAAGCCTGTTCTTACCCTGACCTACGCTGGTGCAAACATTGACCTCTACGCATTGCAACGTGGTAGAAAAATCACCCGCGCCAGCTTTGATGCCCTGGTGTTACCCAAGGAAATGAAGATTACCAAAGCTGTCTACGCTGGTGCAGCTATAGGTAAAGTTGGCTACGGTATTGTGGAAGACGTGGCAACCAAAGCTTCCATTGTTGAAAACGACTTAGATATCTTGGCACTGACTCAACAGCCCTTTGACACATTTAACCCTGCCACAAATAACACTTTTGCGATCGGTGATAACTTTGCTCGGAAGTTTTCCACCAATTTAGTAGCCGCCAAAAGCTTAGTCCACCTGCAAGTGCCACTCCCTAGCGTCAGCGCCAGAACCATTTCAGAGGATACTCTTGGGCCCCAAACAATTAATATGTTGGTGCGTTCAACCAATGACACCGTGACTCTAGTCAAAGTCTCCTCGGCTCAGGTCGATCCATCTGGTTCAAAGTTTGACCCGAAAGCCGACAGCATTGAAATCAAATTTGACCTATCAGGCTTGGCAGTGTGCGAGCCTTACACTATATATGAATTAGCTAGTACGGTGTACTGCGACAACTAGATGCCTAACCGCCCACCTAAAAACACCTGCCTGTTTTGCGGCAACAAGATTGCGTTTAATTTCAGAACTGACAATTGGTCTTGGTGGAAAAGACGGTGCGACTACAGAATAGTAGGAATGGTTCACGACCAATGCCCAAAACAAGAGCCACCACCGGATGCAAAAACGAGAATATCCAACTTTTGAAGTAATTTACTGGGGTGAAAACGACGAACCCCTTAAAACCCTAACCGTTCGCCCTGCCCCATTTAAGAGCAAAAAGGGGGGACTTGCTGAAGTTATCCACTTCCAAGAAAAGCTGTTGCGGGATTTTGTAGAGCATGATGGGCGACTAGCTAGCCTGTTATGCAACAAAAATACTTATGAAACCATGACGAAACTCGCGGCTATTCTCCCAGTAGTCGGACAAGTTGAGCCAGGATTTGATGTTGAGGCTCTAGCTAACTCAAGCGATCTCGCTCAACTTGGCAGAATCTTTTTCTCTGAAAGTATCAAAAACAACTTAGAGCGAGAAAAAGACGCTGATGGTAACGTTGTAAATTCCCCTTCCCTGATTGCCAAGATTCACGATATAAATTTTTCGGCAACCCTGTTCCGCTTCGTGCGGGAGAGGGAGGACGGACAGCGCCAAGCCCAAATGACAAAACTCGAAGAAACTCTCGTTCAACTGAGCCAGGAGTCAGAAGTTCCGGTAATCTCGAAGTAGATTTATTTGCACTGCTAATTGAGGCTTATGGCAAAGGTGGTTTGGTTCCTTACCTAGTTGAATCATTTCCCGCCCAATTCTTAAACGACCTCTTAGAGCAAACCGTAGAACTACGACGCGACCCCAAAGAACGCCAGGAGGAGTTTGAGAGGGAACAATCACAAAAATGGTTACAAGAACATAGTGAAGAAACGCTAATATTTAAGTCGGCAAATGGTGAACAGCAATCAATAAATGTAAAAGATTTCATGTGGAGCGACGACGATGACGAAAACTGAAACATTCAACCGATTGACAAATGCACCCAAGTCGGCAAAAAGTTTGCCGCTAACAGCCGCGATCGCTGATGGTGCAGATGATAGTTTTATTGTAGATATAACGGTGTCCGTCACCAAAGACGATGCTTCTACTGCCAATAAGACCTTGTTCCGTGTGGTTCTGCCCTACGCCATCCTAGAATCAGAAACAGAAGCCACTATCACACTCAATAGCTTAATTTACGCCAATGCTTGCAACGCCGTTAATTACGCATCTGGTGGAACTACGCCGCCCATTAGTGTAGCCAAAAAAGAAAATGTTGTTTATCTAGATGCCTTCTTGACGGCGGCTGGGGACGCAAGAGAGTAGCAAACTATAATGCCGGGTGACAGAAAAACAAACCCCCACGAACTGACAGATTTACAGCTTAGGTTTTGCCACGAATATGTGAAAGACCTAAATAAAACCCGTGCATATATAAGAGCAGGTTATAAAGTAAAAAATGATAACTCTGCTGCGGCTAGCGCCTCCGTACTCCTAAGAAACCCAAATATACAAGCATACCTTGGGGAAATTGCGGGACTATCAAATGTAGCAATTATTGCTGAGGTAGTGATGATCGCACTTTCAAGGATTACCGATATTTTAGAATACACCGATGGCAACATAAAAATCAAGAATTCTGCTGAGTGGAACATTCGCGCCCAAGCTTCAGTAAAAAGTATTACCGTTAGTGAAACTTTATCACGAGATGGAGTAACTAGGACGACAACGGTAACAATGCACGATAAGCTAGCAGCACTGGAAAAACTGATGAGGAAACTTAGGCTTTATCCTAAAGACATTCCGGTGCTGGATGCGGTGCAATTGCTGTTAGCGGAGGGTGTAGCTACACCAGAGCAAGCGCGGGTGATTGGTGAGGGTGTTGGGAGGATAGAGGAAGAGTTGAGAGGGTTGGGTAAGTTAGACTAAAATTATGCTTATTCATAACTTGATAATCCTGAAACAGGCAAAACCTACGGATAATTGCCAGTGGGGTTAAAAACATTAAAAAAATCATCATCTGCATACCAGATAACTTATGCCACTAATGCTTATGATTTTTCAGGTTATGGGGATGACCCCATTGGATTTATTGAGCAAGAATTGGGTGAAATATTGACCAAAGAACAGAAGGCGATCGCTCTATGTGTGAGAGATAATAGAGAAACAAATGTGCAGGCTAGCCATTCTGTCGGTAAATCTTTCCTATCTTCCCGTTTAATTATTTGGTGGATTTGTTGTAAGCCTAAAGGTGCTTTTGCGATATCAACAGCACCAACTAAAAGGCAAGTTGAACAAATATTATGGGGCGAATTGCGTAAAACTTATGACCGCCACAAAAACAAAATTGGTGGTGAAAGAGGCGAGACTTTTGTTAGATTACCTAGCGGTTCTAAAGCAATAGGATTTACTTCAAGACATACCTCCTCAGATGGCTTCCAAGGGTTACATGAAGCCTATTTATTAATTTGTATTGATGAAAGTTCAGGCGTATCAGAAGAAATTGACGGTGGCGCTCAAGCTTGCGTAACTAGTGCAAATAATCGCCTATTGCGAATAGGAAATCCGATTAGAACAAATAACCCTTTTCATAAAGCTTGCAAGCGATCGCACATCCGTATTCCTTCATGGTCACATCCTAATGTTTCCTGGGCATACAATTTAACTGCTGACGGTATCCACAGGCTAAAGCCGGAAGTTGCTGCATGGATGTTGGACAGCAACCGAGAGGTAAAACCAGAACAAGAGTGGCCTGTTGAATACCGCTCAAAGGTTCCCGGTGCAATAAGCGTTCGCTGGATTGAAGAAGTAAGAACAAATCACGGCGAATCCTCAGCTTACTGGAAGTCACGTGTAGAAGCCGAATTTCCGACCAATGACAGCGACGGTATTATCCTGCTCACCCTGCTAAAACAAGCACGCGCGAGCTACGACGCAAACCCGCAATACTGGGATACCCTAGCCAAACGTTACCCTTGGCGATTGGGTTTAGACGTTGGCGACGGCGGCGATCCTCACGCTTTAGCACTGCTCCGCGGCCCTGTACTTTACGAAGTGCAAATCCACCCTACCAAAGGTGATTTACTTGATACATTGGACTTTGGACAAAAAAGAAGTGTTCGCGTATGTATTACGCGAATAAATGATTAATCTTGTTTATAGTTACCAGCAAAAAAAAAGCATAGCCACCAGAACCCCAAGGTATAGTAATATAAACTA
>NZ_JAIVFV010000065.1 GCF_020829445.1 Nostoc sp. CHAB 5836
TCAAAGCATTTAAGGGACGCTCATCTTATATGTTGCGTAAAGAGTTTCCACAATTATTGAAATTGCCTAGCCTATGGACTAATAGCTATTTTTACTCTACTGCTGGGCAGGTTTCAGCAGACGTAATTAAAAGGTATATTGAAGATCCTCATCACGGATAATATTCACGGCGAATTAATTCGCCGTTGGCACTTCCTCCACTGCCTTAAGTTAAGTGGCTTCCGTGCCGTTCGGCGAGTTTCTTGTGAGAACCGGAGGTGTTCTGCGGTGGCTGATCTCAATCGTTAGCTGACTTAGGTTATCTGTTGAGGTATGACCGGAAAGTTTCTGTGAGAAGCGATCGCCTAATTTGCTATACATCTGAAAAGCACATACCACTTATAACCAGCATAATCACTTACCAATATTGGCAGAATCAGGATGGTCTAACGGCATTTCAAGAGCGTGTTCGGATTGCGCTCAACTTGCCACCAAGAAGCGATAATGGATAAGATGCTATTTACGTTTTAAGAGTGTGGTAGCCATGACTGAGTTACTTGAGCGTGCGACGCCGAATAGCCCGTCGTAGACATCGCCCAACTGAAAACTCTCCCTGTTGCTGAACAGGATGCGATCGCCACTCGTCTTCTTGCCAAGATGGAGGATGAGCGGACATGGAAGGCTCAGTTTGAATCTACAACAGATGCTCAGTGGGATAGTCTAGCTGATATGGTACGGCAGGAAATTGCTGCTGCCGACATCACTCCTCTAGCTGAGGACGCAAAGGACACAAAGGAATAAGGTTTTAGAGAGTTAGTGCGTAAGTCCTAAGAATGTTAGGACGTTAGTGCTTGGTCAGGGTAGCAATAAAAACAGTTATACACATTTTGTATTATCCAGTAGAATATGAGACAGGTAATCGTGTACCGAGATGAAGATGGCTGCTGGGTTGTAGAGTGCCCAAGCCTAAAAGGTTGTCTTAGCCAGGGTAAGACTAAAGAAGAAGCCCTTTCTAATATCAAAGAGGCAATCTCAGGTTACATTGCCGCGTTAGAGGAGGATGGCTTGCCTGTTCCAGAAGATAACTTTGAAACGTTTCTGGTATTCGTGTGAGCAAATTACCGAGCATTTCTGGAAGAGATTGCGCCAAAGCTTTGGAAAACGTCGGTTTCTACGAAAAGCGTAGGGAAAGTAGCCATGTTATTCTACGACGAGATGAACCGTTTGCTCAAGTTGTTGTCCCAGATCATCAGGAATTAGCCAAGGGTACTTTGCGGGCAATAATTCGGGATGCTGATTTAAGTGTAGAGGAATTTATTGCATTGCTATAGGGCTGGACTGAGTGAAGCGATCGCATTAAAGATCTGCGAGATAAAATGTTAGGACGTTAACGTGAATCTTATGCCTACCAATATTCGCCTAATTAGTGTTAAAGAATATCACCAAATGGCGGAAACGGGAATTTTTCATCCTGAAGAACGCTTAGAATTAATCGCGGGACAAATCATCAAAATGTCAGCAAAAGGTACTGCTCACGAATCGGCAATTACCCGCACAGAAAGGTTATTACGTCAACGTTTGGGTGACAAAGTTTTGTTAAGAATCCAGTCACCAGTGCAAGTTGATGATTATTCGGAACCAGAACCAGATATTTCAGTGGCGAAGCTGAATCCATTAGATTATGAGGATCACCATCCCAATGCTTCTGAAGTGTTTTTACTGATTGAAATAGCTGATTCCAGTCTTAAATATGATCGAGAAGTAAAAGCGAACGCTTATGCTAAATCAGGCATTATTGAGTACTGGATTTTAGATGTCAATGGACGCAAGTTGTATATGTATCGTCTCCCCAGTCCAGACGGATATCAGAGTGAGAGCATACTTGCAGAAAATGTGACAATTTCCCCTTTAGCCTTCCCGGATTGTGCGATCGCTATTCGGGAGTTAAGTAGGTCGGCGCAATTAAAGCTAACTGGCTAAGGCTGTCATTTGTCACTTGTACTGAGCGAAGTCGAAGTATTTGTCCTTCGTCATTCACAAGGGTTTTAAGCCTATTTACGTTTCGTAACATATTTAGGTTTTTTCGCGCCAACTTACTTATTGCGAAAAGTCTAGGAGGCGATATGGTGATCCATTTGACCGGATGCTGATTGGACAGGCTATCAATCACTCCTTAATTATTATTAGCAGGGATAAAAAATTCGATGCTTATTCTGTTCAGAGAATGTGGGAATAGTCATACCAAAAGAAAGCACCCTTTTTTCGCTATCCTAGAAAAGTAAATCATTCCCCGATCACACCGATGGTTGCTTTACCCGATCGCATTTTGATGAGTGCAGAAGAATATCTAGTTTGGGAACCCACCCAAGAGGAACGTTACGAGTATTGGGATGGCGAAGTTGTGATGATGAGTGGTGCTACACGCAACCATAATCGGGTTTCTCTGAATTTCTCGAAGCTCTTAGATGATGCCCTAGCCGAGCGCTCCTGTGAAGTATACATTGTAGATGTGAAGGTGCAGGTAGAACCGGGGCGAAAGTATTTTTATCCAGATGTGGTGGTAACTTGCGATGAACGCGATATCGATCCACAATTGGTACAATTTCCTTGCTTAATTATCGAAGTACTATCACCTTCAACAGAAGCAGCTGATCGGGGGAAAAAGTTTGCCAAATATCGCCAATTTCTAACCTTGCAAGAATATGTATTAGTACAAGTAACTCAACCGAGTGTGGAAGTATTTCGGCGCAAGGATCAGGGAAAATGGGTGCTATCAGAGTATAGTTTGGGCGATATATTGCGGCTGGAATCGGTGGATGTGGAAATAGCGATCGCCCATTTGTACCGCCAAGTGCAATTTGAAAGCGAAACAACAGAAAATTGAATAGATTATCCGTGAGGATGGGTAGACGTTTGTCGTTAGATATCGCTCACTCATCATGGTTAAAAACCCTTGATTTTATATTAGTCCACGGAGGTGGACGAGAGTTTGTGTAAGTAGAGCGACGCAAATAAAGCTAACTGGCTAAGTACAGCTTTGCATAAGTTCGTAGCGAATTCTCTGCGAACCTACCCTACGGGAAGGCGAAGCGCCTATGCGCTTCCCTTTGCGCCCCTACCCTGCGGTTCGGCGAACGCGAGTGCGTCTCCAAGAGTTGCGCCTATGCGTTTAAATTTCAACCCTCAATTCGCCACGATTTTATGCTGCATCTGTACTAAGGCTGTAACTTGTACTGCCCTTAAGATTGTGATCCAGAGTTGATATTAGTGACATACTCCACACACTCCTATCGACGGTGAGTGTGGGCTTCTCAACGACTCCTCTATAAGGACATTAATTGAGCTTTGAGGGCGTGTGTCCCACGCGCCTTTATGTTAAGAGATGCGTTCAAATCACGGCACAAACTTGTAGAACATACAGGGCAATTGTGCATTCTTTGAGATAGCAGCTTTTTAACTTTGTACCCGCAATTAGAACATTCTTGGCTTGTACCGTTCGGATTTACAGCTATTACTTTTAAACCAGCGTTTTCGGCTTTGTTTGAAAGTATGGTTATAAACTGTCCCCATCCAGCAGACGCTCGAAGACTCGCTAACGCTGCGCTATCATTTACACTTTTAGCCAATCTTGTTTTAACCAGTCCTTTGATATTCAATTTTTCTACAGCTATGACATCATACTTATCAAGTAGTAATTTAGCTGTTTGGAAGTGAAAATCTTTTCTAGTATCAGCAACTTTTTTGTGTTGCTTACCCAATTTTTGAATAGCTTTTTTGCGCCGATTAGAACCTTTTTTACGCCTTGATACCCTTCGCTGTGCTGACTTGAGTTTGCGTTCCGCCAGGTGATTGATGAACTTATTGACTCGTTACCAAACACAGAAAATGGCGACTCCTCATCGACCCCTCGCCCTGTCAAACCTGCGGTTTGAATTAGTTAGGGGTTAATTCGTCGTCGCCCAAAAATTCATCCCACACTCCTAAGAGTGAGTGTGGGGCTTCTTTTCGTTTAAGCTAAATTTCTAGTCAGTGCTTCTTACTCTTTCAAACAAAGCTCGATAAACAGGTTCACCCTTTTTTTGCGTACCTATTTCTCGTTCTGTGGGGACTGGTAACGGGTTTTTCGCTAACCATTCTCCTGCACCAATTTTATCAAAAGCTGGATGAGCGGCAAAGCGATCGCGCATTTCCACAGCGACAAATTCCATATCTGATTGCAGAAATACAACGGAACCAACCGCCAGATAATTAGCTAAGTCTGCTACTAGTTCTGGTTGGACTACACGACGTTTAGCATGGCGGGTTTTAAACCAAGGATCGGGGAATTGAATTGTAACGCGTTGTAAACTTCCTGGAAGCAGGGAAGATAAAAGTGAGTGCAGTGAGTTATTCACATTGCAAAATAAGTAGTGTAGATTTGTTAAACCTAACTCAGAACGTAACTTATTCGCCTCTACCACCAACGGTTCTCGAATTTCTAAGCCCAGAAAATTCCAGTTGGGTTCTATCTTGGCTATATTCAACAGAAACAGTCCTTTAGCGCAGCCAATATCTAAATGTAGTGGTTGATTTGGCTTTGCATAAATTTTTTCCCAGTCAACGGGACTTGCTGGCGTTTGATACTTTTTACCAAGTGGATTAACGTGCTGGCGGACTCGGACTGCTGCCAAAATTTGCTCTCCTTTACGTGAAAATATCCTCTGGTGAAAGTCCAGCTTACAAGGAAGTCTAGCAAAAGTATGCTAAAAATTATCCATCTATCATTCAATTGCCTACCCAGCAGCAAGTTTGTACAGCAGTCTCAGTCAAATATGCCATGCTTGCAGTGTTTTTTTAGGTTTTCGAGAAATTTATTTTTTGGAAGTCCCTCATTTTGCATTAATCTCTAGAATTAAAATGCCCTAAGACATTTACTCTAGTCATGGAGGGAGGAAAATTAAACAGTGGATATTTTAGATTTATTTGATAAAGGCGGGCCAGCGATGTGGCCTCTGCTAGTTCTCTCAATTCTGTCTTTAAGTGTGATTTTCGAGCGTTTGTGGTTCTGGTTGCGAATGTTGACTCAGGAAAAGCAAATAGTCGATCGCATCCTCAATGCTGCCCAGGATAATTGGGAAGTAGCTGCGGACATGGCCAAACAAGCAAGCAATCAGCCTATCGGGCGTTTTCTCTACGCCCCTCTACGTTTAGCGAAAAGTGATGCGGAAACCTTTCGGCTAGCACTAGAGGCTACAGCAGAAGATGAATTAGCTGGGATGCGCCGAGGCGAAAAACTTTTAGAAGCCGTAATTGCCCTAGCGCCACTGCTGGGATTATTAGGCACAGTTTTAGGTCTAATCCAGTCTCTGCGCTCAATTCGGATTGGCGATTTGGGAACTGAATCTACGGCTGGGGTCACAACTGGTATTGGTGAGTCCTTAATTAGTACGGCGGCGGGGCTAATAGTTGCCATCATTAGTTTGGTATTTTACCGCCTATTTCAAAGTTTTGTAGTCAACCAAGTGAAAGTTTTTCAAAAAGCAGGGAATGAGATGGAATTACTCTACCGCCAGTCCCCGCATGATTTTAGTAATAGTACATCAGCAATTGTGCGGGAAAATTTCACTCCACCCCGCAAGCCAGGAAAGACTAGGTTTTCTGAACCTCCTGAACCCCCCAATACACCTAATTAATAGTCAATAATTCAACCCCCGAACTAGGCTTTAGAGAGTAAGACGATGAAAGTTAATCTACATACTCCAATTGAAGAAGTCCAAATTCAAATCATTCCTTTAATTGATGTTGTTTTTTGTATCCTGACGTTTTTTTTATTAGCGGCTTTACAATTCACCCGACAACAGGCAATAAATGTTGATTTGCCCAAAGCCAGCCCCAGTACAGTATCTGGAATAACGTCACAGAGAGGAAGTCTGATTGTGACTATCGATGCCGTTGGCAATACTTACATAGAAAAACAGCCTGTAAAACAACAGGATTTGGGACAGAGGTTAAAACAGTATCTCCAAGCCAACCCCAGTGCTGTTATTGTGCTGAATGCTTCGCGGACAGCAACTTACAATGATGTAATTGAGACATTAGATTTGCTACGGCAAGTAGGGGGCGATCGCGTTTCTTTAGGAATTATTCCTGGCCCATCTCGACCACCCGCAAACTCACTTAACGAGCCGGCTGTCCCTTCTTTCCCAATCAATCCTGGTGAACCACCACTTCCAGGCATCAATCCGGAAGGGAATCTTGCCCCTAAATTTCCCCTAGCGCCTAATTCTGCACCCTTGCCTACGGTAACTGGTCAACCTCCAACTAGCCAAGGCACCAGTCCTATCAATCCTGGTATTGCCAATCCACCAGCATCCCAAGCGCCTCTTGCACCCAAACAAACCCAACCTCCTCTTAAAAGATAAAAGATGACATAGGGGCATGAGGCACTTGTACTGCCCTTAAGAGCGGGACACACTCGCGTTCGACTACGCAGTTCGACCGCGGTTCCATCTCTTCTTAGGCTACGCCAACGAGGGGAGTCGAGATGCTCACCGTCAACTCAGGAACCCCAAACGCGAGTGCGTCTGGTAGAGTTGCCGTTGGCGAAGCCTCTCCAAGAGTTGTATGAGGCATGGATTATTCTCCTTGTCCCCCTCATCTCCCTCATCTCCCTCATCTCCCTCATCTCCCTCATCTCCCTCATCTCCCTCATCTCCCCCATCTCCCTCATCTCCCCCATCTCCCTCATCTCCCCATTCTTTTTCAAGCCTTTTCCCAAACCTAAAGATATCTAGAATAAATCTCGTCTACAGAAAAAAAATCTGCTAATTTACAAATAATTGGTTGAGCTTTAAAGATTTTTCCACACATAAGTAAGTCGGCGTTAAAAAATCAAGCTATGTGACAAGATGTAAAATCAGCGAATAGCTTATAAATTCGTCATTGCACAGTTTGTACAAAACTAAACATACGTTGGTTTTATCGTACCGACTTACTTAGACTGAGCAATTTATCGTCAATTGCCATTCACATTCAATACTGCGCAGGTTTTGGCAAAAAAATAAAAAATGTGTAGGTTGGGGAGCCACTGCGCCCTTGCGGTTAAGAGACTTGTTCGCGTAGCGTCTCCCCTTGGGAGAAGCACGTGGCGTTTGAGGAACGAAACCCAACCGAAGAGGGGGGTTTGTTGGGTAACGCTCCGCTCAACCCAACCTACAAATATTAAAAACCTACGCAGTATTGGTTGCCGAGGGAAGTCGAGGTACGAATTACAAATTAGTTTCAGGGGTTGTGGCATGAATATCGTGACGCTTTTAATTGTTTGGCTAGTAACAGCTATCAGCCTGTTGATAATTAGTAAATTGCCTCTGGGAGTTGAAATTGACACTCAGGGTAAAGCCTTCTTTTCTGCCGCAGTGCTTGGTATCGTGACGGCAATAGTCAGACCGATTTTAAGCCTCGTTTTTGCAGTACCAAATTTACTTACCTTGGACTTGTTATCCAGCATTTTCACATTTATGATTGCCGTGGTTTGTTTTAGTATTGCTGCTTGGTTAGTAGAGGGATTTCGCTTGCGTTACGGTATTTGGAGTGCTGTTGTTGGGGCATTTTCACTGACCATAATCAACAGCTTAATCTACAAATTATTGGGCGTCTAATACTGAGAGTTAGGAGTGAGAAGTTAGGAGTGAGAAGTTAGGAGTGAGAAGTTAGGAGTGAGAAGTGAAGAATTGTTAATAACTCCCAACTCCCAACTCCCAACTCCCAACTCCCAACTCCTAACTCCTAACTATTCGTTGGAACTTGGGGGAGCGACGGGGGTAACTGATTGCTGTTTACGTTGTTCGCGTTTTTTGCGATCGGCTGAGACCATATCTGCCATCACTAGTAGTGCTTGCGCCATCTTGTCTAGGTTAGAGCGGTATAGCTCCAAATCCTTGTTGAGTTTATCATCAGAAAGGTGCAAGCCAGCAGCGATCGCTTTCAGCGCCTCAGTGAGTTGCTTTTCATCTTTAACCAATTCGGGATCTGACAGTTCTAATAACGAAAATACACCAATTGCGAACAAGCGGTTGTATTTAAAGTTAGGATTGTTGGCGATCGCTTGCAGGTGTGCTTGCAAGTCAGCATCTCTATCTAAGTAAGTAGTTTGGCCCAGCCACGCAATTAAATCTTTAACTGGCAAACCTTTCGCTACAGTTTGCAATCTTTGCGCATTCTGTTGATAGTGTTGCGGATCTTGTTCTATAGCCTGACATAAGGCGTTAAAAATTGATTCTTGATCCCGTTCTGGTTGATAGCCTTGCATGAAGCGGTCAAAAGTAGTGACAACGCCCAAGGCATAAATTGGATTGTAGCTAAAATCGATATTTACTGACAGCAGATGCATTTCCACCATCAATTCTTCTACTACCCGACGATAAATAGTGTTGATCGGACGGGTGTGAAGATTGTAGAAAGTTCGCTTTGTATCAGAGACTGTACGGACGTTATTCACAAAGAAAAAGAAAATGTTAAGGGCGACGTATCTTTATTTTCTCGCTTAAAGGCTAGTTTGCCAAGTTGAGCTTTTAGCTAGTGACGGTTTCATTTACAATATATACAAATAAGAAGTACTTTATAAGCTGGTAGCCATAGAGCATAAGACTATTTCTTCTCAAAAAAGAGCCAAAAATTATTATCCTTAAAAAATTCCATTTATTGCATTTATGAAGTTTTCGCCACAGTTAATTGCTTTAGGTGAGTACCTAGCTGGTGAATTTGATAATCGTGAACAAGCCATAGCAGAACCAGTTTGGTATGTCCACCTTTGCCTGTGGCAAAGACCAGTTAATTTGTTCACAGAAGATAGCATCACCCTGTTTGCTGAACAAGCTAACGTTATTAACCTAGATAAACCTTACCGCCAGCGAATTATCCGGTTGCGTCAGGGAGACGACTCTGATGCATCTCTGAAAGTGCAATACTATATGCCTCAAGATCCAGGTGCATTAACAGGCGCAGGTGATAACCCTGCTCTATTAAACACACTGACACCCGAACAATTAGATTTACTACCAGGTTGTATCCTAACAGTTACTCAGGAAAAACTAGCCGGCGATCGCTATAAGTTTACCGCAACTCCACTACCAGAGAGTCGTTGTAGCTTTACTTATCTGGGCAATAGCGTGTATGTTTCCTTGGGTTTTGAAACTACAGCAGCAGAATTTCACAGCTATGACAAAGGAATTGATCCAGCAACTGGAAGAGCAACTTGGGGAGCGATTATGGGGCCTTATCGCTACACTAAGCGAAATCAGTATTGATTGACACGATTCTTGGTTCACCGAGTCCACTTAGTACAGATGCAGCATAAAATCGTGGCCAATTGAGGGTTGAAATTTAAACGCATAGGCGCAACTCTTGGAGACGCACTCGCGAACGCCTTCCCGCAGGGTAGGGTCGCAGAGAATTCGCTACGAATTAATGAAATGTTGTACTTAGCCTAGACTCCAAGCGTTACCTAAAGCAGAGGTGGTTCTCTCCCCTTCGCCCAGCGTCTCGAAGAGAAGCTTTGACTTCCGGTATGCCCTACCGTAGTTGCATTTTGGCAAAATTTGTTTGATTTACAGCGATTTTCAGGTAAATGAACCACAAATAGACCTCACTTCCATTCCTCACTTCCTTTAAGGAGAGAGGCTTTGATTTTCTCCCCTTCCCTGCAAGGGAAGGGGTTGGGGGTTAGGTCTCATAATTGTGGTCTAAATACATGAAAACTGCTGTAAATGCTGTTCGTCTAGCTCCCATGAAGATTTTACCTATTCCTGGAATGTTCTAGAACTGTGGAATAGAACCCGACATCTTCAAGTGAGGAGTTATCAATTAACTCCAAACTCCAAACTCCTAACTCCAAACTCCTAACTCCAAACTCCAAACTCCTAACTCCTAACTCCTAACTCCTAACTCCTAACTCCTAACTCCTAACTCTTTCTTAGCTGGCAATGCTACGAGGTACACCCTCTAAAGCTTCCTCTTCTGTTTCAAAGATTTCAAAAACAGTATCCATCATCGTCACTTCAAACACAAGTTTGGCTTCTGGGTGTACATTGCAGATGCGGAAACTGCCCTTGACTTTATCAGCATCACGCATCCCAGCTACCAAAGACGTGAGACCAGAACTATCAATAAAATTTACCTGAGCCAGATTTACAACTATATGATGACTGAGTTTGGAAATACACTCCTGTAACTTCAGGCGAAATTGCCAAGCAGTGGTAATATCTAGGCGACCTGCTGGTGTCAGGACAATAACGGTGTTTGCGTCTTGGGTTGTATAAGTTTTTTGATCTATATGAATCACTAAAGCCCTCCCCGTGAAATTCTTTTTAAGATTAACTAGTTACAGAATTTTCTAATGCTGCCACTTGAGATTAACAAGCTATAGCTAAAATTGTCACCTTTTTCTGCTAAGTGTTTAAATTTACTAGTTAAACTCAACAAAATGGTGGGGAGTGGGGAGTAGGAAAGATGAGGGGGATGAGGGAGATGAGGGGGATGAGGGAGATGAGGGAGATGAGGGAGTGGGGGAGTGGGGGAGTCAGTTTTTCCCCTCTGCCCCTTTGTCTCTTTTCAATGTCCAATGCCCAATGTCCCATGCCCAATTTTCAAGTCATTATTGTGGTATCCAGTTGATCCAATCTTGAGGCTTAAGGAAGGTTTCATACAACTCGGCTTCGGGGGAATTTGGTTCCGGTTGATAGCCGTATTCCCACCGCACTAAGGGTGGTAGGGACATGAGAATTGATTCGGTACGTCCGTTGGTTTGCAGACCAAAAATGGTGCCTCGGTCATAAACTAAGTTAAATTCTACATACCGTCCCCGGCGGTAGAGTTGAAAATTCCGTTGGCGATCGCCATACTCTATCCCATGTCGCCGTTCTACAATTGGTACATAGGCTGGTAAAAATGCCCTACCACAGTCTTGCACAAAGGCAAATAAATCTTCCCAATTGCGGCTTGCTGGTGTTCCCACGTGGTTGCTATAAACAGCCGCTTCCCCATTGGGATTTGGCCCGCGATATAAAGCACCTTGACCATCTTGGTAATCAAAAAACAGACCGCCTACACCCCGTGTTTCATCACGATGCTTGAGGTAGAAATATTCATCACACCACCGCTTAAACACTGGGTAATACTCTGGGTGGTGTTGGTCACAAGCCTGTTTTAATGTTTTGTGTAAATGTGCCGCATCTTCAGCAAAGGGATAATAAGGTGTCAAGTCAAGACCGCCACCAAACCACCACACTGGCCCCGCTTCAAAGTAGCGATAATTGAGATGAACTGTTGGCACGTAAGGATTGTGAGGGTGTAATACCATTGAAGTGCCTGTGGCATAAAAGCCATGCCCTGTGGCTTCAGGACGTTGAGCTAAAATTGAGGGTGGCAAATGGGAACCCCAAACTTCAGAAAAATTTACACCAGCTTGTTCAAATATTGCACCATCTCGTAGCACACGCGATCGCCCTCCACCCCCTTCTGGGCGTTCCCAACTATCTTCATTAAACTTAGCTACACCATCTAGTTTTGCCAATGATTCGGTAATTTCGTCTTGCAGTTGTTTCATAAACTGACTGACTCTAGCCTGGGCGTCAGATCCTGGCAAAGACTTGGATGATTCTGCTGCTACAGTTGGTGTTTGCGAGTTGGTCAACATAGATTCCCGAACCTAAATTACAATTTCCAGAAAGCCACAAATTTCTCATCTTCAAATTTGGGGAAAACACGCGCTAACAATCAAGCTCTATTTGCCCAACCCGCTTTTTTCTTACTGGTTAAGCATTTTTACGATTGATGAGCATCACTAGAGTTATTTTCCCTCAAATGCGTATAGGCTTGTATATTGACTGAGTTTTTTTTTGAAGTTCTTCATAGGAATATTCTCGTCTAAATACTAGACTTTAGTCGTAACCTAGAAGTATCAAGGGTTTGACTGAACTGCTCAAAACTTCTTTGCCATACTATGTATCTTGGCTGTTGGCGTCTGCGCCGAATCGAGGCTTGCTATGTTTAGGGCATTTTTGAGAAAGTTTTAATTTAAGTAGTGAGCGTAGTTGCCCACAATACCAGAGTTACCAGAAAGTGTCTAGCGAGGAGGATTAGGAAAATGCAAGGTTGGTTATCCAAATTCATCCACCGCAAACGTCGTCGGTTTTGCGCTTCTCTGGTATGGACGTATCGAGAAATTAGTTCTGCTTCTGTAGATGAACTGTGGCAAAAAGTCGTTGATTTAACAGATGTTTCTTGGCATCCACTACTTAAGAGTACTAATGTCCCCTACGGATTAGTACCCAAACCAGGATTAATTTTTCAAGCTGCAACACGCTTTTCACCGATTCCCATCAAAATTTTTGTGGAACGCGTTAATCCTAGAGAGATGCTGAGTATCCGAGTACTGGCAATTCCTGGAATAGAGGAACGGGTGACTTATCAAGTAGAGTCAACGGTTTGTGGTACTTGTCTGTCTTATTCTGTAAGGCTACGAGGTTGGTTATCGCCCTTGATTTGGTCTTTATCCCGTCCTTATGCAAACCGCGTTGCACGGTCTTTAGTCGAGGCAGTAGAAAAGACGGCATTACCAACGGTATCTGGTAAGAAAAAAACTCTTAATGACAGTTGTTTTGATTTTTAGGTAAGGGTGAGGCCTTAACCAGTTGGCTTTAATTGTGCCGACCTACTTATAACAAGCTTTTTAACCTTGCTTTGTAGCTAAACTCTGCTAACTAAGTAAGTCGGTAAGAATAAACCAAACTATATTACAAAACGTAAATACACCTTAAACCCTTATAAATGACAAATAACAAATGACAAATGACAAAGGACAAACGACAAAGGACAAATAACAAATAACAAATAACAAAGGACAAATGACAAATGACAAATGACAAATGACACTCTTAGCCAGTTAGCTGTATTTGCGTCGCTCTATTTAGAACAGATGTTCGCTTTCAGCAAGACTCAAAACTTAGGCTGAAACCCTTATTATTTCGTTGAATTACAAAAGTTTTCGATTTACTGAACTTAGCTGACCTTACTTAAAAAAGCATCCAGTTAATAGCTAAGATGTTCCCCACAAGTGTATTTATTCATTCATTTTGAATTTTTATGTACGATGTCCTCGATTCTCGCTCTGTCTTAGAAGTTTTGCGACCAGTGGAAGACCCAGAACTCCGCAAAAGTCTGGTAGAACTGAATATGATTCGCAACGTCAAAATTGACGGTGGTAAGGTTAGTTTCACTTTAGTGTTAACTACTCCTGCCTGTCCTTTACGTGAATTTATTGTCGAAGACTGTCAGAAAGCTGTCAAAAAACTCCCAGGCGTTACAGATGTCAGCATAGAAGTGACGGCAGAAACACCTCAACAAAAAAGTTTACCTGACCGGACGGGCATTTCTGGGGTGAAAAATATCGTTGCTGTTTCCAGTGGCAAAGGTGGCGTTGGTAAAAGTACAGTGGCAGTGAATGTAGCAGTGGCTCTAGCTCAAACTGGGGCGAAAGTCGGCTTGCTAGATGCTGATATTTATGGCCCCAATGACCCCACCATGCTGGGTCTGGCTGATGCCCAAATTGTAGTGCGTTCTACTGAAACAGGTGACATCCTGGAACCTGCTTTTAATCACGGCGTCAAATTAGTTTCAATGGGCTTTTTGATTGACCGAGATCAACCAGTAATTTGGCGGGGGCCTATGCTCAATGGTGTAATTCGCCAGTTTCTCTATCAAGTTGAATGGGGAAATCTGGACTATTTGATTGTAGATATGCCACCGGGAACCGGAGATGCTCAGTTAACTTTAACCCAAGCAGTGCCTATGGCTGGGGCAGTAATTGTCACCACACCGCAAACTGTAGCTCTCTTAGATTCTCGCAAGGGATTGCGGATGTTTCAGCAGATGAATATTCCGGTATTGGGGATCGTGGAAAATATGAGCTATTTTATACCGCCCGATCAACCAGATAAACAGTATGACATATTTGGTTCCGGTGGTGGTTCCAAAACAGCTGCCGAATTGGGAGTACCACTGTTGGGGTGCGTACCGCTAGAGATTTCCACGCGAGTTGGTGGTGACAGTGGTGTGCCAATAGTTGTTGGCGATCCAGATTCAGCTTCGGCAAAAGCATTAACAGCGATCGCTCTTGCCATTGCTGGTAAAGTATCAGTTGCTGCTTTGACATAATAAATTGGGGCATGGGGCATGAGAGAGCATGGACACCAGGGGAAGAAGAACTATTGATTATTGCCCAATGCCCAATACCCAACACTTAAAATAATTCGTAAGTAGGTTGGCGCAATTAAAGTTAACTGGCTAAGGCTGTCACTTGTACTGAGCGAAGTCGAAGTATTTGTCCTTTGTCATTGGTCATTAGTAAAGGTTTTAAGCTTATTTACGTTTCGTAACATACTTAACTGTTTTCGCACCAACGTACTTAATTCGTAATTCGTAATTCGTAATTCGTAATTACGTTTTGTGGCGGGGATTTAGATTTAGGCGTTCAATTCGCGCTGCTTGATAGAAGCAGGGGAATTAAATCCCTAAACTTTGTTAAAAAAGTCTAAACTGACACAATGTTGTTAAAACCATCGCTCCCAAAAATTCGCTGCAAGTCTTGGGTTAAGCCCTGGCAATATGTAGATTGGCTACTATTTTTTTTGCCCATTGCTGTCAGTATATTTGGTGGCATCATGATTCTCAGCACGGAGATGAAGCAGCCAGTAACTGACTGGTGGTGGCACTGGTTGGTAGCGGGTATCGGCGTGTTTATAGCCCTGTTTTTAGCTCGCACCCGTTACGAACTCTTGATGCAGTGGCACTGGATAATATACGCACTGACGAACTTTAGTTTAGTGGCTGTGATGATTGCTGGTACTAGTGCTAAAGGGGCACAACGCTGGATTAGTATCGCTGGCTTTAACGTGCAACCCTCAGAGTTTGCGAAAGTCGGCATGATCATTACCTTAGCAGCTTTGTTACAGAGACGCACGGCTTCTAGCATCGAAGGTGTTTTCCAGGTTCTGGCAATCACCGCTATACCTTGGGGATTGGTATTTTTACAGCCAGATTTAGCAACATCACTGGTATTCGGTGCGATCGTTTTAGGAATGTTGTACTGGGCAAATGCTAACCCAGGCTGGTTAATTTTGATGATTTCTCCTGTGGTTGCCGCCATTTTGTTTAGTATATCTTGGCCATTAGCACAGCCGATAGTTTTATTCAAAGAACTATCTTTTGGGCCATTAGGGCTAATTTGGTCAGCTGCGATGGCTATTGTGGGCTGGCAAACTCTTCCCGCGCGGCGATTTGGTTTTGGTGCTATCAGTGCGTGGAGTCTCAATATACTGGGTGGCGAATTAGGAGTCTTTGCCTGGAACCATATTTTGAAAGAGTATCAAAAAGATCGGCTAACTGTATTTATAGATCCCGATCACGATCCACTGGGCGCTGGCTATCACCTAATTCAATCTCGTATTGCTATTGGTGCTGGTGAAATTTGGGGATGGGGTCTGTTCAAGGGGCCAATGACGCAACTGAATTTTGTGCCTGAACAGCATACAGACTTTATTTTCTCCGCAGTGGGAGAAGAATTTGGTTTTGTTGGTTGTTTGACAGTGTTATTTGTTTTCTGCCTAATTTGCTTTCGTCTACTGCATATTGCCCAAACCGCCAAAGATAACTTTGGTTCCTTGTTGGCTATTGGCGTTTTGTCGATGATCATGTTTCAGGTGATTGTGAACGTTGGGATGACCGTAGGTTTAGCACCTGTGGCAGGAATTCCCCTTCCTTGGATGAGTTATGGGCGTTCTGCTATGCTGACCAACTTCATTTCCTTGGGAATAGTAGAATCGGTAGCAAATTTTCGACGAAGACAGAAGTATTAGTCATTGGTCATTGGTCATTGGTCATTTGTCAATAGTTATTAGACCTGTTGCATAAATCAAACAATTTGAACCCCACCCCGCCAAAGCTACGCTTTGTCAATGCTCAATGCTCAATAAGAAGTATTAAGCTATTAGAAGGAAACAAACGAGGCTAAAAACATGATTCTGCCTGGAGCAACTATTCGCGTCAAGAATCCCGCAGATACCTATTATCGCTACGAAGGACTCGTACAACGGGTGAGTGATGGCAAAGTAGCCGTATTATTTGAAGGTGGTAACTGGGATAAATTAGTTACCTTCCGTCTGAGGGAATTGGAACTCGTAGAGACCACAGCCGCACCTAAAAAAGCCAAATAAGATTAGTCATTAGTCATTAGTCTTTTGTCATTTGTCTTTTGTCATTTGGCAAAAACTAATGACCAATGACCAATGACCAATGACTAAATTACCGTGCGCTGTCTTTTGTCATTTGGCAAAAACTAATGACTAATGACCAATGACTAATGACTAAATTACCATGCGCCTCCCCTTACCACAGTTTGCCACTGGCGATCGCCACCCCAACCACATTGCTGAGGTTATAGAAACTACTAGTACTGAATTTTTAGCTCAGTGTTTGGAACCGGAAGATTTGAGCTTTCCCTCGATGCCACCCTTTGGTAGTTGGGTTTCTTCTCTAGATGAAGAATCTGGCAATCAGATTTATGGTGTGGTATACTATGCTACTACTATGCCTATAGATTCCGTACACCGGGCTAGAGCTTTGGGGTTGTCCTTGCAAGATTTACGAGAAGAACAACCCCAAATATTTGCCATGCTGAGAACAGAATTCCGGGCTGCAATCATGGGATTTGAACTATCTTCGCAAAATCAAAGTTATAACCGAAGAGTATATCAGTATCTTCCACCCCGTCCCCCACAAATTCATCAAGCTGTTTATCGATGTGAACCAGAAGCTATCATTAAATTTACTGAAGAACTAGATTTTTTACGGGGACTGCTTTGTATCAATGGTGCGCCAGTAGAGTCTTTGACCGCAGCTGCCATTCGATCTGTATACCAGTTACGCAAAGCTGACCGAGAATGGCTAATTAAAGCTGGACGTAGCTTGAGTGTACTACTTAAAGATGACTACGATCGCTTGCGGTTCATTTTAAGTCAAATTCATCCGTAGGTAGTTAGTTTTGAGACAATTACCTAGTTAGTGTAAGTACGTTGTTGCGAAAAAAGTTAAGTATGTTACGAAACGTAAATAAGCTTAAAACCTTTACTAATGACCAATGACAAAGGACAAATGACAGCCTTAGCCAGTTAACTTTAATTGCGCCAACCTACTTAAGTGTAAGATTTTTGGTTTTTCCTCAGGTGGCTTCTCCATTTATTTATATCGATCAGGCGATCGCCCCCAAGGTAATCGCCATTTTACCATAGCCCCTTCAATTCCTACCTATGGAACTCATATCACAAGTTCTTGTTCTGGAACCAACTTCCCAAGTTCTTGGCAAGGAACCAATTGTTCCCTTTGCTATTTTGCTGCTGGTCATCTTAGTTATACCGATCATGTTTGAACGGCTAAGATTACCAGGATTAGTGGGTTTGGTTTTCTCAGGGCTAGTACTTGGGCCTTCAGGCTGGAATCTATTTCAGTCCGACTCGCCGGTGATTAACTTGCTGTCAGACATTGGGTTAATTTACTTATTGTTTGTCGCAGGGCTAGAAGTTGATCTAGAACAGTTTCGCCTGAGAAAAAGTCGTGCCTTTGGGTTTGCTAGCTTGACTTTCACTATACCCCTGCTGATGGGAACCTTAGTAGGGCTGATTTTAGGTTATGGCTGGGATACATCAATATTAATTGGCTCTTTATTCGCTTCCTATACCCTTTTGGCATATCCCATAATCAGCCGTTTGGGAGTGGTAAACAACGAAGCTGTTAGGGTGACTCTGGGGGCGACAATTTTTACAGATGTTGGCGCAGTACTGATATTAGCTATTTGTGTAGCTGTCGCTCATGCTGGGGCATTCAGTTTTGCGAAACTACTCACCTTGTCGGGTTGGTTAATTATTTACTCTGTTGCTGTTGTCACAGGCTTTGATTGGGCGGGGAAAGAATTTTTCAAGCGGTCTGGAGACGACGAAGGAAACAAGTTTTTGTTTGTGTTGCTTTCTGTGTTTCTGGCGGCTGTGGGCGCTCAATTAATTGGGATAGAAAGAATTGTCGGTGCCTTTTTAGCGGGTTTGGCTGTAAATGAAGCTGTGGGTGAAGGGCCAGTCAAAGAAAAGGTGGTATTTATTGGCAGTGTGCTGTTCATTCCCATTTTCTTTGTTGACCTTGGCTTAGTGATCAATTTACCCGCTTTTGTCAACAATCTGGATACGCTCAAGTTAACTCTGTTGATGTTAGTTGGTTTGATTGTCACTAAATTGATGGCAGCTTTCTTGGCAAAATTAGTTTACCGCTATAAATGGCAAGAAATGCTAACGATGTGGTCGCTGTCACTTCCCCAGGTTGGTACAACCTTAGCAACAACTTTAGTGGGATATCGGGCTGGGTTGCTACCACTAGAAGTATTACACAGCGTCATTGTTTTAATGCTTGTCACATCAACCTTGGGGCCGTTGATAACCAGTAGAATAGCTGTTGGTTTGAATTCCTCACCAGTCGAAGATCCAACACTACCTCTACCTGACCAGAATGCCGCAGAAACAGACAGTGCTTTTACTGTAGTTGTACCTGTATATAATCCTCAGACTCAGCAGTATTTGATTGAGATGGCGGCGCTATTAGCGCGTCAGTCTCAGGGGAAAATTATACCACTGGCGATCGCTCCTGCTGCGGCTCACATGGATGCACCGCAATTAGAAGCCTCTCTACAACGAAGTGAGCGGTTATTGACAAAAGCCACAGCACAAAGTCAATTATTGGGCGTACCCGCAGAATCAGTGCTGCGAATTGATGATGCCTTTGCTCAAGGAATTAGCAGAGCTGCTCGTGAACAAAAGGCTAGTTTAATTGTTATGGGTTGGGGTAAACGAACTGGATTACGAGCGCGTTTATTTGGAAATGTAATTGATGGCATACTTTGGGCATCCCATTGTCCAGTAGCTGTGACACGTTTAGTAGAATCACCGAAAAAAATTCAGCGCATTTTAGTACCAGTAGAAAACTTAACAGCGCCGACATTACAGCCTGTGCAATTTGCCCAGATTCTAGCAGAGGCAAATCAGAGCCACATTACTGTGCTGAATGTGTGCGATCGCCGCACTAGTTCGAGTAAAATTGCTTGGAGGCGATCGCATCTCTCCCTAATGGTGTCTAAATTGGTTTTGGCTAATACCCCAGAAGTTCAAATTATCGCTCATGAAAATGTTGCCCAAGCAATTTTGCAAGCAGCACGATTATATGATCTAGTCGTCTTACCTTTTACACGTAATCGTACCAGTCCTGGAGGATTAGCTATTAGCGATGTTACAACCCAGTTAACCAGACAACTTACCTGCTCCATAGTCATGCTTGGAGAACCCCAACGCACCCAAACCACAAATGTAGTGATGTCTCACACAATTAGCAGCATTACATCTGCTGTGTGATAAGCTAAAAAATATCTAGTTTGCATAATCGAATTAAATTAGGACTTACGCAACTGGCATATTATTTGGAGTTTGTAGTGAACGCGAGTGCGTCTCGTTGGCGTGGTCACTGAGCGTAGTCGTTGGCGCAGCCTAAGAAGAGAAGAGAGGACTAAAGTCCTCTTTCATCAGGGCTGTTCGCGGAGCTTTCCCGTAGGGTAGCCCTGACTACAAACTAAAAGCTTTTATTTTTTGTAACACTTGCGTAAGTCCTATAAATATAACTCTTGTGGGGTGGAACGAAAAGCCCGCCCAGTATTGCGCCGACGTACTTAAGTAAGTCGGTGAAAATAAATCAAACTATGTGACGAAACGTAAATAAACTTGAAACCCTTACCAATGACGAATGACTAAGGACAAATGACAGCCATAACCAGTTATCTTTAATCGCGCCGATCTACTTACATCTGGATGTTCCTACTCCCTGTTACTTAGCATCCAACTGAGAACAGTAGCAAGGGTAAAAACACTTTATATTGATGAAGATTTGATAAACTTTAGCTAAAACACGGACAATTTTGAAAGAATTTTTGTTATTTTGCTAGTTAAATTCTTAAGAAAGCAGGTAAAAACATCATAAAGCTACATCTGTAGAAAAATAAGTTAAGTTCAACAAAACTTTTTGATTCATCCCTGTTCTTTTTTTTCCTTTTGTATTTTTGTCCCCAAGCTGGGTAATCTAAAAGTAAGTTCAATAGCTACTGAAAATATTTGTAACTAACTGGGAAACCTATGAGAATTTTGGTGACGGGCGGTGCTGGGTTTATTGGTTCCCATCTCATCGACCGACTAATGGCTGCTGGGCATGAATTAATATGCTTAGATAATTTTTACACTGGCCACAAAAGGAACATCCTTAAATGGTTAGGTCATCCATACTTTGAACTGATCCGCCACGATATTACTGAACCAATTCGGTTAGAAGTGGATCAAATTTATCATTTAGCTTGTCCTGCTTCACCAGTACATTATCAGTACAACCCAGTTAAAACGGTTAAAACTAACGTGATGGGAACACTGAATATGTTGGGGCTAGCTAAACGTGTGAAAGCTAGGTTTTTCTTAGCTTCAACTAGTGAAGTATACGGTGATCCCGAAATTCATCCCCAAACTGAAGAGTATAGAGGTAGCGTCAATCCCATTGGGATACGTTCATGCTACGACGAAGGTAAAAGAATTGCTGAGACTCTAGCATTTGATTACTACAGGCAAAATAAAGTTGATATTAGAGTTGCTCGGATCTTCAACACCTACGGGCCGAGAATGTTAGAAAACGATGGCCGGGTGGTGAGCAACTTTATAGTTCAAGCCTTGCAGGATAATCCTTTAACTGTGTACGGTGATGGTTCACAAACTCGTAGTTTCTGCTACGTTTCCGATTTAGTGGAAGGATTCATCCGCCTAATGAATGGCGACTACATTGGCCCGGTAAACCTAGGCAATCCTGGTGAATACACGATTTTACAATTGGCACAAGCCGTGCAGAATATGATCAACCCGGACGCGCAAATTAAGTTCGAGCCACTACCTTCAGACGACCCCCGGCGTCGCCAGCCTGATATCACCAAGGCAAAAACTTGGTTAAACTGGGAACCTACCATTGCTCTGCAAGAGGGGTTAAAACTCACAATAGAAGATTTTCGCGATCGCATTCACGGCGATGTCAATAATTCAACCACCTGAGTGGCCCATAGAGTCGCTCTCTCTTTTCATGGAGGCTTGCTCTCCATAACTAATATGCTTAGTGGTCGAGTTTCTTGGCAGTGTATAAGTATCATAATTGAGAACTTGTTTTTGAAGACTAACCCAAAAAAGTGAGGAGTTAAAAAATGCGTGTTTGCGTGATTGGTACTGGTTACGTTGGTTTAGTTACAGGTGCTTGCTTGGCTCATATTGGCCACGATGTAATTTGCATAGACAATAACGAAGAAAAAGTTAAGTTAATGAAGTCTGGACAGTCCCCAATTTTTGAGCCGGGACTCTCAGAAATTATGCACTCTGCCATTCAAGCCCAGAAAATTGAGTTCAGCACTGATCTCGCCGCCGGAGTCGCCCACGGGGAAATTCTGTTTATTGCTGTGGGAACACCACCTTTACCCACTGGTGAAAGTGATACCCGTTACGTCGAAGCTGTAGCCCGTGGTATTGGGGAAAATCTCAACGGTGGTTATAAGGTCATAGTCAATAAATCTACAGTACCCATTGGCTCAGGTGACTGGGTGCGGATGCTTGTTCTCGATGGGATTGCTGAACGGCAGAAAACACTAGTAACCGCAGGTGGAGTATCGTCTGATGATAAATTACCTGAGATTGTAACCGAGTTTGATGTGGTGAGCAATCCAGAGTTTTTGCGCGAAGGTTCGGCAGTTCATGACACCTTCAACCCCGATCGCATTGTACTAGGAGGCAATAGTCAAAGGGCAGTAGCCTTAATGGAACAACTTTATGCCCCAATTGTGCAACGCAAGTACGCAGATGATCAATCTTTACCCGATGTGCCTATTTTGGCAACAGACTTGAGTTCAGCGGAGATGATTAAATACGCCGCTAATGCCTTTTTAGCCACTAAAATTAGTTTTATTAACGAAGTCGCCAATATTTGCGATCGCGTCGGTGCTGATGTCACCCAAGTAGCTAAAGGTATCGGTCTCGACTCCCGCATTGGTAAGAAATTTTTACAAGCTGGTATTGGTTGGGGTGGTTCCTGCTTTCCCAAAGATGTCTCGGCTCTGATTCACACTGCTGATGATTATGGCTATGAAGCCCAGCTAATGAAAGCTGCTGTAAGTGTCAACGAACGTCAGAGATTGATTGCTTTAGAAAAACTCCAACAAGTTCTGAAAATTCTCAAAGGCAAAACAGTTGGATTACTTGGACTGACTTTCAAGCCAGATACCGACGACTTGCGCGACGCTCCAGCACTCATCCTAATCGAGCAGCTAAACAGACTGGGAGCCAAAGTCAAAGCCTACGACCCCATTATTTCCCAAACAGGTATGCGTCATGGGCTTTCTGGCGTGCTAGTAGAAACCGATGCCGAAAGACTAGCTGACGGCTGCGATGCTTTAGTACTCGTCACCGAATGGCAGCAGTTCAGCACTCTCGACTACGTGAAGATGGCAAAATTGATGGCTCACCCCGTTATCATCGACGGTCGTAACTTCCTCGACCCCGAAGCAATGATCCGGGCTGGATTTCAATATGTAGGCGTGGGACGGTAGGGAGTTTGGAGTTTGGAGTTTGGAGTTTGGAGTTTGGAGTGATAAATAAAAATTAACCACCCGGAACTGAAGTTCCCAGATCATAGCTAAAGTCCGTTAAAACGGGCTATAACCTTTTCTCAGTACTCTTTAGACTACTTTCGCTATTAGACTCAGAATTCATTCTGAGGCGGGCTAGGTTTATTCTTGCCGACTTACTTGTCACTAACCGAACCGTATTGCAATAACTCCTAACCCCCTTCAAAACCTAGAGATTTAAATACCGCCTAGAATCGTCTAGGCGGTATTTACAGCGATTTTCAGGTAAATGAACCACAAATAGACCTCTCTCCAAACCTCTCTCCTAAAAGGAGAGAGGCTTTGATTTTCTCCCCTTCCCTTGTAGGGAAGGGGTTGGGGGTTAGGTCTCATAATTGTGGTCTAAATACATGAAAACTGCTGTAATTTGTTTAAAGCTTCACTTTACCTGGCGTTTTTACATATAATACTGCATCAAGCACTACTTGGAATACGCTCAATTTCAGCATATCCACTGAAAATAAGTTTTTGACCTTCAGTTTCTAATCGGTTGAGCCGCATTTTCACTCCATCGAGGTCAAAACGATCAAGATCAACCATATTGTCCAAAATTTCTACCAGCGCCACGCTCAAGGTTTGCGAGATTTCTCGTTGGGCTTCTGGTACTTGGTCAAGTTCGATTTTTGGATCTTTGAACGAAACTCGCCGCCGCCTTTCAATGCCTATAGTTAGGATCATGCTCAGGGGTACAAGTTCACCATTATTTAAATCTGCTTTTGCTACAAGCTGTAAGCGATTTTCTGGCAATAGCTGTACCTGAACTTCGGTAAAGGAGACTGGTTCACCGCCAGATAATGCTGTCAGTGATGGTACGGTAAGGTTAAGCAAGCGCTTTTTCACCAGTTCCGCATTAAAAGCTTGGTTGATGCCTGCTTCTGATAATATGACTTGAGCGATCGCTTGAGTGGGTCGCTTAAGACTGAGTTTGCCACTTAAAACCGAACCGAAGTCAATGGCAACCGCATCCGTTTCAAAAGACATCTCCTCTACTGCAAAATCTCTCCGAATCACCAAGCCACGACCGCTCATTTTGAAGCTATCAATGCTGCCTTGCAACAGCTTGCTGGAGGGGTAGCAGCGCACAAAAACTTCTACTGACTCGCTTTGGGTAAACAGGTGGCGAATCGTTTGGCTGGCGACCGTGTTGAGCATCCGCTCTCCCCAATCTGTGCCTTTAGCATCTTGTAAACCAGTAAGTCCGCCGAACATGTGGTTTTTAGTCTCTAGAAGTTCTTTGTACTTTTGTAACAAACTGTGAAGAATACAGCAAGGGATTCCGTGATTTATTCTGCTGATGGTTAGGTATGAGATCACTGATGTTTGATAGGCTAATGTATTATATATTACCTATGGATTTGATTGACCGACTCCAATGCAATATTAGCCCCCTGAGTCAGCATTGCCGCAAAATTACGAATTACTTAAGTACGTTGGTGCGAAAAAACTTAAGTATGTTACGAAACGTAAATAAGCTTAAAACCCTTATGAATGACAAATGACAAATGACAAATGACAAATGACAAATGACAAATGACCAATGACAAATGACAAATGACAAATGACCAATGACCAATGACAAATGACAAATGACCAATGACCAATGACAAATGACCAATGACAAATGACCAATGACAAATGACCAATGACAAATGACACCCTTAGCCAGTTAACTTTAATTGCGCCGACCTACTTAGACTGCTACTTCTGATAATAGAACTTCCATAGCTTCCCAAGAGAGTCCTTGTTGAATATAACGAGGTGCTTGAGGATTGTAAGGACTTGCTACTCGGTCAATATTGAGAATGTTTGCCCCATCTGGCATAACTGGTATATCTGCATCAAATGCCGTAGGACGCATCAAAGAACTGGAAAAGCCTTTAAAAATAGCAATTGTATCTTGCTCATCAGCAATTTCTACCGTTACAAGTAAGACTTCTTGGGGGCGTTTAGCGGTGTATTGTTCCAGTCGCTTGCCAATGGAATTCATTTTTTTTTAAGTAGGGTAGGGGTACGGTGCATTGGTGTCAAGTTAACGTGAAACGGGGGGTTAGAAACCGCGTCTACACAAACTCTCACCCACCGACCTGGGTTTCAAAACCTTGATTTGACGTGAGTTTGCGCAGGCGGACGAAAGCCTGTATAGCCAAGCCAGTGCGGTCTTCTCCCTTGGCGCTAGCCTCTCCCTTTGGGAGAAGGGGAGACGCCAAAAGCGATAGCGCAGCGTTAGCGAGTCCGCGAGCGTCTGGGGGTTTCCCCCATGAGCAACTGGCGCGCGAATGACCTTCCCCAAGGCTTAAGTTGACATCTATGGGTACGGTGGCGCAGCGACGGTTACTGTGGTGTAGCCGAGCGTCCCTGCTTGCCCAGTTTAATCAGAACAAAATAGCTTAAGTAAAGTATATAAATTACTAAACTAGTTATACCAAGAAAACCTAAAAACTCAGCCTTGCTATTGGCATGGAAATATTCTTTAAATAGCAACGGAGCCTCGAACCAGACCCGACAATAGGGAGCCTTAAACACATTGGCAGAAAAAGCACAACCCAAAAAAGGAATAAAGGCTAGTGTGCCCAAAATACAATAAACAGTTGTAGCCCAGCGCCAAGAGGTAAAAATCAATTTTAAAGATCCACTGCTTTGATACTCAATTTCATCGTTGAGATCCACCCAGAACCACAGCGAAATCGGGATCAAAATCCGAGCCATCAACCCAGAGATAAAGCTAACTGGATACTGAGCAATCATTAAGTAAATAGTGATTGCCACTAGGCTTGATACTCGCCAGTATATAGTCAATAAGCGTTGTATACCTTCTGCTTTTTGCACAAATGCCCAAATCAGAAGAATTAGCGGAATAACTACCAGGAATAATACTGCCAGTCGGTAATCAATCCAGACGAAAGGGCGAAACCAAGTATTATAGTCCATAGTTTTTCTCAAACAATAAATAAAAAAGAATTCAGACTTTGATTTATTCTTGCCCACTTACTTGTATTCAAAACAAGTTTGTCGGGACATATATAGGAATCATATTTGATTTATGAAAAAATCCCAGTAGTCACGTAGGGTGCGTTAGCAAAGCGTAACGCACCATTCCAAGCGTGTGGTGCCGTACTTTCTGCGCTAACACAACGCTAGTTCGCTCAAGTCGGGAAACCCGCCCAAAGGACTGGCTCCCCTACGTGTATTTCAAAAATCAAATACTAGTCCTATAAGTAAGTCGGCAAGAATAAATAAAACTATATTACGAAACGTAAATACACCTGAAACCTTTATAAATGACGAAGGACAAGTGACAAGTGACAGCCTTAGCCAGTTAGCTTTATTTGCGTCGCTCTACTTAGATGTCATTGGTGTTAATTTAACGTGAAACTCTTATAAAGACATGATAATGAGTTCACTCACTTACCATCATGATCCGCGTTAGGGACTTCCAAATAAAAAAATACTCAGCTACTTCTTGTGGGGCGGGCTTTTCGGCTCACCCCACAAGATTGGGTAATTTATTTGTTGTCAGTCCCTTAGTTTTGAGGGTTTGTAGTAAGCACTTTACTGCTTAGGAAATAAGGACTTCAGTCCTGACTACGGGGAGCATCCCAATTGTGCTTAAATTTTTCCCCTTATTTTTTGTCTTTACGACTCAAGTCGGAGGCTTTAAACAGAACGCTTACAAGTGGAGGAAATTGGCAAATCTCTGCGTCCCCCACTCTGGGCGTCTTTTTTGGTTAATCCTGATTGCTTGCAGACCAAACAACAGAAAATTCACTTGTCTCAATTTCTAGTCGTCGTAAACTCGGCATTCTATTGCTTCTGGGTTGTCATCACAATACTGTTCTAGAGAGTTTTTTGGCTTGCTTTGGCGCTTGTGCGAAGCTTCGGCTTGCAATTCTTCTACTGCATCCCAAGCAGCAGCACACTCTGGTGAGTTGCTACCGTTAATATCACAGACAGTACGCGCTTGTTCCACTTCTTCTTGGATTTTCTCTTGGATGTCGCTCTTTGCTGTTTCTTGGATGTTGGTCATTGCTTTAGCCTCGTTGTGTGTTGTTAATACTAGTATAGAAAAAGTTTAGAAATGGCAGTTTTTGGCTTGATTACTAACCATTCTAACCACTTAGCCGATCATAACTTAGTGTTTTAGCCTATTGATTTATAACCAATACAGCAAACTAGCGCACATATAATGCATTTACCTTATATTTTTTAAGATTTTGTCGAATAAGTAGCATAGATGGATAATCATACAATATATTTAGATGCCTATATTAGGGAATGACAACCCCAGCTTCTTGGGATGGTGGAGACGAAGGGCTGGTGTAAATTCTTGTAAAATGCAATTCTTCCCAAAATAAAAAGTCAAAACTAGCCTAAAAACAGAAAGAAGCTCAAAACTCATGGCAGACCAAATGCAGTGGGCAAATGCCTTATCAACCCGTCATTCATTAGAAGCCTCTGTTACAGATGTGGTGGAACGAGCTGTTTCATCGTTAACAGCACCTGCGGATCTAGGACTGGTATTCATTTCGTCTGCTTTTACGAGTGAGTATTCCCGACTATTACCCTTGTTAGCTGAGAAACTTTCTGTGCCAGTGCTAATTGGCTGTAGTGGTGGAGGTGTGATTGGGACGACAGTTAGCGGAGATACTCAAGAACTGGAAGCCGAACCAGCTATTAGCTTGACTTTAGCATACCTTCCAGGAGTGAAGATTAAAGTATTTCATATTGTTGCTGAAGAATTACCTGACTTAGACAGTTCACCAGATGCTTGGCTTGATTTAATCGGTGTGCCACCATCACCGACACCCCAGTTCATCTTGCTGTCGAGTTCTTTCGCCTCTGGAATCAACGATTTGTTGCAGGGGCTGGATTTTGCTTATCCAGGATCAGTGACAGTGGGGGGACAGGCTAGCGGTGGGGGTATGGGTGGGCGTGTTGCCCTATTCTGTAACGATGCCAGTGGTGAGGAACACCAAAGCTTGTATCGTGAGGGCACTGTTGGTATAGCTTTGACTGGCAATATTGTTTTGGAAACGATTGTAGCCCAAGGATGCCGACCGATTGGGAAACCATTGCAAGTCACAAAAGCCGATCGCAATATTATTCTGGAGTTAGATGAGAAAGTACCTCTGATGGTGTTGCGAGATTTGATTGGTAGTCTGGGCGAAAAAGAACGGACTTTAGCACAGCACTCTCTGTTTGTTGGTGTAGCAATGGATGAATTTAAGCTGGCTTTGCAACAAGGAGACTTTTTAATTCGTGGTATTCTGGGAGTGGATCCAACAGCTGGGGCGATCGCAATTGGCGATCGCGTCCGTCCTGGGCAAAGGCTGCAATTCCACCTACGCGATGCTCAAGCCTCTGCTGAAGACCTAGAATTACTCCTGCAAAGTTATCAACACCAACGAGAATCTGAACCCTCTGCCGTAGCTGCTTTAATGTTTGCCTGTTTGGGGCGCGGTGAAGGACTGTATGGTAAACCTAATTTCGATTCTGAACTATTTCAGCGCTACCTTAACGATATTCCCCTAGGCGGCTTTTTCTGTGGCGGTGAAATCGGCCCTGTTGGTGGCAGAACCTTCTTACACGCCTACACCTCAGCATTTGGAATTTGTCGCCAAAATCAGTAATCAGTAGACATAGGAGTGAAAAAGAATTCTTTTGACGTAGCAGTGCTACGTCTCTACAAGGGTTCTGGGTAACGCATACTTAATTTCACCAGATGTCTATAGCGGTTCTCGCTTGGGTGCAGTACAGTTTTGACCTCACTTCCATTCCTCTCTCTAGGACTTACGCACTGTACAAATTGACGATAATATGCTTTACGCAAAATCAACGTTTCAGGCGCTGAACATAACCCTGATTTGGTCGCATATTGACTGTGTTCGATGTTAGATATGGCTCAAAAGCCCAAATTTCGTATAGTACATATGTATGATGCGTAAGTCCTATCTCCTAAGAGGAGAGAGGCTTTGAGTCTTTGAATCTTACTCCCCAACCCTAAGAAGGGAAGGGGCTGGGGGTTAGGTCTGTATTCCATGCAATTGAGAACCGCTATAGTGTTGAGTTTTGAGTTTTGAGTGCTGAATCAGGTTCTAACTCCCAACTCCTAACTCCTAACTCCCAACTCCTAACTCCTAACTCCTAACTCCTAACTCCTATCCAGCAAAAGTGTGGTGTTATTATCAATCAGAGTCAAAGTTCCACCAGTGGCGAAGTCTGGGTTAGGCTGTGATGCACTATAAGTCTCAATGTAGCGTCGCACTTCTAGAGGAAAATGAGGGTAATCTAACACTGCATCCCCATCAGCAATAGTTGCCCAAAAGTCGCGCAAGCTAGGAGCTAATTTTTTTGCTTGTGATAATGGTAAGTTTAATGGGGAGTGAGTTAATAGCTTGATTAGGAAGGGGAAAGAGCGATCGCCCATCCACTGCCGCGATGACTCTTGCAAGTCGGGGAACTCAGGTACTGACTCTACCCGATGGGATAAAATTTGCAACCATTCTTTACCTTGGTTATCCCGATGAAACTCTAGCACCCGGTAAGGGTGAGGATAGCTAACTAAAGAACCAGTGGTAATATCGTATACTCCTTGGGAGTAAGCAACATCCTGAACGTGTAAATGCCCAGTAAAAACTAGTTTGACTCCGTAGCGCCTTAGCAACTGCAACAGTTGGGCTGAATTCGCTAACATATACCGATTTGCCAGTGGATGGCTAGATTGATTAGGCAAATGCTCCACCACATTATGATGCACCATCACCAGAATTAATTCATCGCCAGATGCCGCCAGTACCTCTTCTAACCACCGTAGCTGTTTGGTATCCAAACACCCTACTTGCTCACCCTGGTCATTAAAGGAGTTAGAATTCAGTCCAATCAGCTTAACTCCAGGCAATAACTGACGAACATAGTAAATCTGCTCTGGATCGTCATAGCCAAACTTCGTGTAATAGTAGGGAAAATCCGCAAAAGCAATTGATTGCTGATTAGCCAACAGCACAGGAACGTCATGATTACCAGGAACAACATAGACAGGAAAAGGTAGCTGACCTAAACATTGTTCCAACCAGGCGTGATTCTCTGATTCGCCGTGCTGAGTTAAATCTCCTGGCAACAACAAGAAATCTAAATTCAGTTGTGTTAAATGTTCTAGTACACTTTGAAAGGCGGAGATACTGACTTCCACCAGATGAAACCGACTAGGATGATCCCAGATTGTGTGGGGAAGTGCCAGGTGTAAGTCGCTAACTACCGCAAAGCGAAAATTGAGAGTCATTGATTTATGAAAATGTTAAAAGCACGGGGTAAAATAAGCCTTTTGCCAAAAGTATAACGCTTGCTTTGTTTCTCTGCGTAAGAGGGTGTCTACTTAACATTTGTATACATTAAGCATCGATTACACACTATGGTGACGATTGGTTTACAGCAGAAATCATGTATTGGAACCACATCTGTCGTCAGGGCACAGCAATGTTCCCTACCCCGTGGTCTATTTACCTGAAAATAGCTGTAAGTAGAGCGACGCAAATAAAGCTAACTCGCTAAGGCTGTCATTTGTCATTTGTCCTTCGTCCTTCGTCATTTATAAGGGTTTAAGCTGTATTTACGTTTCGTAATATAGTTTGGTTTATTCTTGCCGACTTACTTAATACCAAGTTGCCAAAGTTAGTCTTGTTTATAATCAAGGTATGTGCTGGGCTGACTTTTAAGCAAAAAATAGCATCAAACACAACTTGGTATAAGACTGAATATATAGCGGTTCTCAATTGCATGGAATACAGACCTAACCCCCAACCCCAACCCTTGGAGGGAAGGGGGGTAAGATTCAAAGCCAGGACTTACGCAAAAACTCTCTGCAACTCTTATTTCTTGGCGTACTTGGCGTACTTCTCCCAGGGGGAGACGCACTCGCGTTTGCGGTTCGTTTTTTCATGATTTTGCGTAAGTCCTAAAAGCCTCTCTCCTTAAAGGAAGTGAGGAATGGAAGTGAGGTCAAAGTGTATTGCTTCCATTGGAGAAGCGCTATAAGCATCAATGCTTTGTTGATTGCCTTTTCTGCTACTCCCCTTTTCGATAAAATAACTGAGCAGATCAGCAAGGAAGAGGTTCAGAATCATGGCTCAAGCTAGTATTGGGATTATTGGTGGTAGCGGTTTGTACAAAATAGATGCGCTCAAAGATGTAGAAGAGGTGCAAATCGAGACTCCTTTTGGTTCACCATCTGATGCTTTGATTCTGGGGACTTTGGATGGTACACGAGTAGCTTTTTTGGCGCGTCATGGCCGCAATCACACGCTTTTACCGTCTGAATTACCGTTTCGCGCTAATATCCATGCGATGAAGCAATTGGGTGTGGAGTATTTAATATCAGCTAGTGCTGTTGGTTCCTTAAAAGCAGAGGCGAAACCACTGGATATGGTGGTGCCAGATCAGTTTATTGATCGGACAAAAAACCGGATTTCAACGTTTTTTGGTGAAGGAATTGTTGCTCACATTGCCTTTGGTGATCCGATTTGTCAGAATTTGGCTATTGTGTTGGCAGATGCGATCGCATCTCTCAATTTACCAGAAGTTACTCTCCATCGCGGCGGTACTTATGTCTGTATGGAAGGGCCGGCTTTTTCCACTAAGGCAGAATCTAATCTTTATCGCAGTTGGGGTGCAACAATCATTGGCATGACGAATTTACCAGAGGCGAAGTTGGCTAGGGAAGCAGAAATTGCCTATGCAACTTTAGCTCTGGTGACAGATTATGATTGTTGGCATCCAGACCACGATAGTGTGACGGTGGAGATGGTGATTGGCAATTTGCTGCGGAATGCAGTTAATGCTCAAAAGGTGATTCAAGAAACTGTGCGGCGCTTGAGTGAAAATCCACCACCAAGTGAGGCGCATTCGGCGTTGCAATATGCGATTTTGACTCAGTTGGATAAAGCACCAGCAGCGACCAAGGAAAAGTTAGGGTTATTGTTGCGGAAGTATTTGTAAGTAATAGCCCTCATCCCCTAACCCCGAATCCCAAATATGGGATTCGGGGAACTGGAATTATGTCTCCCCTCTCCCAAATATGGGAGAGGGGCTGGAGGTGAGGGAAAAGATTTAAGGGGATTTAGGGGGATCTAAAATTTTTGCTACCAACAAGGACAGGACTTTTCAAACACCCTCTTATGCTTTCTCGAACTAGGGTTCATATCATGTCCGCTTAACGCTCTTTTATTACTCTGAAAAAATAAAATATTTGTAGGTTGGGTTGAACTTTAGTGTTACCCAATCTACGGCCAGATTTATAAAAACTAGTCGCAACAAAGGTTTCTAATTTTTATCTCATGAGAGTCATAAAACAGTGTCCCAATAGCCCGTGAAGTACCAAAAAGAATTAGCTTTATATCAACTTGACAATTAAGTAGGGGTAGCAGTTAAGGTAGCGATCGCAATTACTGTTTTTCTGATTAGAAACTGGTGAAATATTTTAAGAACTGATAATTTTAGTTTAATAACCTATGTGTACAATATCCAGCTTCTTAAAATTACAATAAAATATTTGCGTATTTTCCGTAAATTTACTAATGTAGAATGGAGAACTAGCTGAAATAAGATCCAGATTGAGAATTAAAGTCTAAATTATGAAACTAAATTTGGTTGTTGCGACTGCTATATCTAGTTTTTTCGTCAGTGCAGGTACAGGATTTGGTTTCTCTAGTCAAGCACGCGCTCTAACTTTTTCTGGTATCTCTAGTGGTACATGGGGAGAACCTACTCCCAGAAGCACAGATACCAATCCCACATATAGAGGTGTGGGAAACAACTCATTTACTTGGGGTAAACCTCCTTTGTCAGCAGGACTTCCAAGTAAACTAACCTTTGATGGAAGTTCATTTTCAGCCGACATCGACTCTGTATTCAAAATAGCTGATTTAACTTACTTTAATGGAACGGTACTTAAAGGTACAAGCGTTGGATTTGTACCTTTAAATATCAATGTATCCTTCAGTCCTACCGTTGGAATCAGCCAATTTTTTGACTTCAAGTTGGGCCTAATAAGTACAGTTAATGAAGTAACACCCTCTGAAAATAATGCAGACTTTGTATTTATAGATACCAATTTGAGTAATCGCAATTTCACCTTTGGAGGGAATAAATACACCCTTGAGTTAACTGGTTTTGATCCAGACGTTCGCCAGTTAAGTATTGAGGCTCTTGAAGAAGCTACAACTACAACAGCCATTTATGCCAAAATCAAATCCATACCCGAATCTGCACCAGTAGTGGGTTTATCCCTACTAGGGATATACCTGATATATCGTAAAAATTTTTTGAGAAGAGCAAATAGTAAGAGCCTTGGTAATTAGAACAGGTGCTTCTGTTTACCCCCCGTTCAAATAGGCTCTCACCGCAGAGATATTAATTGAAGAGGACGCGGTAAAACCTTGATGTTTGAAAAGCATAAGTAAGTTGGCGCGAAAAAATTAAAGTATGTTACGAAATGTAAATAGCCTTAAAATTTTTACCAGTGACCAATACAACTCTACCAGAGGCTGCACTTCGACTACGCTCAGTGACCACGCTAACGACTTCTTAGACCAGAACTGAGACGGGGAGTGGGGAGTAGGGAGTGGTGCTGACAATTCAGGTTACGTCGAAAAATCCACCAAAAACCTAACCCCCCTTCCCGATGCGGGAAGATAGAACAGCAGTGGTTTGCAATCAGGGGGCTAATTATGCTTGAACATGATGTGATTATTGTCGGGGGTGGATTGGCAGGATGTCGCGCTGCTGTGGAAATTGCCCGTATTGACCCCAGTTTAAATATTGCTGTGGTTGCTAAAACCCATCCAATTCGATCGCACTCGGTGGCGGCTCAAGGTGGTATGGCTGCATCGCTGAAAAATGTTGATTCAGAAGATAGTTGGGAAGCACACGCTTTTGATACTGTCAAGGGTTCTGATTATTTGGCAGACCAAGATGCTGTAGCAATTCTCGCCCAAGAAGCGCCAGGTGTGGTAATTGACTTGGAACACATGGGCGTCTTATTTTCTCGCTTACCCGATGGTCGCATTGCTCAACGCGCTTTTGGCGGACATTCCCACAACCGCACTTGCTACGCTGCTGATAAGACCGGTCACGCGATTTTGCACGAATTGGTTAACAATTTGCGGCGTTATGGGGTGCAAGTTTATGAAGAATGGTACGTGATGCGTCTGATTTTAGAAGAAAATGAGGCCAAGGGTGTGGTCATGTTTCATCTTTTGGATGGACATATTGAGGTAGTGAGAGCTAAAGCAGTAATGTTTGCCACAGGGGGTTATGGTCGCGTTTATAATACTACCTCTAATGATTACGCTTCTTCTGGTGATGGTTTGGCAATGACTGCGATCGCAGGTTTGCCCCTCGAAGATATGGAATTTGTCCAATTTCATCCCACTGGCTTATATCCGGTAGGCGTGCTAATTTCAGAAGCGGTACGGGGAGAAGGGGCGTATTTGATTAATAGTGAAGGCGATCGCTTTATGGCGAACTACGCACCCAGTCGCATGGAACTAGCTCCTCGTGATATTACCTCACGAGCGATCGCTTACGAAATTCGCGCCGGACGTGGGATTCATCTCGATGGAAGTGCTGGAGGCCCCTTTGTCTATCTGGATCTACGCCATCTGGGTAAAGAAAAAATTATGAGTCGCGTTCCCTTCTGTTGGGAAGAAGCACACCGCCTAGTAGGTGTTGACGCGGTAACTCAACCTATGCCAGTCCGTCCGACAATTCACTATTGTATGGGTGGTATTCCAGTTAACACTGATGGGCAAGTTCGCAGTAGTGGCGATGGTTTAGTTGATGCTTTCTTTGCTGCGGGTGAAACATCTTGTGTTTCCGTACATGGTGCAAATCGCTTGGGGAGTAATTCACTGCTGGAGTGTGTAGTTTATGGTAAGAGAACTGGGGCTGCGATCGCCAAATTTGTGCAAAAACGTAAGTTACCTTCTGTAGATGAGCAACGGTATGTAACCGAAGCCCAGCAACAAATTCAAGCTTTGCTAGAACAACCAGGACAGTACCGCATTAACCAAGTTCGTCAAGCCTTCCAAGATTGTATGACTGAGTACTGTGGTGTTTTTCGCACTGAGTCATTAATGACTGAAGGGTCACAGAAATTAGAAAGAATACAACAGCAATATCCTCAAATTTACCTAGATGACAAAGGTAGTTGCTGGAATACGGAACTCGTGGAAGCCTTGGAATTGCGAAGTTTGATGGTAGTAGGGCAGACCATTTTGGCATCAGCTTTAAATCGCCAAGAAAGTCGTGGCGCTCATTTCCGCGAAGATTATTCGCAGCGAGATGATGCTAACTTTCTTAAACACACAATGGCCTACTATTCACAAGCGGGAATTGATATTCAATATCGTCCAGTGGCGATTACCATGTTTGAGCCAAAAGAGCGGAAATATTAGTCAAACGCGATGTGCAACTTATTCTCAGTAAACCAAAAAGTTTTTTAGAAGTTTTACCACCTGGACATTTCAGCTAAAACCAGGGATCTCACAGAACTCACAAAACAACGTTTTATTGAGCATTTCAGACGATACCCCTAGTTACCTTCAAGCGAGCGATCGCTTGATCCCTCTAAAAGCAATGGTGAATACTCCAGATTCACAATGGCTGAAACCCTTGTTTTTACGTTGGTTTTGAAAAGTTTGTGGTTTACTGATTCTTAAAACCCCACTTCCATTCCTCTCCCCGTTTCGGGGAGAGGCTTTGATTCTTGCTCCCCTTCCCTAGCAGGGAAGGGGTTGGGGGTTAGGTTTGAGAGTAAAGTTGCACATGGCGTTAGTCAACTGAACTGTATTGACATATAGCGGTTCTCCGCAAGCGTGAGGTACAACCCACATTCCGCACCCACAACTGTCACACCCCAAGGAGACGGATATATTTAGTACATAAGAACTATTTATTAGGAGAATTTACTAGAGCTAAATAGGAATTACTATTATTAAGCTGGATGTATAG
>NZ_JAIVFV010000066.1 GCF_020829445.1 Nostoc sp. CHAB 5836
TTACTAGTTAGTAAGGTTAAATGCTTGTTACTAAGCTTTTCTTGAAAGAGTTTTTGCTCTTCAGGGGAGAGGTTTAGTACCACTTCTACGAGGGAATTAACAAGTTGTACATTCATGGTTGTGTATAAGATGGGCTTTCGCCCTACCCTTATGCTGCTCTACCATAATACTGACTATTGCTCCCGCCATACAGCAAACGACATAGCTAATTTCTGCGAGCGCTTGTGTAATTACGGCATGATCATCAAAACTGAGCCGAAAGCTTCTCGCTTGGGTAAGCTAATCGGCAATGAAGTTGCATAATAAGAATAAACCGTTTGAAAGCAACTATGCCGCCACCAGCCAAGAACTTTTTAACGCCGGAGCAAGTCAGCCAGCTTCATCTTGTTCTAAAAGGGAGCAAGCTACTCCATGTCAGGGAAAGAATTCTACTGAATCCATTGGTGACAAGTTAAGGAAAAGGAGAAATTGTCAAGCGTGGTATTTGTAGTGGTCAAAAACATGAGAAACTCAGTTCTTTTCAAGTGATTGAGCGATTGTGACTAGCTATGACCACCAGCCGAAAAACCAATCGAGACCACGCGAAAAAGAAACAAAGACCAATGGTGGAAGACCAAGTAATTGCCGAGCAACTCTCAAGATTACTGACACCAGCCATTACAAATCAAGAAAATTACTACCGAAAACTAGGACTTAGAGAACGGATACTGAATTTACCGTTAATGATGGCTGCGGTGTTAACCTTACTGTGGCGAGACGTGGCAGGAGTTAGAGAACTAACAAGAATGTTAGCCAGAGACGGAATTCTTTGGTGTAATCCCACAAAAGTTAGTCAACAAGCTGTATCGCAGAGATTTTTGACATTTCCATCCGAATTATTTGAAAAAGTATTTAAAGATTTATTGCCTAGTTTGAGAACAGCTTGGCACAGTAGAAATAAACGTCGGTTACCAGAAAGTATTCAATTTACTTTATCAAAATTCGAGAAGATTTGGATATCTTCAACGAGGGTCTGACCAGTTTTTTTTCAACAATTCTCTCAATGTCTCGTCTGCACTGATGCAACAGTTCTAAAAGCTCTCTTACGCCTAATGTGAATTCTCTCCCTCATCTCCTTACTGCTCCTCTACCCTTCTCGTATTTTTGGGAGAATAGTGCCTTTATCAACTACTCTTGGAACTGATGCTTGTGTTCGTAGCTGGCAGGTTTGCTCGATAATTTGGTCTATGTCTTCTTGGGACAAACGCTGGACGTAGTTGAGTTTGATTTCCTGTAAGAAGTCAAAAAGTAAACTCTGAATTTCTGAAAGTACGTGTTTTTGTTTTATTTGAGATCCTAAAGCGTCGCTGAAGCTTTGTACTAATTGACTGGTGAGTTTTGCGCCCACAGGGTCTTCAACAGCACTAACTAAAGTTTTGTAAAGATTAGTTGTGATTTGAGTAGCCAATTGTTCGCTTAACTGGGTTTGGGCCTGTCCGACGCCAGGGAGGTTCTGGAGGTTGCGGTAAAGGGGGACTTGATGGAAGACGGTTTCGATGTTGTGGCGCAAAATGGCGACGATCGCAGGTTGAATTTCGGGTAGCACTTGGTAGACAATTGTTTTTACCAAAAGACTTGCGATCGCTTCCACTTCATTCACATTATTAATATCTATGTAGGGACGTAAATTTTCTTGTTGGGAGAGCCAGTGCGTTAACTCACCCCGTTGAATTGAACCCTGAATCTGATTAATTACCCTCACCACTACAATTTCTGTGAGTTCTTCGGCAAAATTGGCAACAATCCCCTGATTAATTTGCTTTCGCACTGGATGCAAATTTAATAACTTTGCTTGATCGAGGCGAACTAATACAGGTAAAACTCTTAACCACCGCCAAAATGGCAGTAATAAAAATAAATCGTACCAACGCCACAATACTGCTTCAAACCAGCTTAAACCAGGACGTTGGCGTCTGATCAAGAAGCTACGCCCCAGCAATTCTACACCAAATAAAATCACAAAGGGTAAGTCAATAATCAAGAATTTATCAACAAATTCGCCATTTTCACCGATTTGGCGGTAGTAGTTAGAAGCAATCAAAGGGCGGATTCTTTGGTTGAAAAAACTAATTTCTTGATCCCAGCCATTTTGCGAGAAGTAAGGCTGACTCCAAAAAGTGGCGAAGGACTGTCTTGCAGATTCCTTATCGATGCGATCGCGCATCCGATTTTTGATTTTTTCCAGAGTCCCACTCTTATTCACTCCTGCAAACGGGTTACTGTCAATCATCTCGTTGCTCAGACGCCTTATTTCCTCTAATCTGCTATTTACCTGAGGCGACTGTAACCCTGTTTGGCTGACTTGTTCTTTTAATGCGTCTACTGTTTTGAGATAGTTTTCCGTGTCTCGATGGGCTTCAACGCCTTTTATTGGGTCATAAATCTTAGTAATTTGAGGAAGTTTTCGCAAGTAGAAATCCCGCCAAGGTACATAACTTAAATCAAACAAAACTAAACATAAATTTACGGCGGCAGCAATTGCCATAAATCTTTCAAACCAAAGATTTCCTTGCTTATAAGTTTTTATATCTTTCATTTTTTGTGATATCTGATACAGGAATAAGTGCATGGGTGCGAAAAAAGTCAAGTATGTTACGAAACGTAAATAAGCTTAAAACCTTTACTAATGACCAATGACAGCCTTAGCCAGTTAACTTTAATTGCGCCAACCTACTTAGCACTCACGCAATAACTCTCTGAAACTCTTATTCCTTTGTGTCCTTCTCCCTTGGCGCTGGCCTCTCCCTTTGGGAGAAGGGGAGACGCTAACACGAATGGGGTTCGTTTTTTCATTATTTGGCGTAAATCCTGAGAAATTAAGTCCTGTTAAACATAAGTTCTCTCATTTATTGAGGAAGGCAGGAAGCATTTGCCTCTTTCCAAGCAATTACAGTAATTTTGGACTTGCAAAAAATAAATTATGCCAAAATATTTTAGGATTTACGCAAGTGTCACAAAAAATAAAAGCTTTTTCAAAATAATATGCCAGTTGCGTAAACCCTATATTTGTAGATGTGTAGGGACGTAAGGACTTGCACCCCTGCCATCGGATGTTTTTTTCACTGGAAGTCCCTTAAGTTATGACCACGGTATCTCTGCCCATATAAAATACTTCTTTGGATGGATGACACAAATTAGTTTATGTAAATTTGGTTAAATTGGACAAAAATAAATCACAAATTATTCAAAAATCATTAAATAATCGTGAAAAAAGTTATTAAACAAACTTAAAATGCAGCTGTTAAGGTTTATAATCCTGCTGATTTAACCCAAAGGAGTTTTAAGTATGTGGTGTGGGTTTGGAAAATCAAGCGCAACTTTTGCTGTTACTTGCCTGATAAGTGCTAGTTTGGTAATTGCAGACACAGGTTTCGCAGCCCGTCAACGTAGCTATACGCCCCAGCAATTCCGTGCTGTGTTGCGAGGGCTAGGCTATAACGTCAAGGTCACAAATAGTGCTTTGACGGATGAGGAAACTAAAAAGGCAATTCGTGAATTTCAGACGGGTTATAAGCTAAAACCAGTTGATGGGATAGCAGGGCCAAAAACCCAAGAATTTGCAGCTAACATTGTTCAAATTCTGCAAACAAATTTGAACGCAGTGGTAAAGCCAAATCCCCCCCTACCGCGCGATCATTTTTATGGTTCCCGCACGGAAGCAGTGGTGAAGGAGTATCAGAAGAAATATCAGTTGCAAGAAACTGGAATTGCTAATTTAGCTCTCCGCCAAAAGCTGAATGAAGAAGCAAAGACAGTCTTCAGTCAGCCGACAGCGACACCAACGGCGACACCAACGGCGACACCAACGGCGAGACCAACGGCGACACCAACAGCGAGACCAACGGCGACACCAACAGCGAGACCAACAGCGACACCGACAGCGACGCCAACAGCTACCCCAACAGCGACGCCAACGGCTACCCCAACAGCTACCCCAACAGCTACACCAACAGCTACCCCAACAACTACACCCTAGTCGCCACAAAAAACTCCTACCCCGAAGCTCCTCAAGTCATCTGGTTTGGTTCTTCTAAGGGTCTGCCCTTGGGTGTAGGTAGAATTGGACGGCGGTCATAGTAAGGCATAGGAATGTACTGCACGCTGGGTCGCCCTCCTTGGGGCTGTGGGTACAAATCCATGAGATCATAAATAGAATGGGGCAGTCCGACGGTTACGGGCAGCCCCATTTCTGTTGCTTCTTCAATAGTGATGGGATAGTCGTGGGTGACGCGTCCAGTTGTCAAGGCTTCGATAATCGATTCGATATTTTCTTGCAGAACTTTTTGTTTGGGTATATTGTCTTTAAGCAGAGTTCGTACAAACCTCTGTACCTGCTGTATTGCTTTGCGTGAGAGGTCAGCCATAATTAAGGTTTGGTCATCAATCTCACTGATGGGTTTATCTTCAACTACTTTCAGGATACTGGCTGCTGGGTAGTTACCCAGTTGGGGATCAACTGGCCCTAAGACAGCATTAGCATCCATAATAATTTCATCAGAAGCGATCGCAAGCATAGTACCGCCACTCATGGCGTAGTGGGGTACAAAGACTGTGACCTTTGCTTGGTGGCGAATTAATGCTCTGGCGATTTGTTCGGTAGCCAAAACCAAACCACCAGGAGTGTGCAAAATTAAGTCAATTGGCACATCTGGGGGTGTGAGACGAATTGCTCGCAATATTTGTTCTGAGTCTTCGATAGTAATGTAGCGAGATATGGGAATTCCCAGGAAGCTAAGGGACTCTTGGCGATGAATCAGCAAAATTACTCGGCTTTTGCGTTCCTGTTGGAATTCTTGTAAAGCACGCAAGCGCCTATATTCTATTTGACGTTTTTGCCAAAGGGGTTGCAAAGAAGTCAGAAGGAGGAAAATCCAGAATAAATCACCAATGCCAAAGCCCATATTATTTATATAATTTATTGTTCAAAAATAACGGTTGCCGTCATTATTGTCACAAATTTGGGGCGATCGCACTTCTATCTGTAGGTTTAAAACTATGGAACCACACTCAGCACTTAGCAACAAAATTATTATAAAACTTAATATTATTCCTACTCCCTTCCCGCCATAAGATTACCTATCTCTTCCTTTAGACATCTCCAGAAATTAATTATGCGTTGCCTGAAACCCTTGTAGAGACGTAGCACTGCTACGTCTCTACATTCATTTTCGGAGATGTCTTTTGCGTTCTTTGCGTCCTTTGCGGTTCGTTAAAAAAATTTAGGTATTCTTTGAGCGGGAAGGGAGTAATTGAGAAGTTTATTATACTTTTTGTGAAAAAAAAAGAGAGTTAAGTATTATAGCTACATCCAAAAATTCAACCAACTCGTTCTATTGAACAGGGGTAAATATGGAAGTTGAACCCAACGACGGTTTTGGCACTGCCACTTTCACAGGTGTAGGGTTAGGATTCGCACAGGGTTTACCAGACCCTGGATTTGCTTTCTATGCATCTTATGGGAACTATATTGCTTCTGGAGACAACGACTACCACTACTTGTATGCTAAAAGGGGAAATACAATTTCCATTAACACCTCTGGTAGAGGCTCCTACGCTGATGATGTGGACACGACTGTAACACTCTTTAATGAGTACTACACACAAGTAGGCTTTGATAACAATAGTGGAAACGGACTTAACAGCTCATTGACCTACAAGGTTCCATTAAGTGGCTACTACTACTTTAATGTAGCGGGATATTTGGGTGATACAGGGAATTATGATATTACCGTTAATTTGACAGACTATAGCGCTTCTTAGTTGAGTGCAATACAAACCTAACCCCCAGCCCCTTCCCTACAAGGGAAGGGGAGTAAGATTCAAAGCCTCTCCCCTTTTAGGAGGGAGGAATGGAAGTGAGGTGAGACTGTATTTTCCATTCGAGAACCGCTATATTTGACAAACTAGACCTGTTAACAACAATGTCAAATCACGCTGCCTTGGTTGGAATAGATGCAGGTGGAGCCAGAATCCAGAATGGATTCTGTGCGACTGGATGGAGAATCGAGGTTTAAAGCCCCCGATTTTAAACGCTCGTGAAGAAAAAATTCTGGGGTTGCTGAAACCCCTGACTTCAGGCATCGGGTATTCTGAATTCTGTCTTCTGACTCCTTCTCATGAATTATATACTATCGCCGTTGCCAAATTTTGATAGTGTCGTCATCGCCCCCGCTAACTAAGGTTTGACCATCGGGACTAAAGGCAAGGCATCTAACATAGTTGGAATGACCTGTAAGTGTGCTGATTTCTCTGCCACTATGTATGTGCCACAGTTTGATAGTGTTGTCCCAGCTACCACTAGCGAGAAATTGCCCATCCTGGCTAAAGGCGACTGACGAAACTGAATCAGAATGACCAATGAGAGTACGAATTTCTTTAGCTGTATTTATATGCCACAGTTTAATCGTGTTGTCACCACTGCCACTGGCGATAATTTCCCCATCCTTGCTGAAAGCGATGCAGTTGACGAAAAAAGAATGGCCTAATAATGTGCAAATGTTTCTGCCTGTGTATACTTGCCACAGTTTGATCGTATAATCATTGCTGCCACTAGCCACCAGCTGTCTATCTTGGCTATTGGTTGTAGGCGTTCTCGGAGAGTAGGCGACTGACGAAACTGGGTCAGAATGACCGATGAGACTTTGGATTTCTATCCCAGTGTGTACCTGCCACAGTTTAATTGTGCAATCAGCACTACCACTAGCCAGAAACTTGCCATCTGGACTAAAGGCAACAGAATTCACCCAATTAGCATGACCAGCAAGAGTACGAATTTCTTTGCCTGTATTGACATCCCAGAATTTGATAGTGTTATCCCAACTCCCGCTAGCTAAAATTCCCTGGTTCAGGTCTGCAACTTTCGCAGATTTGCCGGACTTGCCTTGATAAGAAAGGTTTGGAGAAATTGGGCTAAAGGCGACAGAATGAACCATGCTGGAATGACTAGAAGACCAACGACCCAGTTGACGTACTAACTTGCCACTACCTAGTTGCCAAAGTTTGATAGTCTTGTCATTACTGCCACTAGCAATAAATTGCCCGTCTGGACTAATGGCGATCGCATGAACCATACTAGAATGACCTTTGAGGGTCTGTATGCATTGCCAATTCTGCCGATGTAATACAACAGGTGGAGGTAGAGGCGTTATCGCTAAGGTAGATGATACTGGTGCTATATTCTCCTTACTATCAGTCCCCAATAAATCCAACCACTCCTGCACAGACTGGGGACGATAAGTTGACTCCAGATCCATGCCGCAGATAATAGCCTGATTTACCCTGTTGCTGATCTTAGGATTAAAATATTGTGGTGGTTCTAAATTAATATTGTGACGGCGATCGTCTGCATTTGTGGGGATAACTGCGGTAAGCAAATTATACAAAGTAGCAGCTAAGGCGTAGATATCAATGTATTCTCCTCGTGGCGCTTCTGATTCATATTGCTCAGGTGGAGCAAAACCAGGAGTGCGATATACTGTATGCCTTTGAATCATATTGGGAATAAATTCTCTAGCGATACCAAAGTCGATCAGCACTGCTTCTGATTTCTGAAGGCGGATCATGATGTTCCGTGGTTTGAGATCCCGATGCAGCAGTCCTTTAGAGTGGATTAGCGTCAAAGCATCGCCAATTTGCCTGATGTATAGCAGCGCTTCTGCTTCTGATAGCACCCCCGTCCGCCTCAAACGCTGTCCTAAGTCTTCGCCTTCGATATAATCCATCACCATGCAAGGGAAATTTCCCTCATCAAAGATGGTTTCTATCTGTACTATATGAGGATGGTGACACACAGCCAGTCGAACGGCTTCATCACGGAAGTCTTGCCGTAATTTGTTTCGGTGGAGTATCCAGGCGGGGTGATTTAGGATTTCTTCTTTGAGGGTTTTAATCACTCGCAGTTGATTTCGTTGATTTCTGGCAAGATAAGTAATGCCAATTCCGCCTTCGCCTAATTGGCTTTCGATAATGTAGCGTCCACCGAATAAAGACTTTCCAGCATTCCACACCATTAGTAATATTTGACAATTGCTGGTATCTATTTTGGCACGGGATCATAACAGCCAACAGGAATTTTTGGAAATTCCATTTGAATTGCTGTTGTAGCTTTTTGAAACTTAGTTACTTAGAGAACATTTTCATTAACCTCAATAATTACTAATAGTATAAAGTTGGATATACCCTAACAGTTTTACCTAAACTATGCTTTACACCAAAATATGAGGGTTGATTGTTCATCTTAGAGTAAACGATGACTTTAGCGATATTTGTTCATAATAATTTGACTTGTAGGTAATCTAAAATTATGCTAAAGAATCTGAATCTGAAACAAAAATTTACAATTCTGCTATTGGTAATTCTGACATTTGGTCTGAGCTTGAGTGGATTTGCTCTTTCTTCTTTGCTCAGGGAGAATGCTAAACAAGATATTAGCTCAACAGGTCTTATGCTTATGGAAACCATGAGTTCTGTTCGTAAATACACCAGTACTCAAGTGAATCCAGAGCTAGCTGATAAATTGGACACTGAGTTTTTGCCGGAAAGTGTGCCTGCATACTCAGCACGGGAAGTATTTGAGATTTTACGACAAAGAAGAGAGTACCGTGATTTCTTTTATAAAGAAGCAACTCTTAATCCCACAAATCTGCGAGATAAGGCTGACGGTTTTGAGACGGAAATTGTAGAAAAGTTCAGAAATCAATCAGCCCTTAAAGAAGTGAGTGGATTTCGCTCAATTCCTGGTGGAGATATCTTTTATATTGCTCGTCCTCTACCAGTTTCTGAAGAAAGCTGTCTGAAGTGTCATAGCACACCTGATGTTGCACCTCAAAGTATGATTACTCTTTATGGTGCAGCTAATGGATTTGGGTGGAAGCTTAATGAAATTGTCGGCGCTCAAATCATAACAGTACCTGCGAATAACGTTATCAACAAGGCTAATCAGTCTTCTTTTGTAATTATTCTAATTGTATCAACTATATTTATTGCAACTATTTTGTTAGTCAACTTTTTCTTGAATCGACAAGTTGTTATGCCTCTCAAACGCATGACTCGCATAGCGGAAGAAGTGAGTACCGGACATATGGAAGTTGAATTTGAGCAGATGTCTAATGATGAAATCGGTAATTTAGCTAAAGCCTTTAAACGAATGCAGTTAAGTTTAGAAATGGCAATGAAAAGAATCAAACGCACTCAGGGAGGGACAGGGGAATAAAATAATTCGTAATACTTCGGCTACGCCCTTCGGCTACGCTCAGGACAAGCTCAGTACAAGTTCGTAATTCGTAAGGCTTTGCGAGATTTAATAGCGCTACGAACTTGTGAAATTCTGTACTAAGTAATTAATTTTTGTAACTGGAGTTGAGGCCCGGTTAAAAAACCTTACTACTTTTATCCGTCAATTTTGGGAGCGTAAATCCCTATGGAAATAAGGTTTTTTTGAATTCAAAAGCTGCTTGAAAGTCAGGAATTTCTCTAGCTATGAGTTCAATAAATTGATCAGGTGAAATATAAGGATTTTGAGCTAATATTTCTTCTATAATTAGATTTGCCATTGGCCCAATGTGGTAGGCTAACCCTTGCTGACAACTTTTGATAAATGCTGGTTGGAGCGAAGGTTGTCGTTGTTGTTCAATTCGTCCAGTTTGCGGACTAGTAGGTGAACCAGCTGAACTAAAAATTGTTTCTTGAGGTTGATTGTATGACTGCAATATTGCCGACATAGCCTGAAATTCTGGGTTAAATATGGTGGGAGGCAAATCATCCCTGATGATTGCAGGAGACATAGCCACTTCTGATTCTCCAATACCCTCTAAATCTTTCAGAACTTCTCTGGCTGTTTGGTATCGGTTGTTAGGTCTATCTGCCAACATACAATCAAGTATTTGAGCCAATTCATCAGTCACATAGACATAATAACGCCAGTTCCATTCAAGGGAATATTGATCCATTAGTAAGGATGGATCTCTACCTGTGAGTAGTACAATAGCTGTTACCCCCAAAGCATAAATGTCACTAGAGGGGGAACATAAGCCCAAGCTAATCTGTTCGCGGGGAGCATATCCCACTTTACCTACGAGAGACATTTTGCCAACAAAGGTTACTTGGTGGTTAGAACTTCTCCCCTCGTTGATATCAGCAATTTGTTTGCCTACACCGAAATCAATCAGTACTGGCAGATCCTTGCCATCGGGTAACATGATGTTGTCAGGAGAAATATCTCTATGAATGATGTTGTGCTGGTGGACATATTCTAAAACAGGCAGCAGATTGTTTAGCCACTGTATAACTTCATCTTCAGAGAAATTTCTTCCTTGACGTTGAAGTTCTCCTAACAGTCTAGAATATGTTTTACCGTCAACATACTCTTGTACTAGGAATAGCCGATTATCTCCTTCAAAGCAAGCCAAAAACTTGGGAATTTGAGGATGTTGCAATTGATGAAGAATTTTTGCCTCTCTTTTAAATAAGTTGCGATATTGTTCCAGTCCACTTTCCCCTGTACCAATGGGTGCAAATTCTTTGAGAACACAAGCTTCATTAAACCGACGAGTATCAAAGGCCAAGTAGGTTCGTCCCAATCCTCCCTGTCCTAGAAGTTTTTGGATAATATAGCGGTTATCGATTAGAGTTCCAGCAGCTATTTCTGGTCTTGTCGTAGGGGACTGTGACATCTCATCGCACTCCTAGCGATTTTATTGTTAATAAATTATCTAGTTTGCTGAAAGTCAGAAGCTCTAGCAGATAAAGGCTGATAACATCCTTCAACTTGAGATTACCACCACTATCGAGATAAAGAAATACACTTTTTCACTATTTTTTGATGATTTTATCTGACAAAATAGACAATTTTTACCTGGGTAGTTTGACCATACTAAGTAAGTTGGCGCGAAAAAATCAAAGTATGTTGCGAAACGTAAATAGGCTGAAAATCTTTACTGATGAGCAATTGACTTAGGACAAGTGACAGCCTTAGCCAGTTAATTTTAATTGCACCGACCTACTTACTCATACTTACGTATTTTAGCCGCCGCGACATAACCAGTGTCTGCGGTAATATCTGCGAATGTTCAGGGCATCGCCTTTTGGATTTACTACTGAACCTTATTTTACCCCTAGTAACCCGATTAGCACTGAGTTTGTGAACAGTAAGGATATAGCGTGACATCATGGTTTTTTAGAGAAACTGAGGTTGCCATAGACTTCCTGAAGGAAATATTATATGTATTTCCAGTGGTGAATATGCGATCGCTCTCAAAAGTTAATCTTTCTGAGAGCCAATCTCATTATGAGATAGCTGCTTCGGCATCGGCTGGATGATTCCTCAATGTCAACCTCCGTATTACAAAAGACTGCTGAAGCTACAACAATTCATCTAGTTCATCAGGGTTCACGCCCAACTGACGCAAACGTTCTGCGAATTGTTCTGCTTTTTGTTTGGCTTTAGCAGCTTCTTGTTCTGCAATGATAGCTCGTTGAGTTGCAGCAGCAGCTTCCTCTGTAGGTGCGGGAATTAATTCTCCAGCTAAAGTAAACCACCTTAACCACAACCTTTCAATATCTCGAAATGAACCTTGCCATAAGCCTAAACTTAAATCTATCTCTGGCATTAGTAGGCATCCATCAGTCAAATTCATCGGTTCATAGTGACCACCTACTAACTGAAAAGCCCGAAGTTCATTAGTGTAGCGACTAAAAACAATATAGTAGGGAATCCGCAAAATTCGTTCATAAACTTCCCATTTGCTAGGAGGTTTATCTGCTGCACTTTCTCTTCTTGTGCCTAAATCTTCGTCTTCTGTACCTGGAGATAATAACTCAACAACCACAAAGGGATTTGCTGGCTCTTGCCAAGTTACATAACTTAACCGTAAGTCTTGCCCTTTGTATAATTTTCCTACACCTACTACACCAAACCAATCGGGGCGTTTATACCACAAAGGATGCTGGATATCATAGTAGAGATTAAGGTCAGCCGCACTGTAAACTAGTTCGGGATTCCAGTTAATAGGCTGAAAAGTTAAGTATAAAAGTAAGGGTTGTAAAAAGTGAAAATCGTCAGGCAAACCTGGTTCCTCTGGGTTGTCACTAGGTAAATCATACATCGTTGGTAGGGTTTCCCAAGGAGGAAGCGGCGGGTCAGATTGAGGGATGTAATGGGGAGAAGAAGTCATAATAAAAATTGGGTTTGATATTTTTCATTTACTCGTGAGGTTGTCATTTGTCATTTGTCATTTGTATTTCAAAGAACAGATGACCAATTGATTTAGGACAGTCTTAACGATCGCAATGTACAATCTAGATGCGCATCAGCTTAGGTAACAGAAGCGAATAGATGTGTGCTGAGTTTTTTGACGCAATCAAATAGGATTCCTATAGAAGTAATAATGTTATTTCACAACTAGCCGCGAAGTGCTAGCACACCACTCTGCTAACGCCAAATTTTGAAATTACCTCTGCTACTATTATCTCTAAATATTCGGCTTCCTTGGGTCAAATGCCACTGGACTCTAATGGTGAAACTTGCTCAAGGTTGGTAATTAGCGAGATATCACTTATTTAAAGCTAAGTACAACATTTCATTAATTCGTAGCGAATTCTCTTTGCGTTCCTACCCTGCGGGAAGGCGAAGCGCCTATGCGCTTCCCTTTGCGCCCCTACCCTGCGGGAAGGCGAGGCGCCTATGCGTTTAAATTTCAACCCTCAATTCGCCACGATTTTATGCTGCATCTGTACTAAGTACATTCGTGCAAAAAAACTCAAGTATGTTACGAAACGTAAATAAGCTTAAAACCCTTACTAATGACAAATGACAAATGACAAATGACCAATGACAAATGACAGCCTTAGCCAGTTAACTTTAATTGCGCCGACCTACTTATAAAAAATTTTCTTAATTGCTTATAAATAACTATTACTTTCTAAATTACTTGGGGAATACTGAAACTTAGTCCCATTAAAAGTGTATGAAAAATGGCAGATAAGAAAGTCAGTGCTAAACTTTCCTCCGCAGACAGGGAAGCCGTAATGCAAGCTATTACTACTATCCGCGAAAAGTTACCGTTCTTGATTGATTTGACAACTGAAGAGCGTAAAGCTTTACCCAAGCTGGGGGATAAGAGTCGGGCGTTTGTGAGTAAGGCGTTGGAAATCGGGACACAAAATCCTGACTTCTTACCTCGTTCTTTTGACTTGAATGAAATGCGCCAAGATATCGAATTATTTGAAGCCCTGTATCCCATTTTGCTGTCGTTGACGCAACTGCAAGAATTGGTGGATGATACATCTGTGGCTGTTGGTAGCGAAGCTTATGCGGCGGGTTTGATGATATATAACTATGCTAAAGCCAGTGGTAAAGGCGCGGGTTTAGAGTCAATGGTTGATGATTTAGGACGCAGATTTGCCCGGAAAGCGAAAAAAGTGCAACCACAAAGTTCATAAGGGACTGACAACAAATAAATTATCCAATCTTGTGAGGTGGGCGACACGAGGGCCCATAGCCAAGGGCGGACAAGATGTCCACCCCACAAGAAGTAGTTGAGTATTTTTTTATTTGGAGTTCCTAAGTCGAGAAATTGACTCAACGCTTCTACCTAAAAACCTAAAACTTTGAGCTTCTGAGCTTGGGTGTTTCTGTTTCAAGTGAAAAACTCCCAGTCAGAAGCTCAAATTTTGCTGTTGTCAGCAAGAACGTTTTCGTTTGAAGTGAGAATGTTTTGGTTTGGAACGAGAACTTTCCGGCTTCAAGTGAGAATGTTTTGGTTTGAAACGAGAAGTTTTTGGTTTGAAGTGAGAATGTTCTGGTTTGAAACGATAAATTTCCGGTTTGAAGTGAGAATGTTTTCGTTTGAAGTTAAAAAGTTTGTGTTTAGAACTATACTTTTGTAGATTAAAGAGCAATACGGTTTAGATAAGGAGAATCGTAGCGACTAAATAAGTCGGGGATCTTCATTAGGAGGATGTAAGCTAGCTTTAACCCAAAAACCCCGCGCACTGCGAATGGAGTCATCTGCTGGATAGCGTTCATCATTAATATCAAGTCGGTTGCAGGTTGCTCTACCAATGGGACTAACTCCAATAATTGTCCTACCATTTGCTGACCACAGAAAATGCTCTGACCAAATTTGTTGACGAGGATTAAATAGAGGTACTACTGCTTTAGTCTCTAAGTCATATCCGGCGACAAAGTTGTAGCGACGTTCATTACAACGACGACAAGCCAAGGCTAAATTATTAAGCTCGTCAGAACCACCAATAGATTTTGGTATCAAATGGTCTACTGTAAATCTTGTTGTGGAAATACCTTCGGGAGAATGGCAATACTCGCACAAATAATTTGCACGTTTTCGGACAATTTCTTTAGTAGCATCATCAATCATTGTGTTGAGCTACTAGCATGGCGTTGATATGGGTGAAAATTCTATCTAGTTCTCCAATTTCTTCAAGTGCGATCGCTTCTTCTGGAGTTAGTAAATCAGCTTTTTTGCGTTCTAAAAGTTCTTCCATCCGTGCTTGCAGTTCATGATTAAATTTGAACAGGTTAAACTTATCCAGCTTTTCTATTCTGATACTGCCAATCAAGGATGAAGGTCTAGCAATTACGGTTGTCATAGTCAGCGTGATACAATTTATGATATGTGTTTCTCTAAAGATATTGTATCAAGGAAAAGTTCTATAAATATCTTTACGATGTGCGACTCTTTGACAAATTAATGTTTGTGTTTCTTGGTCAACACTAGTACCTATTCTGTAATCACCTACACGAATTTTATATTTATCGTCGTAGCCTTTCATTTTTTGCAAATAGCCTAAATCAAAAGGATTTTCTGATTCTAGTTCTTGAAAGACGATTGGTTCAATCCGAGCTTGCACATCTTGTGGTAAATCTGCTAATTGTTTTAAGAATTTTTTAGTATATTCAACTTTCCACATTCTTTTGCTTTAACGATTGGTAATATTTCCATCCTTGGTCTTTAGAGAGGCGTTCATTATCTTCCGATTCTTCCATTAGCTGTATCAAGCCGTAGTTTTCCAATATTTCTTCAATTTTTTCAAAGTCAGCTATAGAAATTTGTACAGCAATAGGTTGCTGATTTTCATCCATGACATAATTTCTAGTAATTTCTAGCATTTTTCCTGCATCAGATTTATTGTTTGCAAGTCCTACTTACTATTTTGACGCTGTTATTGCACAATTCGCTGCGTCGCCAAATTTTGATATTTCCGCTACAATCTCCCGCAGCCAGCCAATCTCCATCGGGGGTCAATACTGTTCGGTTAAGAATATTCGTAGGTTGAGTTTCGTTTCTTAACCGAACCGTATTGGGGGTTATGCGAGGTTTTTACGCAGTTGAGGCTAATAGCTATGCCTCTTTTGATACAGCTACAGACTGTACACCTGCTTGGGATGATGTTTGTTGAATCAATCTTATCAATAGGCGCAGCCCTTCATTAACTGCCCCAGAATCTGGAAAAATTGCTGCTACATCGGGATCTAACTGGACAGTTAGGGTGGATCGTTTGCGCCCTTGACCCCGCGCTATAACTGGGAGTTGAGTAAAGTCGTATTCAGGACGTAAGTCATCATCCATTTCAAAGGTCTGACTCATAAGCTTTGCGTTCCTTACGGATAGCTGGACGGGCACTAATTAAGCGCGTGGTGCCTGCACGGTCAGTATAAGCGACAACTAGTAATCGCCCTTTGGCTGATTCTCCCATAATAATGAAACGTTGCTCTTGAAGGGAGTGTTCTGGATCGGCAAAGGTTAAAAACAGCGGATCGTCAAACACAGAAGTAGCTTCATCAAAAGAAACATTATGCTTGGCAAGGTTGCTTCTGGCTTTTTCTTCGTCCCAATCAAATAGCATATTCCTAATTTGCAACGACTTCTTTTCCCAAGCTTAAACTTTAAGCAACTCCGATGGAGCCTACAATAAAGAGTGTATTCAATCGTAATCAACCTATGGCGATCGCAGTTGTTAAACCCTCATCTTGCCTAGCAACTGGTATTCAGCCTTACTTAATCATTTGTGATAAATAAAATCCCTGACTTGTCAAACAAGTCAGGGATCAGTGGCTTTCAATTTTTCCTAAAACACTTCATCACACTTCTGGCTCAATCCCCGCCGCCCGCAATTGTGCTGCTAGTCGTTCAGCACGTTGGCGTTCTTGTTGGGCGCGTTGGCGTTCCTGTTCGGCGCGTTGGCGTTCCTGTTCGGCGCGTTGGCGTTCCTGTTGGGCTAACTCAGAACCCCAAGGTAAAAGGTTTCCTTGCTCATCCCACCACCGTAACCACTTTCCGGCGCGATTTTCACGAGTACCTTGCCATACCCCAAGGTAAAGATTCATTTCTGATATCCAGTAGTGTTGATTTTCATTAGGGTCTTGCAAGATGTACTGTTCTGTGGTTTGTAAGCGATACATCTCGAAACTACCACTGTCTGGCTCAAAAATGACGTAGTTTGGCACTTTTAAGATGCGCTCGTAGAAAAACCATTTTCCTGGGGGATATGTCGCTTTGATAGAATATTCTGTTTCCTGTGTATCGGAAATAAATTCCATCACAATTACGGGAATGTCACCCTGTAATTTAGGTGTGTAACTGCGTGTTACTTCTTCTCTACTAACATTAATTTTGGCAATGAAAGCCCAATCAGGCGCTTTAATGACCATTTTGTTGTTTAGAGTGGCGCAAATGCCGTAATTGGTTGGAGTTAGGGCATTAACTGAAATTTTTCCGGCTAATTGTAGGCTTTCAGTGAGTGCAGCAGCTAAGGCTGGTTGATTGATATTGTCCACTGGATCATCTGGGAGTTTGTAATCATCGGGTAGTTTTTCCCAAGTAATTTGGTAGTCTTGGGTGAGGGTTGTCATGATGGGTTTTCCTTTGGTGTGTAAAAAGGACTGTTGAGTTAGGAGTTAGGAGTTAGGAGTTAGGAGTTAGGAGTTAGGAGTTAGGAGTTAGGAGTTAGGAGTTAGGAGTTAGGAGTTAGGAGTTAGGAGTTAGGAGTTAGGAGTTTGGAGTTTGGAGTTTGGAGTTTGGAGTTATTCTCCCTCATCCCCCTCATCCCCCTCATCCCCCTCATCCCCCTCATCCCCCTCATCATCCTTACTGATCTTCATCGGGTTCTAAATCGTCTGCTGTTAGTTCCTGATGCGGAATGGCGGCGATAATCGCATCTATGACTTTAGATACTGGTAAAATCTCGATATTCAGGTCGGGAAATTTCGTCCCTTTTGGCACGATCGCTCGTTTAAATCCCAACTTAGCAGCTTCTTTTAACCGCAGTTCCATTTGGGAAACCGATCGCACTTGTCCGCCTAACCCAACTTCACCGATTAATACTGTACCGGGATCAACTATGCGATCGCGGAAACTAGCTACAATGGCGATCGCAATTCCTAAATCTACCGCCGGTTCTTCTACATTCAACCCACCCGCAGAAGCAACGTAAGAATCTAATTTGGACATGGGAATTCCCACCCGTTTTTCTAAGACGGCGAGAATTTGCACCAAGCGGTTGTAATCTACGCCAGTACCAGCCCGCCGGGGAGAAGGGTAGCTGGTGGGACTCACCAAAGCTTGCAGCTCAACAACTATGGGGCGAGTGCCTTCGCAAGCCACGACAATGGCAGTACCAGGAGCCGGATCGTCACGGTTGCCTAAAAATAGCTCTGAGGGGTTGGAGACTTCCCTTAGTCCCTCGGCCACCATTTCAAAGATGCCGATTTCGTGAGTTGCGCCGAAGCGGTTTTTCACTGTCCGTAATAACCGATGGGAGGCAAAGCGATCGCCTTCAAAATACAACACCGTATCGACTAAATGTTCTAAAACTTTTGGCCCGGCGATCGCTCCTTCTTTGGTAACGTGTCCCACAATCAGCATAGTGACATCTTCGTGCTTCGCCACCTTCATCAATGCTGCTGTACATTCCCGTACCTGAGCTACCGAGCCTGGTGCAGAAGTCAACGCCGGGAAAAACACCGTTTGGATACTATCAATCACCGCCACGTTTGGCTTGAGAGAGTCTATTTCCCGTAAAATTTCTTCTAAATCTGTTTCTGGCAGTACATATAAATCTGCACCTATACTCTCAGGGTCTATGGGAAGTGTAGGATCTACTATTACTGTTAGCTTCTCCTCATTCACCACACTTAGGGTTTTTGATACTCCCAAACGGGAAGCTCGTAATTTTACCTGCTGTCCCGATTCTTCACCAGTTACGTAAAGGATGCGATATTTCTGTGCTAATTGATTTGATACTTGCAGTAATAAAGTTGATTTACCAATACCCGGATCACCACCAATCAGCACCATAGAGCCAGGGACAACTCCACCCCCAAGTACCCGATCCAATTCTCCATAACCAGACTCCCATCGGGCGATTTGGCGATCAGTAATTTGATCAAATGTTAAAGAGGCTCTTGCTTTCGCTGGTTTAGCGTGAGATTTGCCATTGCCTTGAGTTGATTGCCAACTACTCACTCCTCCCCGACTGGGTACATCTACTGAAGATTGAATAGAAATTTGTTCTTCTAGAGAGTTGTAAGTGCCGCAAGCTGGACATTTACCAAACCACTGGGGCGATTCTGCCCCACATTCGTTACAAACGTAAAATGTTTTTGGCTTTGCCATTCTTAAATCTTATTAAATAATCTTAATATTTACTTAATTATTGAAAAAAACTAAAATCCAATAATAGTAGTTTTTACAGCTTTTTCCAAATAAATTGATGGAATGATATCTTAATACTATGGTATTAAAAATTAATCATGTAAATTTTTAGTGAAGGAGCGTTGAGAAACTTGGAAAGCCATAAAGAAAAAATCTTGGTGGTAGACGACGAAGCCAGCATTCGCCGGATTTTGGAAACGCGCCTTTCGATGATTGGCTACGATGTGGTGACGGCTGGGGACGGGGAAGAAGCTTTGGAAACCTTTCGCAAAACTGATCCTGACCTGGTAGTTTTGGATGTAATGATGCCAAAACTAGACGGCTACGGTGTATGTCAAGAATTACGAAAAGAGTCAGATGTGCCCATTATTATGCTAACAGCCTTGGGTGATGTAGCCGATCGCATCACTGGACTAGAATTGGGCGCTGATGACTATGTAGTTAAACCATTTTCCCCCAAAGAGCTAGAAGCCCGAATTCGCTCGGTGTTGCGGCGGGTAGATAAAACCGGTGGTTCTGGCATTCCCAGTTCTGGGGTAATCCATGTCGCTAATATTAAAATCGATACGAATAAGCGACAAGTCTACAAAGGCGATGAGCGAATTCGATTGACGGGTATGGAATTCAGCTTGTTAGAGTTGTTAGTCAGTCGCTCTGGAGAAGCTTTTTCTCGTTCGGAAATTTTGCAAGAAGTTTGGGGTTATACACCAGAACGTCATGTTGACACTCGCGTAGTAGATGTGCATATATCCCGTTTGCGGGCAAAGTTAGAAGATGATCCTAGCAACCCAGAGTTGATTCTGACAGCGCGGGGTACTGGTTATCTTTTCCAGCGCATTATTGAACCAGGGGAGGAGTGAAGGAGTGAGGGAGTGAGGGAGTGAGGGAGTGAGGGAGTGAGGGAGTGAGGGAGTGAGGGAGTGAGGGAGATGAGGGAGCAGGGGGAGATGAGGGAGATGAGGGAGATGAGGGAGCAGGGGAGAAGAATTAATAACCAATGCCCTGTTTGCCCCATGACAAATGACAAATGACAAATGACAAATAACAAATGACAAATGACAAATGACAAATGACAAAACCTGATCCTAATCGAGTTTTGCGGCGTCTACCTATTGTAGTGGGTGGGCTAGGTGCTGTGCTTTTGTTGATTAACCGTTTATTGACACCGGAACTAACCCAATCTCAATCGCGTGGTGATGTGGTGGGCGTGATTTTGAGTGCGGTGTTAATTTTGATTGGTTTAATTTGGCAGCAAGTTCAGCCGCGATCGCCTGATACTGTAGAGCTAATTGGAGAAGAAGGTTTTGTACTCGCAGCAGATTTACCAGATGCCGTGAAAACTGAACTAGCCTGGGCATCTCATTTATTGTTGACTAATACAGTAACGCGATCGCTTGTGGTTTTTTATCAAGGAAAAGTTTTGTTACGTCGCGGGATTCTGAGTAATAAATTTGAGGTTGTACCAGGAGTAATCTTAAAACAGGTAATCGAAAAACAAAAGCCGATTTATCTAGTTGCACTCAAAGTATATCCAGGTAGGTTTGAATTTGATTATTTACCAGAAAATACTCAAGGTGTAATTTGTCAACCTATTGGTAACCAAGGTGCGCTAATTTTGGGAGCCAATGCTCCTCGCAGTTATACCAAACAAGATGAAAATTGGATTGCCGGCATTGCCGATAAATTAGCCGTTACTCTTAGCTCGACTTTATCCAACCAAACGACCTAACCTAAATTTAGCTTGGTCATCTGTCAGAATAAGTCGTAATTTGTAATTATTACCTCAAATTGGCTTACTCCTATCCATATAGCAACACCCTTGGCTTGGCTTTGAATCTTACTCCCATTCCCTAGTAGGGAAGGGGTTGGGGGTTAGGTCTGTATTGCACTAAGCGTGAGAAGCGCTCTAGTTATAGGACTTACGCAATAACTCTCTGAAACTCTTATTTCTTGGCGTACTTGGCGTACTTGGCGGTTCGTTTTTTCATGATTTGGCATAAGTCCTAAGTACAGCTTTGCATTAATTCGTACTGAATTGAGGACTGAAATTTAAACGCATAGGCGCCTCGCCTTCCCGCAGGGTAGGGGCGCAAAGGGAAGCGCATAGGCGCTTCGCCTTCCCGTAGGGTAGGAACGCAAAGAGAATTCGCTACGAATTAATGAAACGCTGTACTAAGTTAATTACGAATTACAAATTATTAGTTCACCAAGAAGTTAAAAAATTCCAACCTTCCTTTTCTTCCGGCGTCTTTTCTTCTTTTTCTTGGGGTTGTTCGGGTGTCTTTAAATTTGTTTGTTGAATTAAATTATCATACTCTCCTGAATCAACCCATTTTAATAACTCGCCAGCCCTCATAACTACCCAGGAAAGGCCAGATTCTGTATAACTTAATATTTTTGTTACCTTATCGACAGTATCAAAACTATTGGATGCAAACTCACGGGCTTGGACGAGAAAATCTTCGATTACAGCAGTAGTTAAATATTCCTCTGGTAAACCCGCGAGTTTCATCAGTGTAGTAGTTGCTACGTCGATATCCTGACAAGCCAGCAAACCAGCCCGATCAGCAGTGAACCTGGCCATCATTCGCCAATTATACAAACCCAGTTCCATTCCACTAGCTACCAAGCCACCAACCCCCAGTGTGGTACTGCTCAACAAATTTTTCAAAGTTGGCATCACAATTGCCATTTGGTGGTAAACCATATGCTGACTCTTAATGCGAGCAACTTCATGTCCGAAAACGTAAAGCAACTCATCTGCGCCAAGCCATTCCATTGCATCTAAATTGATCCCCACAAGGGGTTTTTCTACCCCAACAATGTAAGTTTGAATGTGACCTGTGCCTCGAAACAGATATAGTTCAGGAAGTGGAGTAACATCAACAATTTGACAGGTTTCGACAAATGTCTGATACAATTCGGGAAAATTACGCGGCGAAATTCTAATTTCACTACCAAGGCTTTGCAGCCTGAGTAAGCGATCGATGCCGTATTCATTAATTTTTTTGAGTAGCAAGGAGACACCAGGCATATTTTGCAAAGAAGCCAAGGCTTTGCGATCGAAGGGGTGTTCGTAGGCTTCTGAACTCAGTCCAGTTAATAATTTTCTCGTCATTAGTTTTGAGTTTTTTCTTAGAAGATTTGGGAAGTTCAGTTAATTAGTACTTTGTCACAATCTTACCCAGATAGAATATACAGTAGGGATATACAGACCCGTGCCTGGGAAATTTGTAAATTGACAATTTTATCTATGCAAATTATTTATTGGCTATTAGTTGCCGTAATGGTTGTGGGTGTTATCGGTGCTGTAGTTCCAGCGATTCCTGGTAGCAGCTTAATTTTAATTGCAATTATTGTCTGGGGAATAGTTAGTAGTTCCTTTGCAGCTATCAAGATTCCCCTAATTGTGACAATTATAGTTTTATTGCTTAGTGTTGGAGTGGATTTTTTAGCTAGCTATGTGGGAGCAAGACAAGCTGGAGCTAGTAAGTGGGGGCAAATTGGGGCAATTGTCGGTTTGGTGGTGGGATTTTTGGGACTATTGCCAACCTTACCTTTTGGGGGGCCACTGTTAGGAATTTTACTAGGGCCGCTTTTGGGAGCAATTATTGGTGAATATCTTTACCGACGTGAATTGGGGTTAGCGGTTAAGGCGGGTATAGGAATTGTAGTCGGGTCTTTGGTGGGAAATTTGATTCAAGGGTTGTTAGCGATCGCCGCAGTCGTAGTTTTTGTGGTGACAACTTGGCCACAAGTATTTGGCTCTTAGCCTTTGCCAAAGATGACACATTTTAAACCAGTAATAATAGCTAGCCAGTAAGTAGAGCGACGCAAATAAAGCTAACTGGCTAAGGCTGTCATCTGTCATTTGTCCTTGGTCATTTATAAGGGTTTAAAATGTATTTACGTTTCGTAATATAGTTTGGTTTATTCTTGCCGACTTACTTAGGCTATTCACTATTGTTCAGATGCTAGACTTACTATCTTTTCTTCTACCCTCTTCAATTCACAAAGGATTTAAAATATAAAAAATATCTTTGAGCAAAGTGACTCAAACAGCCGTGAATCAGAAAGGGGCAATGCCACAAAGCAGTAAACCAACTTACTACTCCCTGCTAGGACTGCATCCCTCGGCATCGGTAATCGACATTCGTCGCGCTTATCGGCAACTGAGCAAACGTTATCATCCTGATACTACAGACTTGCCGACTGCGATCGCCACTCCCAAATTTCAGCAAATCAACGAAGCCTACGCCACCCTTAGCCATCCAGAACGGCGCTTCGGCTACGATTTAAAAATTGGCTATTCCCGCTTTGGAGTGATTCAACCACCTCCTGACTTGAATCATCCCGTCTCGCGTTCTCATGATTTCTCAAAATCAGCTTACCTCGATGCCAGCGATCGCCCCTTATCATCTGGCGAAATCTTTGCTTTATTTATGCTGGTGTTAACATTTGTAGGTTGCCTGTTATTAGCAGTTGCCATTGGCTTAACTCGTGGCGAGACTGCTTTCCAAAGCCATTTACTGCAACCAACTGCATCTGTACAACAGCAGATTATTCATGTGTCGCAACCAATTACCCATGTGGATAATTAAAAAATCAAAATTTCCTTAATTCAAAATCCCTAATCCCAAATCTAAAATTATTATGCCTCTTCTTCCCTCTGATACCCCCCTATATAATCATCCCCTGCCACAAATTGAACAGTGGCTAAAAGAGCAAGGCTGTCAACAAGATGACACACAGAGGCATTGCTGGTACGTGCAGCGCCCTAGTTGGCAAGCTGAACTATGGCTCGATGTTGAGCAAATCGTAGTGCGATATGTCCAATCTGGGGAAAATGGACAAGATATTCAACGTTCATTTAAGTATTCTCTCAGTCGGGATGATGTAGAACAAGCCGTGTTTTCTGGGCCGTAAGATCGCTTTTGAGGGAAAAGATCGGGCGATCGCAGGAATAATAGTGGTGACAAGAACCGCTAATCATGAACCAATGCCTGAGATTATCTCGACATCCTATCTTCGTTACCGTGCAACCGGGAGAGGCTTTGATCTTGATCTGATTGAAAATATCCTACGCTTCTCCAGCAAACGATATTATGATGTAGAAACAGATCGGGCGATCGCAGTTGGGAAGCATGGTGAACAGCTAGTTTTAATTCCCTTTGAACAAAGTGAAAACACGATTACACCGATTACAATTCACGCCACAACTCGACAACAAATTCGATTTCGTCTAAAAACCGGGCGGTTGATTACAAATGTCTGACATCAAGCAACAATTGCCACAAATAAACTACTTCAAAGAAGAGGATATTCTTCATCTGCTAATCTCCGAAGAGCCAGAATCAGCAAGTATTGAAATTAGTCCAAATGTCACTGCTGAACTGAATGCAGCCGGAGAGTTGATTGGCGTGGAAATTCTTAATGCTAGTAATTACATCCGAGATTTTATTTTGGAATCTGTTCAGGGTAAGCTGTTGAACTTGGTTCGCAGCGAAGTATAGCCAGCGAAGCGATCGCAGTTATTCTTGCAGGCATAAAACTCCTGCAACAGCAAGAAGACATCTATCAAGGACGACTGCAAGACCTGCAACAAGAAGCGCGTATTGGGTGGGAAGCGTCTCAAAGGGGCGAAGTTGTTGATGGCTCCATTGCAATGGCTCAAATTCGTGCCCGTGTGCGTAGGCGTAGCCCGTCGTAGACATCGCGCCAAAACGATTGAAAACGATGCCCACCCTACTGAATTAGTTTTAATTTATTCCTCACTCCTCACTCTTAACTCCTAACTTGATTTAAACTTTTCCAAACCGCCGCTCCCGTTGCTGGTAGGCACACAAAGCACGGTGAAACTCTGCACGGTCAAAATCGGGCCAAAGAGTATCAGTAATGTAAATTTCCCCATAAGCCATTTGCCAGAGAAGAAAATTTGAAAGGCGCATTTCTCCACTGGTGCGAATTAACAAATCTGGGTCAGTAATTCCGGCTGTGTACAAGTGGCTCTCAAACACCTGTTCATCAATTTGATCAGATTGTAGCAGACCTTGCTGAACAAGCTTGGCGATCGCCTGACAAGCTTGTAAAATCTCTTGCCGTCCGCCATAATTAGTTGCCACCGAAAACTGGATACCGCGATTGTCCTTAGTTGCTTCCATTGAACGGGATATTTCTAGTTGGAGCGATCGTGGCAGGTCTTGTAAATTGCCCACAAACTTAATTTGAACATTCTCTTCGACCATTTCCCGCAGTTCTTGGCGCAAAACTCTTTGAAACAGAGTCATCAAAAAATCCACTTCTTCCTGCGGTCTTTTCCAATTCTCCGTTGAAAACGCATAAGCCGTCAGCGCCTGAATTCCCCAATCCTGACAACAGCGAAGTAAATCCTTGAGAGCATCTACTCCTCGCTTGTGACCCATAATTCGGGGTAGACCCTGACGTTTAGCCCATCGACCATTACCATCCATAATCACCGCCACGTGCTGGGGCAATAGTTCTCGTTTTAAGTCAGTAGGCAAATCTTGCAGTTTAGTTTGTTGTGCTGTCATTTTTTATCTCGAGAAGCGGTCGTACCCCTACGGGGAAGCAAGCTACGCGTAGAGCGTCGAAGACGTGGTAATCTGAGTAAACGTGAAACCAGTGCTAGTGTCTTCCCAGGTATCTGACGAATAAAACTCAACAGACCAGGAGCAACAGCTTCCCTATCCACGGTTGGGGACAAAAGAGCCTCTAATGACTCTTTCAGCTTCCTAATCGTCAGTGGTCTATTTAGGGTTCCCCGTTCCGCTAAGGAAATGGAACCAGTTTCTTCAGATACAACGACACAAATGCAATTTTCGACCCGCTCAGTAATTCCCATTGCCGCCCGGTGGCGTGTTCCCAACTGGCGCGAGGCTGTGCGTCCCGAAAGTGGTAAAATTATACCCGATGATACAATCCGTGAACCACGGATCAGTGTTGCTCCGTCGTGTAACAACGTTTTCGGCTGAAAAATTGTTTGGATCAGTTCTTTAGAAACTTCGGCATTGAGCTTTACTCCTGGCACAGAAAAATCTCGCTCATCAATTGGGCCTGTGGTTTCCAAAATTAGTAAAGCTCCAATGCGGTTTTTTGACAATTCTTTAACAGCCTCGACAATTTCATCAATTACACTATCAGATTTAGGGATTGCCAACCGATCGGGTTGAAACAGCTGGCGAAATTCGCCACGTCCCAATTGCTCCAAAAAGCGTCGAAACTCTGACTGTAGAGCAACTGCCATCGCCACAGCACAACCAATCACCAACTTTTCTAATACAAAACTTAGCAGAGGTAGTCCTAATCTGCCACTTAGTGCTGAGGCTAGCATTAAGATAATGAATCCCCTCACCAGCCACAGTGTCCGGCGCTCACTAATGATAACTAGTATCATGTAGGTCAGCGCCAGCACTAACACAATATCCAGAGTCCCAAGTAGCAAGGACTGTGACCATCCCAGGTTTGTCAGCCATTGCTTCCACCAATCTCTCATGACATCTGGATTACACTTTTGCCTCTAATTACAATTAGTCATTAGTCATTAGTCATTGGTCATTAGTCATTAGTCATTAGTTCCTGGCTAATGACCAATGACCAAGGACAAATGACTATTTCTTTAGTCTTTCTGGTAAGCGATCTTGTCGAATTAAGTCTTGATAAGTTTCACGTTGCAAAAATAAATTTGCTTCGCCATTCACCACTAGGACTGCTGCCGGTCGGGGCAAGCGGTTGTAGTTAGATGCCATACTGTAATTGTACGCACCAGTTCCCATAACTACGAGAATATCCCCTGGTTCAGTCTTTGGGAGTAGTGCATTTTTAATCAGAATATCTCCTGATTCACAATGTTTACCAGCAATTGTGACTGTTTCGGTTGAGGGAGAAGACATTTTATTGGCAACAACTGCCCGATAAACTGATTGGTAAGTAATCGGGCGGGGATTGTCAGACATTCCTCCATCGATCGCTACGTAGGTACGAATCTCTGGGATGACTTTGGATGAACCAACAGTATAGGCAGTAACGCAAGCTGTAGCAATTAGCGATCGCCCTGGTTCACAAAGTAATTTTGGCAAAGGCAGATTTTCGGCTGCACAAGCTTCTTGGATCACTTCACAAATTGCCTTCACCCACTCTTCAATGCTGGGGGGGTCGTCTGATTCTGTATACTTAATCCCTAAACCACCGCCGACATTTAACTCTGTCAAATTTAAACCATACTTCGCCGCATCACGTAACCACTGCACCATCAAAGCTGCTAAATCTCGATGCGGTTGGCGTTCAAAAATTTGGGAACCAATATGACCATGTAACCCTACACAGTTAAGGAAAGACTGTTTGCTGACAAAAGTAAATAATTCCTCTAACTCATTTGGATCAAAGCCAAATTTACTATCTAGTTGCCCCGTGCGGATATATTCATGTGTGTGACATTCAATACCCGGAGTCAGGCGTAACATGATGCGGATGGTAAGAGGGGATGAGGGGGATGAGGGGGATGAGGGAGATGAAGACAATATTGCTCCCTCATCTCCCCCTGCTCCCTCATCTCCCCCTGCTCCCTCATCTCCCCCTGCTCCCTCATCTCCCCCTGCTCCCTCATCTCCCCCTGCTCCCTCATCTCCCCTGCTCCCCTGCTCCCCAGCAATTTCGACCAAGGTTTTTAATTCGTGCCAGTTATCCACCACAATAGTGCAACCGACTTCAGTGGCAAAAATCAGTTCTTCACGAGACTTATTGTTGTTATGAAGATAGATTTTCTCAGGATTGACACCTGCTTGCAGCGCGGTGTAAAGTTCACCGCCTGATGCGACATCAATTCCTAAACCAACAGAAGCCGCGATCGCACAAACTGCTAAACAATTCCAAGCTTTTGAGGCGTACAATACTTGAGATTCGCCCTTGTAGTATTGCTTGAAAGCATCTCGGTATTGCTGACAAGCCGAACGCAGGGTTTCTTCATCTAAAATATATAAAGGTGAACCAAACTGCTCAACTAGGGTTGTGACATCACACCCACCAATTTCCAGGAGGTCATGATCATGAACTCTAGCAGTCAAGGGTAAAAGTTCTTGATTAGGCGATGGATTTGCGCTGGTGTCACGCCTTTGAGGTAAATATTGACTTCCAGAATGTTGAACCCCAGTGGGGTGAGTCGATACCATAACTATAAAAGTTTTCCTTGTTTAAATTACGAGCTTTGAGTTTGTCTCTCGATACCCAGTTTACAAAGGGTTTGTAATCTTATTCAATATAATGTGATCTCATCAGACTTAGAAATTCAATTACTGACTCCAAAGCATCTAAGTGCATTGTTGGAACTGGATCAAGCCTGTTTTGGCGGTCTATGGACAATGGAAGGCTACCAACGAGAGTTGGACAGTCCCAACAGCGACCTACTAGGTTTATTTTCCCCTGTCTCTAATTCGAGACTATTGGGAATGGGTTGCTTTTGGTCAATTTTGGAGGAAGCCCACATTACAATTTTGGCGGTTCATCCAGAATATCACCGTCAGGGAATGGGTGCGGCTTTATTATATTCACTGATTAAGACAGCTTGCGATCGCAAAATGGAGCGAGCTACCCTCGAAGTCCGAGCTTCCAACTTGGCAGCTATATCTTTATATCAAAAATTTGGCTTTCAAACAGCCGGACGGCGGCGGCGTTACTACCAAGATAACGATGAGGACGCGTTGATTCTTTGGCTCCCAGATTTACAACACCCCAAATTTCAAGCAACTTTAGACCAGTGGTATTCCATTGTCAGCGATCGCCTAGACAAATCCTCTTGGCACTTGCTTTTTAACTAATTCGTAATTCATGATCAATTACAAATTATTTCAGTACATTAGTGCGAAAAACCCCAACTATATTACGAAACCTAAATAAGCTTCAAACCCTTACTAATAACCAATGACCAATGACCGATGACAGCCTTAGTACAATATTTCATAAATTCGTAGCGAATTCTCTTTGCGTTCCTACCCTACGGGAAGGCGAAGCGCCTATGCGCTTCCCTTTGCGCTCCTACCCTGCGGGAAGGCGTTCGCGTAGCGTCTCGTAGAGAAGCGCCTATGCGTTTAAATTTCAACCCTCAATTCACTACGATTTTATGCAAAACTGTACTTAGCCAGTTAACTTTAATTGCGCCAACTTACCTAAGTGTTGGGCATTATTAATTTTGAACTAGAGACTTCCAAATAAAAAAATACCCAAAAAACTCTCTTCTCCTCATTCCTCCGTGTTCTCTGCGCCTCTGTGGTTCGTTTATTTGAGTAATTTATTTCTTGGAAGTCCCTTATTGGGGCTTGTGATCAGCTTCAGCAAAAAAATGTCACTTTGCAGCACCTATTTATATTCAAATGTTTTATCTAAAAGCTTTTATTTATAACAAATATATATAATAAGATATTTTTGCTTGATCTGAAAAAATATATATGTTAGATATTAGTATTTTGGATTGAGTCAAAAAACTCTCAATGTAAGTAGTAAACTATCTGTAATAAATCTCAAAAACACTGGTGAACTAAAGCTCCTCAGTACACTAGTTAGATAAAAGTAGTCAATAGTTAACAATTAGCCCATCAACCTAAGTCATAGCTTCAGGATGTCTATAATCTGTTATACAGGCATCCAAAAGCTTTGCCTGTGCTAAAATCAGCATACCGGCACGACCGCAGATGATGGGATAAAGCCATGTTTGAGCGCTTCACAGAAAAAGCCATTAAGGTAATCATGCTGGCCCAAGAAGAGGCCCGCCGTTTAGGTCACAACTTTGTTGGAACCGAGCAGATCCTCCTGGGTCTGATTGGCGAAGGCACTGGTGTGGCTGCGAAGGTGCTGAAATCAATGGGCGTCAATCTCAAAGATGCCCGAATTGAAGTTGAAAAAATTATAGGACGGGGATCAGGCTTTGTTGCCGTGGAAATTCCGTTTACGCCACGGGCAAAGCGAGTTTTAGAACTCTCCTTGGAAGAAGCACGCCAACTGGGGCATAACTACATTGGCACCGAGCATCTGCTGTTGGGCCTAATCCGCGAAGGGGAAGGTGTCGCAGCCAGGGTGCTAGAAAACCTCGGCGTGGATCTATCTAAGGTAAGAACCCAAGTCATCCGGATGTTGGGAGAAACTGCCGAAGTTTCACCAGGCGGTTCATCCGGGCGCACAAAAACCCCGACTCTGGATGAATTTGGCTCTAACCTGACCCAGATGGCAATGGATAACAAGCTCGATCCGGTGGTGGGACGCGCCAAGGAAATTGAGCGGGTGATCCAGATATTGGGTAGGCGAACTAAAAATAACCCAGTGCTGATTGGAGAACCAGGGGTTGGTAAAACTGCGATCGCTGAAGGTTTAGCTTCACGCATTGCCACTAAGGATATCCCTGACATCCTCGAAGATAAACGCGTCGTCACACTGGATATTGGTTTGCTCGTAGCCGGAACCAAATACCGGGGTGAATTTGAAGAACGCTTGAAAAAAATCATGGATGAAATCCGCTCGGCGGGTAATGTCATTCTCGTGATTGATGAGGTACACACCTTAATTGGTGCAGGTGCAGCAGAAGGTGCTATTGACGCAGCAAATATCCTCAAGCCAGCTTTGGCCAGAGGTGAGTTGCAGTGCATCGGTGCTACAACCCTAGATGAATACCGGAAGCACATCGAGCGAGATGCAGCTCTAGAGCGGCGTTTCCAGCCAGTAATGGTTGGCGAACCGACAGTTGATGAAACAATTGAAATCTTGTATGGTCTGCGCGAACGCTACGAGCAACACCATAAACTGAAAATCTCCGACGAAGCATTGGTAGCGGCGGCGAAGTTATCAGACCGTTACATTAGCGATCGCTACCTCCCAGATAAAGCCATCGACTTAGTTGATGAAGCTGGTTCTAGGGTGCGCTTGATTAACTCCCAATTGCCACCCGCAGCCAAAGAGTTAGACAAAGAACTGCGTCAGATATTAAAAGAAAAAGATGACGCGGTGCGCTCTCAAGACTTCGATAAAGCTGGGGGATTGCGCGATCGCGAAATGGAAATCAAAGCCGAAATTCGAGCGATCGCTCAAAGCAAGACCAACGCAACTGGCACAGAAGGTGAAGAACCTGTAGTTACAGAAGAAGACATTGCCCACATTGTCGCTTCTTGGACTGGAGTACCGGTGAACAAACTCACCGAATCTGAATCTGAAAAGCTGTTGCACATGGAAGACACCTTGCATCAGCGTTTAATCGGTCAGGATGAAGCTGTGAAAGCAGTTTCACGGGCAATTCGTCGCGCTCGTGTCGGCTTGAAAAATCCCAACCGACCCATAGCTAGCTTTGTCTTCTCTGGGCCTACTGGTGTAGGTAAAACCGAGTTGGCGAAGTCCTTAGCTGCTTACTTCTTCGGTTCCGAAGAAGCGATGATCCGCTTAGATATGTCCGAATACATGGAGCGTCACACCGTCAGCAAGCTGATTGGTTCCCCTCCAGGCTATGTTGGTTATAACGAAGGTGGTCAGCTGACTGAAGCCGTGCGGCGGCGTCCTTACACCGTGGTGTTGTTCGACGAAATCGAAAAAGCCCACCCCGATGTTTTCAATATGCTGCTGCAAATTTTGGAAGACGGACGGTTAACTGATGCCAAAGGTCGCACGGTGGACTTCAAGAACACCTTGCTGATTTTAACTTCCAATATTGGTTCTAAGGTAATTGAAAAAGGCGGTAGCGGTATCGGCTTTGAATTCTCCGAAGACGCCAGCGAGTCAACTTACAACCGGATTCGCTCTTTGGTCAACGAAGAACTCAAGCAGTACTTCCGTCCAGAGTTCCTCAACCGACTCGATGAAATTATCGTCTTCCGTCAGTTGAGCAAGCCGGAAGTGACCCAAATCGCCGAAATTATGCTTAAGGAAGTATTTGGGCGTTTAACTGAAAAGGGTATCACCTTAGAAGTCACAGACCGCTTCAAGGATCGTTTGATCACTGAAGGTTACAGTCCCAGCTACGGCGCAAGGCCATTACGTCGGGCGATTATGCGCCTGTTAGAAGATAGCCTAGCAGAAGAAATTCTGTCTGGTCGCATTAAGGATGGCGATACAGCCTTAGTTGATGTCGATGAAAATGGCGTTGTCCAAGTTAGTTCTCAACAGCGTCGGGAATTGTTACCCCAAGGTGTTGAGTAAGATTTAGAGTTTGAGATTTAAGTCTCAAATACAAAATTAGAAAACGGTAGAGTATTAATTGCTCTACCGTTTTTTTGTGGGAAAATATCTGGAGTTAATGTTGTAAAGTGTAGAATAGGCGATACCTTCTCTGCGAGACGCTGCGCGAACGGTGAGCTTCTCTACGAGACGCTCCGCGAACGCTAACGCCAAAGTTTTCGGTCGGTCTACTGAAGTTAGTTAATGGTTAGAGCATCAAGTTACTCTCGTAAATGCATAACACGAAAACGTAAAATTATTGTAGTGCGGGCATCTTGCCCGTTTCCAATATACAAATTAAATACGCAACAGCTTATCTATGCTTGAGAGACAAAAATGACAGAACAAATACAAACACCAACAAAAGTTTTCATTAGCTATAGCTGGGACTCAGACGAACACAAAGAAAATGTGTTGAAACTAGCAAATACCTTACGCGCAGTATGGGGGATTGACGCATATATAGATCGTTATGTGCGAGCAGAGTCTCCTTATACTCCTGTTCAAGGATGGGATGTTTGGATGTCAGAGCGAATTAAGTGGGCTGAGTTTGTGCTTATCATCTTTACTGAGACATACCAGCGACGATTTGAGGGTAACGAGGAACCTGAAAAAGGTTTAGGGGTTTCGTGGGAAGGAACAATTATCAGAAACAACCTTTACAACGCTCAGTTAAGAGACACTAAATTTATCCCAGTTGTATTTTCTCAATCTGACTTGGATTATGTTCCTCTGGTACTAAATTCCAGAGATAAATATGTCCTTAATGACGATAAAAGCTTTAGAGAACTTTGCTATCGTCTGAGAAAACAAAACACCATTATAATGCCAGAAATTGAAGGGATACCTCTACTACTCCCTTCTGAACCAGTGTTATTTTCTCCTCAGAAACCGCCAGTAAAATCTTTAGAGCAACAACAGACTCCTGAGATTGAATACCGTAAAAAAGTTGAAGAGTATGTTAACAGGGTTTCACTCTCTGAACCCTATGATGACATTGATGAAATTCATAAGACTAGCTTAGAAACAATAAACCAGAAAATAGGGCTAGATACTGATAAGGCTAAAGCTATTGAAGATGATGTTCTTGAATCACGTCGCCAACGGCACGAAATATACAAAAAAAACCTTCAAAAATATCACAACCTTCTGATGAAAAAGTTAGAAACAGAAGGTTTTGTTAGTGATGATATCCTTTCTAACTTGAAAGAACTTCAGAATAATTTGGGACTAAGTGATAAGGACACTGAAGAATTATTGCTATATGCTCAATTAGAGTATTCGCTTGAAAAAGAAAGCTGGATAGAAGCAGATGAAATTACTAAAAATCTCTTGTTAAAAGTAACAAATGTCCAACAAAATTATTTTAGTTTAACTGATTTTCAGAAAATTCCATGTAAAGATATACGTAAAATTGATAAACTTTGGACAGATTACAGTAAAAGTCACTTTGGTTACAGCGCACAAATAGATATCTGGCAACAAGTTAAAGAGAGAGCAGAAGTTCAAGACATACTTTTTGACTTCTTTGTTGCATTGGATTGGGGATTTTATAACGAAGATCATCGATTCGTGTATATAGATAAATTTAAATATGATCTACCCAATCCCCCAAAAGGACACCGCCCAGTATCAGTCCTATGGGATGGGGGATCACACGAAACCCGACAAGTATACATAAAGAGAATTCAGAAGTGCTGCAAAGATTTTGTTCTTTAATTGGAGAGAATTTCTATATAGGAATCCGATTTGATTTTTGAACAAAATTAGGTATTTGTAGGGTGCGTTAGCGACAGCGTAACGCACCAAATCCTGACCAATGGTGCGTTACGCGAAACGCTAACGCACCCTACGTATCTTTTCAAAAATCAAATATGAGTCCTATAATTGTTTCTCAAATAGAATAACAACACATCTAGGATGCTACCTTTGGCATTTCTATTTCGAGGGCAAAGGTACATACATCAGCACCATCGTAATCAAAAAAGTAATCAAATAAGGAAGGTTTGCCCAGGATTTTAGGACACTATCCTTACTGAAAATCTGCCTGAAAAAATCAGGTGACAAATCAGGTATAAAAAAGTTTCTTTGTTTTAACTTCATTTGCTCTACCCATTGGTAATCTTCGTTAGATGCATAACCTCCAATGATCCGAACTAACCGATTGAAGTTCTTCCGAAATTCTCTCTCCATGTACAAATAATAGATATCCAGTAAACCGAATAAAGTAAAAGAGACGAATGCCAGGATAAATAAAATAGGGTTTCTATTTTGAAAACCAAATCCAACGATCGCAGCCCAAACCGTTAATCCAAACTTTTTAGCTTCAAGCGAATTGTCTGCCATGCGTTTAATTACAGATTGCAGCATTTCACTTTGTTTAATCAAAAAGTCTCGATCTTCTTTAACTCTGTCTGGATCGTTGCTTGGCATAATACTCCACTATAACGAGAGCCACTCGATTGTAAAATAAAACTAACTCTCTTGAAAAAGTATCTTTCGCAGCTTAAAGAATCCAATCTGACAAGCCGAGTACTCACACATTTCTAGATAATTAAAGGGATGCCATTCGTTTCTACCAATGGACTCCAAATAAGTTCCATCCTCTTGAGCCTCATCCGGCACTATGCCTGTAACATTTGCATAATACAAATAACAGACTTCATTCACCTGAGTACCAACAACATACTTGCCCAAAGGTAAAACCTGAACCCTATATCCTGTCTCTTCAAAGACCTCTCGAATGGCAGCGGCTTCTGATGATTCCCCTTCATCCAATGCACCTGTAATTGGACAGGGAAACAGCTTTAGTCTTCCATTTACCTCTTGATTATCAATACAGAGATGCTGGTGTCGAATTAGGACATCATACTGTGCCGGATTTTCGCCGCTCTTTCTCAAAAGAAATACCGCAACTGAATCCTTACCATTTCGTTCCAAATATTGAAATCCCTGAGAAGATTCCCTAACAGCAATCCACTGGGTGCTAAAGATGACTCTATCCGTATCCATTGGCTATATTCCGGTACTTGATTTATTCAGATGTCAACCTCACTAATTGGGGTAAAAGTAGCGAGGGTGACATGAGCCGCCACGTAAAGTTTAAAACCCTTGCTGTCGGTGGAACCATAAGATTGCCGTTAAAACGTGCTTATGCTTCCAATTCATTTCGGCAAAGTTATGCTTCTACA
>NZ_JAIVFV010000067.1 GCF_020829445.1 Nostoc sp. CHAB 5836
AACGAACGAGTTAAACCTTTTTTCGCTTTTTGTCAAGAATTAATAAATTATTTAGATCACCAAGCAAAAGATGAATTTATTAATAATGCCAGAAATGAGCTTTTACAAGCTATAGTAACTCTCCAAGAGAATTTAAAACCTTTTGCTGATGTATCCAAAAATGACAATGATAAAAGCGAAGATGAAATAGAACAAGAACTTCGTATAGCTGAAGTTGTTAAACAATTAGATGTTTTTGTCGAAAATTTAACAGAACAAATAAAAGGTTTTACAACTCAAATATGCAATAATGCAAAAGCAGATTTTTGGAACGATGGATATACAATTGAAGTTGAAAAAGAAATTGATAAAAAGTTCTCGCAAGTAAATAAAGAAAACTTAAAGACTGAGTTGATTTGTGGCACCGATTACGAAATACTGTTAAGTAGACTGCCATCTGAAATTGACAAGAATATAAGACTTAATTTTATTTTGAGAGAAAAATTAGTCCTTTCTATTAAAAGTTTTTTCGTTGAAAGCCAGAATCAGCTTCTTTTTAAGCTTAGAGATGTAAATAAAGATTACTTGCCTAGTCAAACATTTGATTTGTTGAAAGATAAGCTGAGTAGACGAGATATTGAAATGCGATTTAATGGTCTAGCAGATTTCTTGTTTTTTAACTACGGCGATAAAATATATGAGATAGGTAAAAACTTCATAAGTAGTATAGAGAATGAACCTCATGAAACTATCATTGATGGAGCATTAAAAACATATGAAAAAGAACTAAAAAAATTTACTAAAGAGTTAAAGAACGATATAAACAAGTATGTTGCAAGAAGTTTAAAAAATCATACAGAGTATTTAGAAAACGAATTACTTAATATTTTGATAGAGCAGAGAGAATTCATTGTTCAACAAATCACTCGTAAAATCAATATTTCAGAAATTGCCACTTTTGAAAAAAATAGGCGAAATACAATCAACAATGCATACAGTGTTCTAACTCAGTTGAGTAATGAACTTTAGGTTACGAGTGAGGGAGATTGGGATAAACTCTACACAGTAATTAAGATTTTGGGTAGTTTATTTCTCAGATGGTGTTACAGAAAAACACAAACTGAGGCTTTACCCAAGAACGATTACTGTGTGTGCTGCAACAATTTTAGGACTTACTCATTGACAAGATCGGACGGGTCTAATGTCGAAACAGTATCACCCTAAAGTCGCTCAAGATCATCTCTAAGTCCTTGTCCGATGTAAGCACGAACTAATGGCTGATAACCAGAAAACCCTAACAATGGTGCTATTCGGTTCAAGTCTTCAATTACATCTTCGGGAATGCGAATTGTAATTGCCGTCATTGGGCGATTTTTATCGAGTCGCTTTTTTAAGACTTCAGCTTTCATAGTATTCACGTTCCTTGCGCGTCGCTTTCCGAGCCGAGATGATCCTAATCATGTCATGTCGTTTTCACGCTCAATGTAAACGACGTACAAAAGATTCCATCGTCTGTCCAAGGCAATCACAGCATCCCGCTCCTCATTATTGCGGCTTGCATCAACCACCACTAAAAACGGATCGAAGAAAGCTTCTACGGCTTGCCCAAACGTAATGCCGTCATGATTGCTGGGATTAATCCGAGCTTTCTCCTCCGTCCAAAGGAAGGTGACACCATTAAGCACGAAAAATACATCCATACCTTATAGTCTAGGCAAGATGTATTTACGTTGTCAATACGCTTTTTTCTAACCAACTTACCGACGCGATCGCCTTCATCCCACCTATTAAGAATGTAGCATCCTGAAATTTATTACAATTTCAGGATGCTACATTCATAACTCCTAACTCCTAACTCCTAACTTTTTTTATACTTCCTCTGAATTTTCTCTCTTATGTCCTGGGGATGCTTCGTAAAGTGCATCAAGATGTTGACGCGCATCTTCAACGTTAATTGAACGCATTACCAAAAGTGGCTCTTTAATTAACTTTCCCGCGCTATCTAATAACTCTGGATGGGGTACAAACTGTTTTTTTGATGAATAATAACCATAGTTGCCTTGATTATTCATTGGCGAGGAATTCGTCGGGTAAGTTCGATCGCGATCAAAACTGAACATAATCAGGTTACGAATTAAGTTGCCAACAGCTATAAATGCAAGAATTGTAAAAGCCAGAATGTAAAGCAGGTGTAACATTGGATTTTTCCTCCAGGACAGGAATTTTTTAAACTTTATTTTGTAACGCTTTGCTTCGTCTTAACTGTGAGTCACAGTTAAGACGAGTATTTGACGCACTCTTCGTGCTATACATTTATACGGAGCTATTTGTCAACCGTCATTGCACTTAAGGTAGCATAAGATACATTATTTTGTTAATCGAAATAATGTTAAGAAAATCTTAAGATTTTTGTACTATCTCTTTGATGACTGAATCTAGCGTCTTGCGTGGACGCAAAGCAGCTTGTCATTAGACATCGCTAAGTAGTCTGGCGAAATTTAGCAGATGCTCCCAGATGTTGCTCAAACTCCACGCCCTTGACGAAAGCGCATTGCGACATTCCAGCATTCAGTTACTAATTGATGCCAAGGCATTAACGTTGCCATCTCAATCCCGACTTGTTTATCAGTAGCAGCAAACAGCATCTTCGCTGTATATAGTTCATCCTGCGCTTGCTTAACCCGCAAGAGCAAGTCAGATTGCTCTTGGTGACTCATAAATGATAGTTGCTCAGTTTCGAGTAAATGGCGCGATCGCGTAAACCAATGCTGAAAATCTTCCAGCAGGGGTTCTAAAACCGTTTTCAGCAACTCAGTCCCTGGTAAATTTGAGTCTGACATAAATAACAAGATATTTCAAACTTTCTTACTAATATTAACGTTATTTACGTTTCTTAACACTTTTGTGATTTATCTCATAATTACGATTGCCAAGAATATGTAACAAAGAATACACAAATAATTATATAGTCTTGATGTCAGGTTTGTACAGTGCCTTTGGACAGGCATCTAGAGGGATAGCTGACACCGAGTTGCAATTCATCAGATAAATTGGCGATCGGTGGAATCCTGAATTTGACACTCAGGCAACAAATCAAAAATTTATTTTTATCTGTGATTAAAAATTAATTAGTTGGAAGATAAAGCTCAATAGGCTTGGCTTCAGGTTTGACCCTCCCTAACCCCCCTTAAAAAGGCTTGTCATTACCAACATCTTTTAAAATAATGATTTAATTGCTGCAATGAATCAATTTAAACCTGATTATGCTTCTGGATAATTTAACTTATTTACTACTTGCTTATTCCGGAGAGTGACAGAAGAGGGCTACTCCCTTCCCGCCATAAGAATACCTAATTTTTTTTACGAACCGCAAACGCGAGTGCGTCTCCCCTTCTCCCAAAGGGAGAGGCTAGCGCCAAGGGAGAAGGACGCCATCGCGTAGCGTCTCGTAAGAGTTGGACACCAAGGAAGAGAGAGAAAAATCAATAGGTAATCTTGTAGGGGGAAGGGAGTAAACAAGAATTTCAGTCCATTTACAATGCACTTTGGCTATTAGCCAGCGATTTAAATCGCTGGCGAGTGATGCATATAAGTGCAAGATATATTTCTACTCTATATTTTTTTGGCGAATGGCTATTGACTCATGTAGCAAATTAACAGCGATTGTGTTAGCTGGGGGTAAGAGTTCTCGCATGGGTCAGGATAAAGCCTTGATTCCCATTCAAGGAGTGCCATTGTTGCAGCGAGTTTGTGGGATTGCGAAAGAATGTGCTGATACGGTTTATGTAGTTACTCCCTGGCCAGAACGCTATCAAGATTTGCTTTTGCCTAGTTGTCAGTTTATCCGAGAAGTGCCTTTGTCTGGAGAATCTCTCGCCCACGGGCCTTTAGTTGGGTTTGCTCAAGGATTAGTCCAAGTACAGACAGATTGGGTGCTGTTGCTAGCTTGCGATTTGCCCAGGTTGCGAGTTGAGGTGTTGCAAGATTGGGTAACTAGACTTGATAGCGTGGGAGATAATGCGATCGCAGCTTTAGCTGATCATCCCAAAGGCTGGGAACCTCTGTGTGGTTTCTATCGCCGTCGCTGTTTGCCACAACTTTTGGAGTTTATCAATCAAGGGGGGCGATCGTTTCAACAGTGGCTTCGGCAATATCCCGTAGAAGTTTTACCTTTAGCAGAACCAGAAATGCTGTTTAACTGTAATACACCAGAGGACTTGGCTTGAAGTTAATTGAAGAAGAATACAGAATTTTTTTAACGTAGACGCACTCGCGTTTGCGTCTCCTCCTGGGAGAAGGACGCAATTGCCATCTGTTTAGCGAGTGCGGCAGAATTTGCGATCGCTATCACTCTGCGGATATTGCCAAGAATAGGCAAAATGGCTAACTCCCTTGAGTTGCGGGGCAAATTGTCGCAGTGCTTTCATTTGCGCTTCTAAAGGTGGACGATTACTGACGGATTTTCCCCACTGACCGGCTAAAGCTGGGATTATCTGCGTACCTGGTTTTGCCATACTCAAAACCCGTTGCACTTGCGCCACAATACAACTAACATTACCACAAGTCCCATAAGCCATAGGATGCCACTGCAATGTAGTGGGAAACCGATCCCAAGGTTGCAAACGGGAATCATACCCTTGTCCAACAGTCTGGTTACCATCAGGGAAAAACACCACTCCTGTAGCAATACCTTGCTGCTTTGCTGGATAACTGGCTATGGTGACAAAATCTAAAATTCCTTGCATGGCGTGGGCAACAGTAAGCTGCCATAATTCCCATTGTAAAAGTGGCTGTCTATCGGTTGCTGGCAGAATCGATTTTTCGGCTGGTGGGGGAATACGTCCTTGCCACAGGGGTTCTCCTTCCAAGGCATAAAGTTTATCAACTTCCGCTATATCTCCACCACTGACATATCCCTTGCTCAAAAAGCGGCGAATCAAGTCCAGCCCTTTGTAATTCTGTGCGCGTTTAAATAAAGCTTCTTGAATTGCGGGACTGAATAGCCATAAATCTGAAACTTTGGTAGCAATGGAATCACTTCCAGTTTGTCGGGGATAACGCACATAGTCCAATAACAAACCATCTGGGCGACGGCGCAAAACTTCTTGTACTAATTGGTAGTAGTCGCGTTTTGCTTGCGGGTTGTAAGGATCGATAAATAGTTGAGAACCGTTATCTACCACATATAAACTCGTTTGACCTTTGCCATTACGAGCGATCGCACTTTCTCTATCTGGGCGCTGGGCGTAAGTATAGCCGAAATTTGTGGTAAACATCCAGGCGTACACCTTCAAACCACGTTGCCGACCTTTTTTAATTGCTGTGGCAAGTATATCGACCTTTTCTGCCCCTGGAGTCCGAATCACAGCAGGCCAAACCGTCGGGTTCGCTTTTGCTGGCAATAATACCTGCCCGTCGTAAAATACTTCTAAATAAACTTGGTTATAGCCACGGTTCACAATCCGATCCATAATTTGATCAATTGTTCCTGGCTTAATGTCACAGGGATACAAGCGCAACCAAATGGCTTGGATTTGCGGCCAAGTCTGAGTGCGGCACTCCCGTAATTCCTGTGCCTGTTCTTGCAATATGTTTTGGTAGCGCGTTTGAGCATCTTGTTTGCCTTTCAGGGCTAACAAACGTAAGTTTTCTTTTTCTTGCGCCGCCGTTGATGATAACTGACAATACTCAGTTACTTGCGCCCTTGCTGCTTGGCTGCCAAAGTTGGGGAGCAACCAACTAGTAGTGAAAACAACAGCGAATAGACGCCGCCAAAATAATGTTGATCTTGCAACGTTCAAGGGATACTTAGACATCTCTACCAGGGCTATTTCATTCTAGACATAAACCACCCGGAACTGAAGTTCCTCTCTTATAGCTAAAGTCCGTTTTAACGGACTATAACGTTTTCTCAGTCGTCTTTAAGTAGGTTGGCGCAATTAAAGTTAACTGGCTAAGGCTGTCATTTGTCCTTTGTCATTGGTCATTAGTAAAGGCTTTCAGCTTATTTACGTTTCGTAACATACTTGATTTTTTTCGTGCCAACGTACTTAGACTAGTTTCGCTATTAGACTCAGAATTAATTCTGAGGCAAGCTAGATGAGGTACATTGCGATCGCTAAGACTGTCCTAAGTCAATTGGTCATCTGTCCTTTGAAATACAAATGACAAATGACTAATAGACGTCTGGTGAAATTAAATATGCGTTAACCAGAACCCTTGTAGAGACGTAGCAGTGCTACGTCAAAACAATTCTTTTTCACCAGATGTCTAATGACAAATGACAAATGACATCTAGACACAATAAATACATTTTTATTTATTTCTGATTTACTTAAAAAAGTAGTCAAACTAATTCGTAATTCATAGTTATAATCACTGTTGGCTATGTAGCCATTTTAATTACGAATTACGAATTAGTCATTAAATAGTTAACCGCCACGCTTCAGTGCCGTCTCTACCTGCTGCAACTCTTTTTCTAGACGATTTTTGAGTTTTTCGGGTACGGGACGATTTGGGTAAGAACTGTAATGCCCAGCCAAAGAATTGAGGGCTGTTCGCATGGTTGTAAAGGAGCCAAGACCAGAAACAGAGTTAACTCGCTGATAGCGAGCTGAAAAGTCATTAATTTTTTGACGCGCTTCTGCTTGTATTGCTGCTTTATCTGATGAATCTTGTGAAAGATCCAAAGCTTGTCTCATAACATTGACCACAGCTAAGGTGTCTTGACGATAATCCCCAGTCAAACTATCTGGACTGCCAGAACAACCCATTAAGCCCATAGCTACAACCAAAACCAGCGCAAGTAAACGCGACCAATAGCGCTTCATATGCATTAAGTAAAAGAATACGTAAATCAATGTCCATAGTATCTTGGATTGGTAACTTGGGGATCAATTGAATGAGGAGTGAGGAGAGACGCGATTAATCGCGTCTGTACTAAGTATGGCTTTGCGTAAAATCGTGGCGAATTGAGGGTTGAAATTTAAACGCAAAGGGGCGCAAAGGGAAGCGCAGAGGTTCGCAGAGAATTCGCTACGAATTAATGAAATGTTGTACTAAGGATCAGGCTGGGCTGTTTGTTTACTTAAAAGGCGCTCATTTACAACTCCCAACTCCCAACTCCTAACTCCCAACTCCTAACTCCTAACCCCTAACTCTCCGATACAAAGTGTCTCGCTGTTGGTAAGGTCGTCCCAAAGAAGCGATCGCAGTTTTCAAGGTTTCCACTTCCATACACGTACCGCCCAAAGCACCTGCCATTGTGGTAATATGTTCTTCCATTAAAGTGCCGCCGATATCATTACAACCCCAAACTAAGGCTTCTGTTGCACCTACAAGCCCCAGTTTTACCCAACTTTGCTGATGGTTGGGAATCCAATTACCTAAGTAAATTCGCGCTACAGCGCCTAGCAGCAGGGCATCGCTTAAAACTGGTTGATCGCGTCCGACACGGCGACGTAAGGATTTGGGTGCTTCTTGTCCAACGAAGGGTAATAAAATAAACTCTGTGATCTTTGCTGGATATCCCTGATTGATGGCAGTTTTTTGGAGCGATCGCAATTTTTCTAAATGTCCGATTTGCTGCTCGTGGGTTTCAATATGCCCAGATAACATGGTGCTAGTGGTATGCAAGCCTAATTTGTGAGCTGTGCTGACAATTTCTAGCCAAGTGGCTGTGTCAATCTTCTCTGGACACAATATTCGCCTTACTTCATCGTCTAACACTTCGGCTGCTGTTCCCGGCATTGAGCCAACACCAGCATCGCGCAAAGCAATAATCACATCAGCGTATTCAAGTCCATCAAGTCTGGCGATAAATTGCACTTCCTGGGGAGAAAAAGCGTGTAAATGTATGTGGGGAAATTCCTGTTTGATGGTTTCTACGACTTTGAGATAATAAGGCAAAGATTTACCATTTATCTGCGCTTGTGGATTTAACCCCCCCTGCATACAGATTTCCGTCGCACCCCGTTGCACTGCATCTGTGGCTTTTTCCAAAATTTGCGCCGAATCTAACCAGTATGCACCGGCATCACCCTCATCTCGACGGAATGCACAAAAACTACAGTGCTGCTCACAAATATTAGTAAAATTGATATTACGATTAATTATGTATGTAACCGGATCGCCTGCTTGAGTGTGGCGCAGTGTGTCTGATGTAGCACGGATTGCGGCGATCGCCTCGGGATCAGTTTGTTGTAACAATACCACTCCCTCTTCGAGAAATAAGTCGTATCCCATCAAGGCACGCTCAAGAATTTTTTCAACAGCAATTTTTGTCAGCATTATTTTCTTAATTTCTCAGTAAATCTTAATTTTAAGATCTTGTAAATAATCAAATTCTACTTAATAAATACACCAAGTTCTGGAGAATCCCAAGAACGAACATAAGTTTTTCCTTTTAAATTAATCTCAATAGATTTCTTTTGTTTACTTTTTTTAGTTTCCATTGAAATAATCCCACAAGGCTCAAAATTTTTATAGGAATCCTTTTTTTCTAAACTCGCCGAAATATTAGTTACATTTATATGTTGAATCTTAACTACTTTTTGATTATTTGGCTTTAAAAGTACCCATAAAGGGTATTCCCAAGGGTCATTTCCCATTGATAGTCCAATATTCGAGCATTTTTGGTAATTTAAAAACTCAACGGCTCCTGTGTAAGTCCCCTTAAGGAATGGTCTGTTACTAAAATACTGCTCAATTCTACCAGTTTGAAATATATTTTTGCTATCAATCATAGGTCTATACTTGTTAAAAAACACCCACGGCAATGATGAAATTAGCATAAAAGCTACGATAATAATGGCGATTTTTTTCTTTTTAAGCTTAGATAATACAACACCTAAAAAAGGAGAAATTAATACAAAAAAAGGCAAATGTAGACGACTATTCCAGGCTTGCCATTTGACCAAGTAACAAAATAGTATAAATGTAGATACGCTAGCAATAAGATAACCAAAAATATAACTTCCTTTACGAATATCTTTTCGAGTTAGGAAAATAATTATACATATCGTTATCAGTGCTATATGTAGGAAGTTACCAGCACTATTTTCATTACCAGTTATTCCAATTGTTGACCAACCTCCTGGTACAAAGAATGTCTTAGAAAAAGTTATTCGAGGATCGTTAACATCTACACCAATGAATATATGTGTAATTTGAATCAATCTATTTGCTATTCCATTCCATAAACCAATCGGTGTGCCTATATGCAAAGCAATATTTCTCAGGATATTAGAAATTAGTATATTAACACCGAGTATTTCATTACGATAGCCACCCGGTTCACCAAGTGGCGAAGCAAATAAATTATAATTACGTAAATAGTGACTAATATTAAGTAATAAAGATATACTTCCTACTATCAAAGCAGGCTTCCATGCTTGCCAACGTAAGCGTTTAATCTGGTATAAAGCCAACCAAATTAAGAAGGGAAATACATAAAAATAGGCAGTTCCCTTGCTCAAAATAGCTAATCCTGTGCTACTACCAATATTGAATGAATTCATCCAAATATTGCTGTTACCTCCTTGGATAGTTGACAGCAAGTAGTAAGCAAGACAAACTACCCAAAATGCAACTACATAATCATTTTGAGTGCTTGAAGCTTGCAAGATTCCCATAGGGATTGTTGCAGTTACAACCGCAGACAAAACTTGACCTCGTAAATTTGCTCCGAGTTGTTTTGCAATTAATGACACTCCAAGAATACAGCCAATCATGCTGAACCATTGAACTAAGTTAGCGAAGTGGTCACCACCACTTAAAATTTGAAAATGCAAAATCACGAACTCTGACCAAGGGTTTTGATATAGCTGTGGGGTATAACTTGTTGGATAATGAGCAACGGTATGATTTTGTATCCAATAAGCAACACGACTCATGTGATAGTCCATAGAATCCCAATTATTGGGTGGTGCGATGATGGCAATTAATCCAACTGTCGCTACAACGAAACCTACGCCACATAACAATAAATTTACGGATGATTTAATTTGAAAATCTTTCTTGATTTGAGAATAATTATTTTGTTTTAAAGTTGGAATTATTTGGGAATTTAATCTGAAATATATAACAATTAATATAATACATATCAAAACCCAAGTTCCTAATATCCAGCCAAAAGTAATTAAGGAAAAAAAGCTCAAACCTTCTGTAATTGCAGTGAGTAAAGTTCCCCAGTAAATAGATGCTAACATCAGCGAATCTCGCCAAAAATTACGATTTTTATGAATTAACAAAAAAATAGTAATTAAGGAAATAATCGGCAAAAATATGAACATAACATTACCCAATTAAAATCTAATTTATCGGAAATTAAAGGGTTTAAGACCCCTACATCTATATCAGGGCTATTTCATTCTAGACATAAACCACCCGGAACTTCAGTTCCGGGCTAATACCTAAAGTCCGTTAAAACGAACTAAGCTAATCCCGATTCATTTTTCCAGACTGATTCGCTTGTAGTAAGGGCTTCAGCCCTGGTATTATGCAACTTAAATGCTCATTAGCTTATAACCTTTTCTCAGTCGTCTTTAGACGACTTTGGCTATTAGACTCAGAATTAATTCTGAGGCGGGCTAGATGAGAATGAAATAGCCCTGCCTTTTTTAGGGGGGATCTAAAAGTGCCTAGAGTCACAGTGAAATACTTTTCAAACAACCTCTAAGGTGCTATTTTACTCACTGTTTATAGTGCAAGTACTACTAAAGCAATAAGCATGAGACAGTTAGTTTTATAAAAAGAAGTGAGGTTTAAAACCTCGCCCCTTGTGGGCGAAAGAATCATTGTTTCCCAAGGTAGGTAGAAACCCCACCCCTTGTGGGTGGCTGTCTAAAATGTTTGAATTTTGAATTTTGAATTGATTCATCTGAATGCTATTTATACAAAAAAAGTATAAGTACTGTTAAAACTAAGAAAATTCAGCTGGAGTTTTTAGGATAGATTCTCGCTTGAACTAGATTCAACAACTTAACTAGCGGTCTGGAACACTATAAAATTATTGACAATAATTATTAATCCCTCTAATATATCTAAAAGCAATTGCAAAAGATTTGCAATTCTTTTTTAGTGCTAACTGTAACTAAATGTCATGCCCAACAACTTTGCTCTAGGTAACGGAAAACCTTGGAGCCGCCGTCAATTATTGCAGCTGGCACTAGCAGGTGCTGGAATAACTGGTGCAGCTGGACTTTGGCAGATGCTAAATCTACAAGGTAAATCAATCGTCAAAGTGCCACCATTCGATAGGTCAGCGCCAGACGATGTTACTAACCCAATGGAGATGGCAAGGGATTTTGATTATGGGACGGTGAAGCAAGAAAATGGGCGAACTATCCGAGAATTTCAGCTAACTGCCGGTACTTCCATCATAAAACTCAATAGTGCTGTCTCTTACAACATCTGGGATTTAAACGGTCGCATACCAGGGCCAACGCTACGAGCAAAACAAGGCGATCGCATCCGGGTACTATTTTTGAATAATGCGGGACATTCTCACTCTTTGCATTTTCATGGGATTCATCCGGCAAAAATGGATGGTGTTCGCCCAATCAGCAATGGTAGTGCCACAATTTACGAATTTGATGCTGAACCTTATGGCGTTCACTTATACCACTGCCATATTGAACCAGTCACCCGGCATATCGCTAAGGGACTCTACGGAATGTTTATCATCGATCCACCGACTCCCCGTCCCCCGGCTGATGAAATCGTACTAGTGATGGGAGGCTATGACGTCAATGATGATAGCCATAACGATTATTACGCCTTCAACGGTCTACCTGACTATTATATGCATCATCCCATTGGCATTTACAAAGATCAGTTGATTCGGCTGTATGTCCTCAACATTATTGAATACGATCCAGCAGTAACGTTTCATCTCCACGCCAACTTCTTTGATGTCTATCGCTATGGCATGAGTATGAGTGCTAGCGAGAAAACAGATGTGATTACGATGGGTGTAGCAGAAAGGCACATCTTAGAATTTGCTTTTCGCTATCCAGGTAAGTATATGTTCCATCCCCATCAGGATGCGATCGCAGAAAAGGGTTGCATGGGTCAATTTGAAGTACTTGCCCAGAGTAACTCTCAAAATCCTGTTAAAGATTCCTAACGATATTATTAGTAATTTTTAATTAATTTATGAAAGTTTATCTAACTAATTGATAAAAAATATCATTTATATGGCACAGTAAATATCTACGACAATCTGTCAAACAAACTATCTTCTAGTAATAGTTTGAAATGTTTCAGTTAATACTTTTTTAGTTGTCTGAGGAGCAAAGATGATAAAACTTCGTTATATCTGTTTAGCAGCAGCAGCAGCCGTAATAGTTAGCTTGAGTTCCTGTAGTGGTACACCAACCGCAGAAAATCCATCAGCACCAGATGCTAGCCCTCCAGCTAGAGAAGCAGTAAGTAATAACAGTCACACTGGTCACGGTAGTAAAGAAAAAATTAACATTAACACTGCTATATTGTCAGAATTGGATAAATTTGAGGGCAAACTAGGTGTTCCGGCTTTATCGAATAAAATCCAGGCAAATCGGCCCTACGGGAATCCAGAAGATTTAGTTACTAAAAAAGTAATTACTCAAGAACAGTTCGACCAAATTAAAGACCAGGTTGGTGTTCAAGAAGTAGTACTCACGGGTGAGGCAAAAGATGTTGACTATATGTCTAAATTAGGCTTAATGAAAGGCCATCTTTTGGTAGCACGAGAACTCCTAGATCAGAATCAGTCGAAACAGGCAGAACCTCATATTGGACACCCAGTTGAGGAGATTTACATTGATGTAGAAGAACAATTGAATGAGCGCAAAGTTAAAGAATTTAAGACAACATTGGTGAGTTTGCAAGATTTAGTGAAATCCAGTCCGAAGGATAGCAAAGTTAAAACTAATTTTGCCTCTTCAGTACAAGCAGTTGATTCCGCGATCGCAGCTTTGCCAGCAGATCAACGCTCTAAACCAGGATTTGTGCTACAGGTAATTAATGAATTGCTAGATTCAGCCAACTCCGAATATAGCGCTGCGATCGCAGATGGTAAAATAACCGCGCCAATTGAGTATCAAGACTCCCGTGGTTTTGTCGTTTACGCCAATGAATTATACAAAGGAATTTCTACCAAAGTAGCTCAAACAGATCCCGAAGCACACAAAGCGATCGATACTAGTTTCGCTGAACTAATAAAAGTTTGGCCCGCCGCCATCCCCCCAGCAAAAGCAGTCAAAACACCTAATGATGTTACCAAGTTGGTGAAAACCATTGAGGAAAACTCTCAAAAAGTGGTTGATAAATCCAATACCCAAGGGCAGCGATAACATTTTGATTTAATGGTCAGTATGGGGTAAGGAGTTTAAAATAGTTAGGAGTTAGGAGTTAGGAGTTAGGAGTTAGGAGTTATGAGTTATGAATCCCGAACTGTTAATTTCTAACTCCTAACTAATTACACTACTTGAACTAAGAAATGATGCAAGAACTTGACCATAAAAAGACTATTGACCTGCTGAACGCCATCATGGAATTTGAACTAGCAGGGGTAGTACGCTACACACATTATTCTTTGATGGTGACTGGCCCTAACCGCATTCCAATCGTGGCTTTTTTCAAAGCACAGGCAAGTGAGTCATTACTTCATGCCCAACAAGTAGGAGAAATTCTCACCGGTTTAGATGGGCATCCCTCCCTAAAAATTGCCCCAATGGAAGAAACCTACCAGCACAAGGTCAAGGATATCTTGGCAGAAAGCTTATCTCATGAAAAAAAGGCATTGGAACTGTATAAAAATCTGCTCGAAACTGTCACTAATGCCAGCATTTATCTGGAAGAATTCGCTCGCGGGATGATTGGGCAAGAAGAGATGCATAATCTCGAACTGAAAAAGATGCTACGCGATTTTAGTTAATAGTTAAGAGTCCTTAGTCATTAGTCATTGGTCATTGGTTATTAGACATCTGGTGAAAAAGAATTGTTTTGACGTAGCAGTGCTACGTCAAAACAAGGGTTCTGGGTAACGCATATTTAATTTCACCAGATGTCTATTAGTTAAAAACAAATGACTAAGGACAAAGGACAAATGACAAAGGACAAAGGACAAAAGATGAATTTTAGTACTGCTCTACCTACTTTTGTAATAACACTCCGGGAAGGAGTGGAAGCTGCCCTTGTTGTTGGAATTGTGCTAGCTTTGCTAAAAAAAGCTAAACAATCCCGACTCAACTCTTGGGTATATGCTGGTGTCGGTATTGGCATTGCCATCAGTGCCTTAATAGGTGTGCTATTCAGTTGGATAATTCAAATACTGGGAGCGGCGAATCCTCAATACACCACCGTAGTTGAGCCAGCGCTAGAAGGCGTGTTTAGTGTATTAGCGATCGCAATGCTCAGTTGGATGCTAATCTGGATGACTAAACAAGCCAGATTCATGAAAGCTACAGTTGAGGGAGCAGTAACAGAAGCGCTGACACAAAACTCAAATGCTGGTTGGGGTGTTTTTACTTTAATTTTAATTGCCGTTGTCCGCGAAGGCTTTGAAACTGTTCTCTTTGTTGCAGCTAATTTTCAACAGGGATTAATGCCAGCATTGGGCGCTATTGGTGGTTTGGTAGCGGCATCTGCCATTGGGGTGCTGCTATTTAAATGGGGTGTCAAAATTAACATCCGCCAGTTTTTCCAGGTAATGGGCGTTTTATTAGTGTTGATTGTCGCTGGGTTGGTAGTTTCAGCCTTGAAACACTTTGATGAAGCTGTAGCTAACCTTGCCCTTAGCAGTCGCGCCACAGAAAGCCTTTGTTTCTATTATGAACGTTTTACAAAAGTCCACTCCTGTATTTTGGGGCCAATGGTTTCCAATACTTCCACAATCTTGCCTGACGAACAATTTCCTGGCATTATTCTGAAATCTTTATTTGGTTATAGAGACAATCTCTATCTTGTGCAAGCAGTGGGATATGTGACATTTTTGCTAACCATTGGAGGATTGTATTTCCGCAGCCTTGGAGGTGCTTCTCCTGAAGGTAAAAAAAATATCCCCTTTGCTCAAAAACCAATTAGTTCTGCAAAAGATTAAAAGCACAGTCAATTTTATATTTTTTGTATCGTTTTCAGTCTCTTCCCTCGTTCCCAATACGGTTCACAAAAGGGCTGAAACCTTTTTTTACGAACCACAGAGGCGCAGAGAACACAGAGAGAAGAGAGAAAGAGAAAATGCTTAACCAAAGTGTATTGGATTTTAAATTGTATTTATTGGTTTAAGAGGATGTTTGAAAAGTCCTATTGTAGGTATCAAAACGTTCCACATCCCCCTAAATCCCCGATAAATTGGGGGACTTTAATTCCGCTTCCCCCCTTTTTTAAGGGGGGTTAGGGGGGATCTAGAAGTGCCTAAAATTACAGCCGACCACTTTTAAAACATCCTCTAAGTACCCTGCGCTACAAACAACGCTTGTTTAAGCTGCTGACAAGCCTTCTCAATTGCATCTATACTACCTGGATTCACCAGACCAAAATAATCAAACACATAAACTCGGTTATTTTTAGTTGCTTGCAGTTGTTGCCAAAAAGCTTCCTTTTTCAAAGAATCTAAAAGCGCCGCTTCCGAATTTCCCTGTGGAGGATTAACTAAAATTATCACCTCTGGATTTGCTTCTAAAACTTTCTCAGCCGAAAGCGTCACATAACCAGCAACTGGGCTTTTTCCTTGTAAATCTGCGGCTATATTTTTCGCCTGGAACTTCGCCAGTAAATCCCCTGCCCAACTGTTTTTATTCGGCGCTAAAATTGGTTGACGACTAACCAGTGCTAGAGTAGAAAAACTCTCAGTTGGCTTATCTGGCAAGAAAGTTTTGTAACGATTTAACAAAGGTTGAGGATCAGCATTAATTGATTTAGCAAGTGTTTTAGTAAGTTCTTCTAGAGATTCCCAGCTATTCACCTTCGTGAGGAAAGTCTGAATTCCTAACTGCTGAAGTTTTTGAATTGGAATATTAGAAAAACCTTCAACACCAATAACTAAATCTGGTTTTAGTGCTACCACTTTTTCTAAATTTGGCGGACTTTGTCCTTCACTAACGCGGGGAATATCCTTGAATCTTGAGTCATTTTTAAATAATTTACTCCCAGTGACTCCAACAAGTTTTGTTTGATCGAGTCGAGAGATAATATCAGCAGAAAGAGAAGAAAGAGCAACAACTCTTTTTGCTGAACCTTTGGGAAATTGCTGAGAGTTCGTGTTAGTCGCCTCAGTGGTATTTTCCACTTTTGTTTGTGGTTGCTGAGTATTTGCAGTGACGCAAGCAGCTAAAACTATACTCAACAAAATTGCTAAAGCAGATAAGAGCCAACGACGATGCATATTAAAATTCCTTATATAACTAAGAATGGTATAACAGAATGTTTGTAAAGTCTCAATTCATACTACCCCTGGCGACTAGAAGTCGCGGCTACACAGACAAAACCTGCCTCCGCAGGTTAAAGACCCTTGATTTTTTCTTAGTCCACGGAGGTGGACTTTGTTTGTGTAGCCGCGATTTCCAATCGCCCAATACTTTTAAAACATCCTTTAAAATTGATATCGATTAGTCCTGTTGTAACTGCTAAGACCAATGTACGCCCATCTCAATGTAATTCTTCCAGTCCCCAATCCCCAGTTAAGCTTACTTCGTCTCCATCCAATTTTCACCAACACGCGCATCCACCAGCAACGGTACACTCAACTGGACTGCATTTTCCATCACTGACTTAATTTGCAGTTGTAATTCTTCCCACTCATCAGGGGGAATCTCAAACACTAATTCGTCGTGAACTTGCAACAACAAACGCGCTTGATAGTTCTTCAAAACCTCATGCAATCTCACCATTGCAATTTTGATAATATCAGCATTTGAGCCTTGAATTGGTGCATTAGCCGCAGAGCGTAATAAACCTGCATCATAAGCACCCAAATTTTTCAATTTGCTCAAATTGATATCTTCTGGGTTACTGCCTTTTAATTTGCGTAAACTGTTATTAGTAAAATCAAAGTAACGACGACGACCGAAAATAGTTTCTACATAACCAAGAGCGATCGCTTCTTTTTTCACTCTCTCCAAATATGCAAATACTTTCGGATATCGTTCATTAAAGCGCTTAATGAAGTCGTTGGCAATGGTCTTATCTATCCCAGTTGAGCGCGAAAACCTAAGAGAACCCATTCCATAAATCACGCCAAAATTGATAGTTTTTGCCATCCCTCGTTCTTCTGAGGTTATATTCTCTTTTTCAAACACTAACCGCGCGGTAACAGTGTGAACATCTTCATTTTGCTGATATGCTTGCACTAATATCGGCTCTTGACTCAAATGAGCCAAAATCCGCAATTCAATTTGTGAGTAATCAGCAGCCACCATTAACCAACCAGCTTCTGGTAAAAATGCCTTGCGAATTTGGCGACTAAATGCTGTACGAATGGGGATATTTTGCAAATTCGGATTAGAAGAAGATAACCTACCAGTTGATGTAGCTGCTTGATTAAAATCAGTATGCACTCGCTGAGTATCTGGACGCACTAATGCAGGTAATGCATCAACATAAGTAGACTTTAATTTAGATAGAGTGCGATACTCAATAATCGCCTCAACAAACCCAGTGTTATCATCTTCTTGAAGTCTTTCTAGTGTTGCTGCGTCTGTAGAGTAGCCAGTTTGAATTTTACGAGAATGTCTAGTGCTTAACCCCAACTTTTCAAACAGAATTTGGCTCAATTGTTTAGGAGAACCCAAGTTAAAGTTTTCCCCAGCTATTTCAGTTGCTTCCTCTTTTAACCTAGCTAACTCTGTTTCTAAATGCTGCGAAAGTTCTTGCAAATAAGCTGAATTAATCCGAACGCCTGTATATTCCATTTGGGCTAAAACTGCTTCTAGCGGCTGTTCAACTTCCACTAATAGCTTAGACAAAGATGGAATTTTATCCAGATCCTCACGCAATTTCGACACTAACCCAAAAGTAGAATAAGCATCCATACCACAGTAATCTGCAACGGCAGGAATATCTATATCAGCGATGGTTTTGCCTTTAGGAACTAAATCCAAGTAACTTTTAGCTATCAATCCCAAATATCGCTGCGACAAATCCATCAAATTATGACTTGAATCGGGATTTAGAATGTAACTTGCCAGCATGGGATCAAACACCACTCCCGCCAAATTAATTCCTTGACACCTTAGAACTAAGCGATCAAATTTGGCATTTTGTAGAACTTTGGGATAATGGGCATTTTCGAGAATTGGGCGTAATGCTTCTAGCGCCAAATCTTTATCTAAATTTTCCCCAGTTTTGTGACCGAGAGGAATATAGGCTACCTCATCTGGTTTCGTTCCCCAACAGCAACCAATTCCTACTAATTCAGCGTCTCTTGGTTCTAAATCGGTGGTTTCAGTATCCCAAGCAACGGGTGTTTCTGGATTAGTGAATTTTTCCAAAAGTTTCACTAACTCAGTTAATTCGGCTTCGGTATTGATGATGTGTGGTGTAATTGGAGAAGTAGATTTTTGTGGAACTGCTGCTGTATCACTAGCACTAAAAAACCACAAATCATTATCTTCCTCAGCGTTGAATTCTGAGTTAGTAGAGTTGGGACTATTTGTGTCTGTTTTGACTTCTTGTTTTTCTTCAACTTTGCCACCAAAACGTTGCTGGAGGTCGTTTATCTTGCCTAAAAAAGACCGAAATTCTAACTTTTCTAAAATTGGTGATAAGACGCTTGTATCAAACCCCTTTAATTTGCAATCTTCTAAATTAAATTCTATAGGAACATCTAAAACTATGGTTGCCAAATAGCGAGACTTAGCGGCATCTTCTTTACCATTTGCTAGTTTTTTCTGAGTTGCGCCTTTAATTTCATCCAATGAAGCATAAACACCATCCAGTGAACCATAGGTATTCAACAGTTGTACTGCTGTTTTTTCCCCAATTCCCTTGACACCAGGAATATTATCTGATTTATCACCACAAAGAGCTTTGAAATCAACAATTTGTGAAGGTAAAATGCCCATCTTCTCTTTGACTTGTTCTGCTTCAAATTCCGTGATGCTATTTGTAGAGCGTTTTAGGGCATCTGGACTAAAATTTAAAACAGTGATTTCTTTGTCAGAGTCGATCAGTTGGAATAAATCACGATCGCCAGTCAGAATCTTCACCCTATACCCAGCAGCAGTTACTCGTTGTGCTAAGGTTCCCAAAACATCATCTGCTTCATAACCAGGAACAGTGAAAATTGGTAAATTGAAGCCATTGAGCAACTCATGGAGGTTTTCTAAGTCAGGAATGAAGTCTTCTGGAGTTTCAGGGCGATCGGCTTTATAAGTCTCGTCAGCTTCGTGGCGAAAAGTGGCCTCACCTAAATCAAAAGCGATCGCCATTGCTTGGGGCTGTTGTGTTGCCATTACCTCCAGCAGGCACTTCACAAAACCAAAACATATACTGGTAGGAATACCAGTTTTGGTACGCAGTCCTCCATCTCGCCCTTTGGCGAAGGCAAAGTATGAACGATAGGCCAACGAGTGTCCATCGACGAGGATGAATGTGGAGGGTGTTGCAGTTACAGAAGTGAAAGTTTCAGACATAGCCCTATTTTAGCCAGAAGCTTTGTCACATAGTTAGCAATTTCAGATGCTCGTTCAGCTTGGCTTTGGCGACAATAGCACAATTCATTCCCCACTGGTTGCTAGAGGCTGTTAACCTCTTACTGGAACTTAAAATCTAGGAAATTATGCAGAAAGCATTTAGTGATAATCAGGCTGCTGCAAAAGACATTAAACTACTTGTTTTGGATATAGATGGCACGATCGCCGGACACTCCAACACCATCAGCGAACCTGTAAAGCAAGCAATCTTTGCCGCGCAAGCACGAGGAGTTCAAGTGGCGATCGCTACAGGCCGTATGTATCGTTCAGCTTTGGGCTTTCACCAAGATATCGGCTCTACCCTACCATTAATGGCTTATCAAGGAGCCTGGATTCAAGACCCAATCACCCAAAAAATTCATCGCCATTGGACTGTTTCCAAAGAAATCGCCCACCAGCTAATTGACTATTTTGAACAGCCCCAATTGCGATCGCTTCTATCTGTCCACTTTTACATCAATGACCAGCTATACGTCCGTGAGTTGACCAGAGAAACCAAAATTTATGCAGAACGTTCTGGTATTACCCCGATTCCCGTAGGTGATTTGCGCCAAGCCTTAACCAATGAACCGACAAAAATTCTTGCTTTGTGTGATGACACTGATGTGATCGATAAGCTATTGGGAAATTTGCGCCGCCAATACACACCGGCTGAACTTTACCTCACAACATCTGTTGCTACCTTTTTTGAAGCAACTAACGCCTCTGTCAGTAAGGGAACTGCTGTACGTTACTTAGCGGAAGAATTATTGGGATTACAGTTAGCCAATGTTATGGCCATTGGCGATAACTTCAATGATGTGGAAATGCTGGAGTATGTTGGACTTGGTGTAGCTATGGGCAACGCACCAGCACCAGTGCAAGCGATCGCGCAGTGGGTAGCTCCTAGTGTAGAAGAAGATGGAGCAGCAGTAGCAATTGAAAAGTTTTTGCTGTAACGAGGGCACTTTTTTAACTAATCCATACAAATCAGAAAGGACACCGACGACTGGCCGTGTTTCGTCTCGGTGCCCCTACTGGTTCGCTCCTCACACACTTGATAATGTAGCCGAGCTGGTGCATTGAGTCAATAGCTATATAAAAGTTTTTATTTTCTGCCTAAGAGGTTGTTTGAAAAGTATTGGGCGAATAGAATTCGCTACTACACAAACTCTCGTCCACCTCCGTGGACTAAGAGAAAATTAAGGTTTTTAACCTGCGTAGGCAGGTTTTGTTTGTGTAGCCGCGACTTCTAGTCGCCCGGTTAGTAATAAATTAGACTTGTTCATTCAACCTCTAAGCTAAAATTACCGATTTATAGCTCCAAGGGCGCAAAAACCCCTAACTTTTCCTCTAGCACAAATCTTAATACTGACTGAGTAGCCATGAGCAATCCAAGTCTGGCTTGGGCCAGCTCTGGTGATGTAATTTTGACCTCACCCCAAATCCGGCAATTAGACCAAAACTTTTCAAAAGCTTGGCTCAAATTCAGCGCTACTTTTTCCCATTTCACAGAACCGCTAACATCAGGGCACTCTATGTTATCTACCACTTGTATTAACTCACCAATGAGACGACGCTCATCCGGGTGATTTAGCCGCAGTATTCTATCACAGTTGAGCCAAGGTATGGGGTTCGGAGTGATAACATCCCAAAAACCTGAACTAGTATTTGGAACTGGTTCTCTAAGTTTAATCAATCCCTCTCCATGAGCCAGAAGCACTAGCGAACAGCAACGTGCATGGGCGTATTGAACAGTAAACAGTGAATTGGACATTGGGCACTTGTACTGCCCTTCCCTGCGGGACGCTACGCGAACGATTACGCTCAGGAACCGCGTTCGCGTAGTGTCTCGCAGAGAAGTCGTTGGCGCAGCCTCTCCAAGAGTTGTATTGGGCATCGACTTGAGTAGTCCCCCATCTCCCTCATCTCCCTCATCTCCCTCATCTCCCCCACCTCCCCCTGAACTCCCAACTACAATACTTTGCAACCAAGCCGCTAAGGTTGAGTGAGTCAATTCAAAATGTATCCAACCTGGGGGAACTATTTGGATACTAAAAACGTCGCCACAAACCCCTGATATTTCTGAGGCGATGGCACTGGCAAGCTCCATCGCTTTTCGATTCTGAGATTTTGATCGCAGTAGAGCTACACCTGAGATATACAAAACTCTATTATCATCTCTACCTTTATATAGAGGAATTTTTTCATTTTTTATGCATACATTATTTATGCTATCCGTATTAATACTGGAATTTTTTATCACATGACTATATATTAGCTGCTTGATTGATGTATATTTGCTAACTAGTGATTTATGATGCACGTAATTTTATGGAAAAAATCATGTAAAATATGTTTGTTCATTTTCTGTCATCTACCTTGCGGTATAAATTTAGTTTAGATAAAGAAAAATGAGAGGAGGATAAAATTTGATGAATAATCGATGAATAGTAAGTAAACTTTACTACCATCATTGTACAGTAGGAAGTATAACAAAAGAGTAGAGAGTAATTTGCTTTCTACTCTTTGGATTGGCTGGCGCTGTTAGGCGTTAAGCCTGCCTTGCCAACACAAAGACACTCCTTGCACCTTTTTATTTACGTCTTTGTCTTCAGCCGAACGCTCTTTGTTACCTATGCAATCTCCATCCTCCTTTTCTGAGGCATCACGCCCTTTTTTGACTTGGCAACGTATTCTTGACTGGGCTCAAGAACACTATCGCTGCCGTACCTTTAGCAAAGATGAGCGCATTCCAGCCCGACCTGGATTGCTATATTTGGTGCAAAGGGGTGCGATCCGCATGGTAGGAACCGCCCAAGTTAGTGCGACTGCGAGTCAGCTAACGTCTCGACGAATCAACAGAACCCCAGAAGAAGCGTTCTTGGGTTTTGTGGGAGCGGGACAGCCATTTGAAATTGTTGCCCAGTCACCATTCACACTCCAGGCTTACGCCCATGTTGACCAAACTGCGGTGCTGTGGATGTACTGGCACGATTTAGACAATTGGCCTCACTTCCGTCGCGAAGTTATGGATGCCTTTAGGTATCAGCACCAGCGTAAGCTGCTGTGGCTGAGTGCCTTGGGACAACGCCGCACAATTGACCGACTCTTAGGATTCCTGACATTGTTAATTGAGGAATATGGAGAGCCAGCAATGAGCGACACGGATCCTGACGTGATTCGCGGTTATTGTTTGCCCTTCCCCCTCACCCATGCCCAAATTGGTAGCGCCATTGGTTCGACTCGTGTCACCGTCACCCGCTTGATGGGCAAGCTACGTCAACGTGGCTTAATCCTGACTCAAGGAGATAATCTCATTTGCTTGCCAGCAGAGTCGATTAATAGAGCTGGTTAAAGCAAAGTTCAGAGCGGCGATTTGGGCCACTCTGTCTGAGTGCGATGGGCTACGCCCACCGCAGGCGATCGCAGGTGTTAGCGAATTTTGACAAACCCAGCTTGGGTAATCAGTTCCTGTCCCTGCTCAGTCAGCAGTAAGTTGGCGTAAGCGACACCTGCTTGCTGCTCAGTCTGACCATTCTGTTTGACCACCACAAACAGATTGCGAGTAATCGGGTATTTTCCTGATTGGAAAGCCTCAATGTTCAACTTGTTCCGTTTATCACGACATTCAGACGGGAGGACAGAAGGTTCTTGATAGGGAGCAATGTATTCCCCTTGCGTCCGCCCCAACGGCAAGGCTTTGATTGAGCATTGAGGAATCACCTCTGGGGCAGAAGCGTAGTAGATGCTACCAGGACTACCAGCCAATTTTTGCAAGGCTTGGGTGGTTGTGGAGATAAATTCCACATTGGAGCTGAAAGCTTGACCACCCAAGATGTCTTGGACGAAAAGCTCAACCGTACCCCCATCAGCAATACGGCGGGAATAGGGCTTAATCGGAATATTGGGGCCGCCCACCTGGCTCCAATTGTTAATTTTGCCTGTGTAAATTGACTTTAACTGCTCTACTGTTAGTCCTGGGATGTTGAGGTTGAGGTTAACTGCAACTGCTAAACCATCAATTGCCACAGGAATTTGTTTCAAAGTCAACCCGCGCTGCTGGGCACGGCTTAATTCCTGATTTAGAACTGGTCGGGAGGACTGGACAAAGGCTAGTTGACCATCTATCAGGGAATTAATGCCAGTACCAGAACCAGGAGATGCATTACTCGGTTGTACATACCGCAACCGGAACTCTGGCCGCGCACCTTGAATTGCTGGATCAATTATTAGTCGAATCGGTGCCCAAGATGTACTGCCTCCGTAATTGAATAATCCTGTAGGTACATCCTTTACTGAGGTGAAAATCTTGCCACGAGGTTGTTCTGATGCCACTTGGGGCGTGTTGGTGTTACCAGAATTAATTTTATTTAGCTCTAGACCAGACTTTTTGCTGAACCACCAAAAACCGCCAGCTATTAGCCCAACCGTAATCAGAATTGATAACACAAGAATAGGTATTTCATTTTTTTGAGACATAGCAAATTACTCCCGCGTCCATTCAATATAAGTGCTTAATACGTGCCTGCTACTTGAGATTGTATTTGGAGGACGGGAGTTTTATGAGCAAATTCTGACAAATTCTAACTTTTGACTACTTTAGGGACTTCCAAGAAATAAATTACCCAATCTTGTGGGGTGGGCGTCCCGCCCGCCCTTGTGTATGGGCGGGCGAGACGCCCACCCCACAATAAGTAGTTGAGTATTTTTTTATTTGGAAGTCCCTTAATAGGACTTACGCAAGTGTCACAAAAAATAAAAGCTTTTAGTTTGTAGTAAGGGCTTCAGCCCTGATTTTGAAACCAAAATAAAAGTGAATCTTCATTGTAGTAGAATAATACTGGTACGGCAAAGCGAAATGTCGTAGAGGCACGACCATTTACAGCAATTATTTATTTAGGAATTGCTAGTTTTTCTGGGGTTTGCGTAGACAAAAGTTTCTACGCTCCACGCTCGGACGCCAGTATGACTGGGAACGCTTAGAAGTCTTTTGGCTTCAAAAGCGCAAGAATCCCCAACCATAATCGCAAGATTTGGTTGGCGGTGCGTTCAATGCTGGCTATCGCACTGGTTCAAAGTCATAACCAGTGCGAGAGCGCGAACCAGTAAGGATTTTCACAAGTTGGACTGGGGCATTGCGATCGCCTGATGCCAAAAACCGAATTGTACCAGAAGCACCTGTAGCAGAAAAATCAGAGGATGAGAGTGCTTGTTGGACTCCAGACCGCGTAGGATTGCGTTCTAATGCCGCAATCAGAGCGACAGTAGCATCATAACTCAGGGCGCTTCGCCAACTCACATCAGCACCCCATAGCGACCGAGATTTCTGGGGAAAATATAACTTGGGATCGCTCTCAATATGCCAGGGAACTGCCAATACCATCCCCACAGCTTGTTCTCTGCCAATTTCTAAAGTTTTAGCGCTGTAAACATCATCTCCCGCCAGCAGAGTTAACCGTTTCTGGTTAATCTGAATTATTTGCAGCGCTTTATCGAGAGTTTCAGTGTTAGCAGCTAACATCAACACTTCTGCACCTTGCTTAATTGCTTGTTCTACACTTTTAGCCGCACTAAAATCCGCCTTGGATAAGTCAAATTCGCTGGATACCTGTCCACCCTCTAGGGAAACAGATGAAACAAACTCCGACTTTAAAGACTGGCTATAGTTACTCTGAGAATTAAAGAAAACCACTGCATTTTTTTTCTGCAAGGTTCTCACCATGTAGTTGGCTAAACTTCTAGCAGCGATAAAATCACTGGGAACCGTGCGAAAAACGTAGGGGCTAAAGTTAGAAATTTTGACAGATGTGCTGGTAGGAGAAATAGCTACAAGTTGTCCAGAAGTATAAATAGTACCCGCCGCTAAGGTGGAATCGCTAGTATTCGGACCAACTACACCTAATACTTCTGAATTGCTGACCAAGCTGGAAGCGATTTGCTTGGCTATTTCTGGATTTTCATTGTCATTAGCTATCCCTACCCTCAACGGTACTCCCTTGACTCCTCCAGAAGTATTAATTTCATCTTGGGCTTGGGCAATGCCACGTAAAGTTTCTAAAGAAGCATTGGGATCAGTGCCAAATGGTACAGAAGCCACAATGGTGTAGCTTTTAGAAGAACCGATGCGGGCATTGTTAAGAAAAATTAGCGCTTCTGGATCGTTACGGTTGAGTTTTAAAGCAGCTGTGAAGTTGGCGATCGCTTGATCATAAGTTTTAGCAGCGATCGCCTGTACTCCTTCTTTTTTCACTGGAGAAATGTCACCCGGAGTCAAGGATTTTTCTCCAAAACTAATCCGGTCTTGCAAGGATGGATTGCTAACTGTTTCTGGATTTTGAGTGATGCTATTAACAATTTTGACCCCAGAATTGTTAGTAAACCACCAAACACCAGCGCCAACTATGCCAACGGTTAGCAGCAGGGCCAAGGCTAAAACTTTGGTTTCATTCTTTTGTGACATGAACAAATTTAAATAAAATAAAAATGTTTATTATTTTAGGACTTACGCAAAGGGAACGGAAAACAAACCACAGAGAACGCAGAGTTCACGGAGGAATGAGAGTTTGAGAGGGTTTTTGCGTAAGTCCTAATTTGTAGAACTTACATCTTGAGATAAAAAACTTTCCCTATTCTCTTCTTTGATAAATATAGGAATCCGGTTTGATTTTTGAACAACATTAAGTATTTGTAGGGTGCGTTAGCGAAACGCTAACGCACCGAACCCTTAAGAATGGTGCCGTACTTTCTGCGCTAAGGCACCCTAGGTATCTGTTCAAAAATAAAATAGTAGTCCTATAGGAGTTTGAGAGAGTTTTTGCGTAAGTCTTAATTTTATTATTGAGCTAAATTTAACCATTTTGATCATTTAATTTTGACAAATCCTGCTTTTTCGATCAGTTCTTGACCTTGAGGTGTCAGGAGCCAATTGGCATAAGCTTCGCCAGCTTGCTGATCTGTTTGTCCATTTTGTTTAACGATTACAAATAAATTGCGGGTAATTGCGTAGTCTCCACTACGAAATGCTTGACTATTCAACTGATTACGTTTACTAGGACATTCAGATGGAGATACAGCAGGTTGTTGGTAGGGAGGCACAAATTGACCGCTTATCCGCCCTATTGGTAGGGATTTAATCGTACATTGGGGTACAACCTCTGGGGCAGAAGCATAGTAAATTCCGCCAGGATTCATCGCTACTTTGCGTACCGCTTCCGTGGTAGTGCCAATATAACTAACGTTAGTACCAAAATTCTCTTTATTTAAAACATTTTCGATAAAGAATTCTACTGTACCCCCAGCTTCTTTGCTGCGAGAGTAGATTGTCATTGGTAAATTTGGCCCACCCACCTGTTGCCAATTAGTAATCTTACCCGTGTAGATGTCTTTGAGTTGGGCGACAGTTAAACCAGGGATATTGAGATTGTAGTTAACTGCGATCGCAATACCATCAATTGCCACCGGAATTTCTTTCAAACTAAATTCTTTTTGTTTAGCTTCGGTATTTTCTTCAGCTTTGACTGAGCGAGAAGATTGAGAAAAAGCTAGTTGATTATCTATCAACATCCGAATACCAGTTCCAGATCCGGGTTGACCTGAAGCAGGTTGAGTGTAGCGTAAAGTAAATTGAGGGCAAAGGCTTTGCAGTACGGAGTCTACCTCTTTACGGATGGGTGCCCAGGTTGTGCTACCACCATAATTAAATGTCCCTTGTGGGAGATTTGCCAAGTTACATCTGTTAACAAACTGGTTTATGGGATTACCTGTGTTGCTACTCCCCGAAGTTTTAGGAACAGTTCCAGTTAATTGCGCCCACCGTTCCATCAGAAACCATAGACCACCGAAGATTAAACCAATGGTGATGACAACGGCTAAGAAAAGACTAAGTGTTTCGTTTTTCTGAGACATAGATGGCTGTTAGCAGCACGAATTTTTTAAAGTAACAGAGATAATAATTTATAAATAAGTCGAAATACTGCTGTGAATGAAATGGCTACTAAGCCTGCTGCAACTGCTAAAATAACCACTGTCTGAATGCCAAGCCCCCCTTGTAACAAGGGGAGAAAAGAAATAATTGCAAAAGTAATTGTTGGAATAATTAATAAATCAAACTTTTCAATCCACCGCCTAGTTTGGGCAAAAATTAGTATACCTAAAATCACCGATGCAACAGTGAAAGTAGCTATGGGTGATTTTACTAGACTGAAGAGGGCGATCGCTATTAATGCACCTTCAAATCCACTAAATGCCGCCCCGGCTAATAATTCCACTGTCGAAAACGCTGGTTGAGTTAGTGGACGGCGGGGGACGACGGGACTAGAACCTTTAGGTGGTTGTGGTGGGAGGGTTACAGAAGGTAAATTAATTTGTGTAGCCGTTTGACCCGCCTGTAAGTTAAGTGCATCTAGAACCTCTTGGGCTGACTGGAAGCGCTGATTAGCAGCAGGTAGGAGCATCTTGTCTAAAACGTCAGCAAGGCGAGGGTTGACAGTCGCTTGCGATCGCCATTTCCACTGGTTGCTATAGGCATCAAATAGTTGAACTGCTTCCTGATTGGTTAACAAGGTAATAAGAGTTACAGCTAAAGCATATAAGTCTGTAGATGGAAATACTTGACCCCCAGTCATTTGCTCAGGCGGTGCAAATCCCATAGAATAAATTCCTGTGGAAGAAGCCGCAGAACCAAGTGCAACATTTGTTACTTGCTTGACTGCGCCAAAATCTAGGAGAAAAAGTTTACCATCACGACGACGCATTATATTAGAAGGTTTAATGTCTCTGTGGATAATGCCTCGATTATGGACAAACTTTAGTACCTTCAGGATTTCTTCCAGCACCTCCAACACTTGCTGCTCAGAGAATTTGCCATTTTGGACTAATTCTTCCTCCAAGTTTTGCCCATCAATGTATTCTTGTACCAAATAAAAAAATTGGTCTTGCTGTCCTGATTGCAAGCTATTAACTATCACTGGAAAGAAGGCAAATAAGTCAGGAATTTGCTCATGATCATTACCAAGTTGTGCTAACACTTCTGCCTCTCTCTCAAACATTAACTGCGCTTGTCGCAATTGAGTTGAGTTTAAGTTGCCCACTGGTTGAAATTGCTTAACTACGCATTGACGCATTCCCGGTATTCGCCGATCGCGTGCTAAAAAGGCTGCTCCAAACCCGCCCCTTCCCAGCAACTTCGTTGTTACGTATCGACCATCTAGCATCAGTGGCATACCACAGGTAGTACAGTACTTTTGCTGGGTTGTCTTCAGGGTCGTAATCTCATCTAAATCGACAAAATAATTTTGTGGGCGTGGGCAACGTGGACGAGTGCAGTAAACTTCCATTTTGGTGATTAGTCATTATTCAAAATAATTCGTAATTGATAATTCGTAATTCATTCAGGTTAAGAGAAACTAAATTCATTTAGGAATAACAGGAACCTTTTTTTGTTGATGTCAAACCCATCGCTTACTTTCGGCATCTTGCGCGAACACTGATGGGTTAATAATTCCGAATTACGAATTACGAATTACAAATTATTTGATCGTTGGTCATTTATAAACAAAACAAAGAACAAATGACAAAAAAGAAGTATGAGCGTCGGCTTCTGGCGATGGCCAGCCTGCGTACTCCTACGGGGATCTTGCTACGTGTAACGTCTCCTAAAGAGCCTTTGGCTACACCAACGCCAACAGTGAATACAGCTTCAAAGACTAATAACCAGATTTTAGTCTTCGCCCGAGAGAGTGTCCCTCCCTGGATCCAATGTAGTTACAACTATGATTTTTTGTGATAATTTTAACACATTTTGATTCCATGCAGGGTTAGCAAACTCGGGCAAAATTTCTTGACTAAAAGCTTCTGCGGCCTTGGATCGATAGCGATTAGGATTAACAATCAGCCACAGTGTCCGTTTGACGACAACGCCTTCAATGTTGGCACGGTGCAGAACACCCATTTGTAACTCTTTAGCGATCGCACTGGTTGAAACAAAGGCTGTCCCCAAACCAGATTGCACAGCATTTTTAATCGCTTCAATGGAATTTAGTTCCATTTCAACTCTAAAACGTCTGGTATCAATCTCACAGCGTGCTAACACTTGATCAATTACTTTGCGGATAGTAGATTGGGAATCTAGGGCAATGAATTGTAATTTATATAAGTCTTCCTTTTGGATTTTTTCAAGTTTGGCAAAGGGATGAAAGACAGGTAGAATCAGCGCTAGTTCGTCTTCAGCGTAAGGAATAACTTCTAAAGATTCTGATAGTTCGCCGGGAATTTCACCGCCGATAATTGCCAGATCAACTTGTCCGTTAGCGACACTCCAAGCAGTTCGTCGGGTAGAGTGGACGTGCAATTGCACTGCCACATCTGGATATTTTTGTCGGAACATCCCGATCATTTTGGGCAAAAGATAAGTGCCAGTGGTTTGAGAAGCACCGACAATCAAAGTACCGCCTTGGAGATTTTGTAAATCCTCGATCGCCCGGCAGGTTTCCTGACAAAGACTGAGGATTTTTTCACCGTAACTTAAGAGTAGATGCCCGGCTTCGGTTAATTGGGCACGTCGTCCTCCACGATCGAATAAGGGAACATCAAGCTGCCGTTCGAGATTTTGCACTTGCAAACTCACGGCGGGCTGGGAGACGTAAAGACTATCAGCGGCACGCTTGAAGCTTCCTTCTACAGCGATCGCTTTTAGGATACGTAACTGATCTAAAGTGAAAGGAAGGTCAGACATAAGGCTCAACCCACAAACTTTTAAAGGAGCGGATACATACAACAAATCAGCTTTGGCAAAAATCAGCCGGGGGTGATTGGTTGCATATTAAACTTGAAGGCTTGACTGGAAAAGACAGTAGCACAACATCTTGACTAAAGTCCCCTTTTGAATACTTTGTGGTATTGGTTGTACTGAATTCAATTTTATTTAAATTACTTCACCCGTCTATATGCTGCTGATTTATTGGTTGACACCTAGTCATTTTGTCATACTGGGGTTACAAATAGTTTTTGCGATCGCTCACAGTGGAGGCGCTGCTTTGCGTCCAAGGGCAGAAAAATACATCGGCCCAAGGCTTTATCGCATTTTCTTTGCATTAGTCAGCCTCCCATTGGCTGTGATATTAATTATTTACTTTTTTGGGCACCGCTATGATGGTTTGCAACTTTGGCAGGTACAAGGAGTACCAGGAGTGCGAGAATTTGTTTGGCTGCTGTCAGCAATCTCGTTTTTGTTTTTATACCCTGCTACCTTCAATCTACTAGAAATTGCTGCTATTCAAAAGCCCCAAGTTCATCTCTACGAAACAGGAATTATTCGGATTACCCGTCATCCCCAGATGGTGGGACAAATAATCTGGTGTGTTGCCCATACTCTGTGGCTGGGTACTACCTTTACCCTTGTGACTTCCATTGGATTGGTATTGCATCACTTATTTGGGGTTTGGCATGGCGATCGCCGTTTGAGCGATCGCTATGGGGAAGCTTTTGAAAGTGCCAAACAACGAACTTCAATTATTCCCTTTAAAGCAATTATTGACGGTCGTCAATCTATCTTATGGCAGGAATTTCTCCGTCCTGCCTATTTGGGAGTTGTCATTTTCATAATTTTACTTTGGTCGTCGCACCCTCTGTTGCTGGAAGCAACTAGTAAGATAGGATGGTAATCTTAGGTGATCCCCAGTGTCAGCAAAAAATCCCAAATCGACGAAAATTTCAGCTGATTCAATTACCCTAAATCAATGTAGGATAAATTCAAACATCAATCGTGGGGGTGAGTTCAGTCAGGTTGAAATTTGATAGAGAAACGATCTCCTCATTCAATCCCCTAACTTTTAGTTATAAACTTTTACTCAGCACGAGCTAAACCCTAGCTATCCCCTAACAGGACTCGGAACTCACCACTACTGAATTCAGTGCTGATAGCTAGTTTGATAAAAAACCTTATAATCCAAGAGGCGTCATGGTGTTGTCGGTTAGTGAGCGGACATTTACTCAAGAAGTTTTAGAATCTCCTATTCCTGTTTTAGTTAATTTTGAAGCACCTTGGTGTGGCTTGTGTCGAGTTATCCACCCACTGTTGTTGCAATTTCAAGCCCAATGGGGGGAAGAAATTAAATTAGTTGGGGTTAATGCCGATCAAAATTTTAAATTGTCTACTACTTATAGGCTCAAATCACTACCAACTTTACTATTAATTGAAAATGGCACTATTCGCCATCGCTTGGAATGCTTTCGCAGCAGAGAAGATTTACGTCTAGCTTTAGAAGAGATTAAAGCCAGCTACAGCAATTACCCCAAAATCTACAAAAGTTCAAAAACAGTGGACTTAGAGTGTCGGTCAGCTTGATGGGCATGGGGCTAATGACTAATACTTCGACTACGCGCTTGGTGAGTTGACGGTGAGCATCTCGACTTTGCTCGTTGGCGTAGCCTAAGAAGAGATGGAACCGCAGTCGAACTGCGTAGTTGAACGCGAGTGCGTCCCGCTCTTAAGGGCAGTACAAGTGACCAATGACTAATGACCAAATCTAAAACCATGCTTAACACCCCACCCAATCAGCCTTGGGTGGGTTATTTTAACCTAAAGGGTGTGTGTCACAATTATTAACAGTTCCGACACGCTAATCAAGAATTCTAAAAGTAGGCGTCAGTGATGGAAGTAATCTATCAGTATGCCTGGCTGATTCCGGTGTTCCCTCTTCTCGGGGCAATGCTGGTCGGTCTAGGGTTAATCTCGTTGAATCAGGTGACAAACCGCCTACGGCAGCTTAACGCTGTGCTGATTATCTCTATGATGGGAGCAGCTATGGCTCTGTCGTTTGCCTTGTTGTGGAGTCAAATTCAAGGACACGCGCCTTATATTCGCACCTTTGAGTGGGCGGCTGCTGGTAATTTTCACCTGAGCATGGGCTACACTATTGACCACCTGACAGCCTTAATGCTGGTGATTGTCACAACGGTAGCCTGCCTAGTCATGGTTTACACCGATGGCTACATGGCTCACGATCCCGGTTACGTGAGGTTTTACGCCTATCTCAGTTTATTTGGCTCCTCAATGTTAGGTCTGGTGGTCAGCCCCAACCTAGTACAGATTTATATATTCTGGGAATTGGTGGGGATGTGTTCCTACTTGCTGGTCGGCTTTTGGTATGATCGCAAGTCAGCAGCCGATGCCGCGCAAAAAGCATTTGTGACCAACCGCGTGGGCGACTTTGGTTTGTTACTTGGCATTTTGGGGCTATTTTGGGCAACGGGAAGCTTTGATTTTAATATCATGGGCGATCGCCTCGCCCAACTCGTAGAATCAGGTTCTATCAGCAATTTTCTCGCTGTCCTGTTTGCGATTTTAGTTTTCTTAGGGCCAGTGGCGAAATCAGCCCAATTCCCCCTTCATGTCTGGCTACCAGACGCAATGGAAGGCCCCACCCCCATTTCTGCCTTGATTCACGCAGCAACAATGGTGGCGGCGGGTGTTTTCCTGATTGCCCGGATGTATCCAGTATTTGAAGACGTTCCAGTTGCAATGAACGTCATTGCCTTTACTGGAGCGTTTACGGCGTTTTTGGGGGCAACCATTGCCATTACCCAAAACGACATCAAAAAGGGCTTGGCTTATTCCACCATTTCCCAACTTGGTTACATGGTGATGGCAATGGGAATAGGTTCCTACAGTGCTGGACTATTCCACCTGATGACCCACGCCTATTTCAAGGCGATGCTGTTCTTGGGTTCCGGTTCAGTAATTCATGGTATGGAAAGTGTGGTTGGACACGACCCCGCCTTAGCTCAAGATATGCGCTTGATGGGTGGACTGCGAAAGTATATGCCTGTCACAGCAACTACCTTTTTGATTGGTTGCTTGGCAATTTCTGGTATTCCCCCCTTTGCTGGTTTCTGGTCAAAAGATGAAATTCTGGGGAAGGCTTTTGAGGCTAACCCACTTCTCTGGTTCATTGGCTGGCTAACTGCTGGGATTACGGCTTTCTATATGTTTAGAATGTATTTCTCGACATTTGAAGGTAAATTCCGGGGTAATGACGAGAAAATCAAGGAAAAACTCAAAAAAGCGACGGCGACAATCGTCTTGGAATTAGAGTCACAACAACCAGTCCCGAATTTTGGGCCTGGGGCAATGAAGAAAGGAGAATTGGCGGCAACTAGTGAGCAACATGACTCCCAGGACTCCCACGGGGATCACAGCCACTCCCCCCACGAATCGCCGTGGACGATGACACTGCCGTTAGCAGTGTTGGCTGTGCCTTCGATTTTGATTGGTTTGGTGGGAACTCCCTATGCCAATTATTTTGAAGAGTTTATCTTTCCTCCTAGCGAAACCCTCTCAGAAGTTATAGAAAAGGCTTCCGAGTTCAATCCGACGGAATTCTACATTATGGCGGGCGCCTCAGTCGGAATTTCTTTGATTGCGATTACCCTGGCTTCGTTGATGTATTTGCGCCGTAAGATTGACCCGGCTGCGATCGCTGCTCAAATCAAACCACTTTACGAGTTATCCCTCAACAAGTGGTATTTTGATGATATTTACCATCGGGTTTTTGTCCTGGGCTTGCGTCGCCTAGCTAGACAAGTTATGGAAGTTGACTTCCGCGTTGTAGATGGTGCTGTTAACCTCACGGGCTTTTTCACCCTCGTTAGCGGTGAAGGGTTAAAGTACCTAGAAAACGGTCGCGCTCAATTCTATGCCTTGATCGTGTTTGGGGCGGTTTTGGGTTTAGTGATTGTCTTTGGCGTTACCTGATTTGTGTAGTGTCAAATTAGAGCCAGGGCGAATAGAATTCGCGGCTAGACAAACAAAGTCCGCCTGCGCGGACTAAGAGAAAATAAAGGTTTATTAACCCAGGTCGGTGGGTAAAGCCTCGTGTAGACGCGGTTTCTAACCGCCCTTTTACCCCCAAGTTTTTTAAGAGTCTAATTTAGACTCCTTTTTTTTAGCTTGAATTCCTCAGCAGTCTTAACTGTTGAGGTTTTATGGTTTGTACTTCCAGTAAAATAAGAGGTACTGTACTAGAGAGTTTAGGTACTTACTATAGCAATCCTAAATGAGTCGTGAAAAATATAAAATTTGAAAACGAACCGCAAAGTACGCTAAGAGCGCAAAGGGAAGAAAGAAAAAAGAGATTATAATTTTCACAAATGATTTAGGATTGCTA
>NZ_JAIVFV010000068.1 GCF_020829445.1 Nostoc sp. CHAB 5836
CGTTTAAGTAAAGATTATGAAAGATTACCCCAAACCTCGGAGACATTTATCTATATTGCGATGATTCGGATTATGGTCAGACGATTGGCATGATTTTTGACTGGTTTTGACTTTTAAAACATCCTCTTAGAGGTTGTTTAAAAAGTAGTTGGTTGTGATTTTAGTTAGAAGAGGACTCAATACTGCGCAGGTTTTGGCAAAAAAATAAAAAACGTGTAGGTTGGGGAGCCACTGCGTTGGGCGGGTTCCCCGACTTGAAGCACGTGGCGTTTGAGGAACGAAACCCAACCGAAGAGCGAGGTTTGTTGGGTTTTGCATTGCGCTCAACCCAACCTACAAATATTAAAAACCTACGCAGTATTGGAAGAGGACTTTTCAAACATCCTCTTAGATAAAGCCCTTGAATGATGCTAACATTAGCAGCCCAAGACCACAGTGTCTAAGACAAATAATCGGAGATGAACAAGTGTATGGTGAGCGAAATACAACCAACAACTCAGACTTTATACGACCAAGATTATTACCTTTGGCTCAAGACAACCATCAACCAACTTCGCGCTGGGCAATTTTCATCTCTAGATTTAGATAACTTAACTGAAGAGTTAGAAAATATGGCTAGGAGCGAAAAGCGAGCAGTCAAAAATCTGTTGATTCGACTTTTTGAACACCTGCTTAAGCTCACATACTGGGATCAGGAACGGGAGCGAAATGAAGGGCATTGGAAAGGAGAAATCAGGACATTCCGTAGAGAGATTAAGGATCGACTCAAAGATAGTCTTAGTCTTAAGCCTTACATCTTAGAAATTTTTGATGAGTGCTACAAAGAAGCAAGAGCAGAAGCCAGCGATCGCTCAGAACTTCCTATTGATACATTTTTGATTGTACTTCTTGGCTCTTTAGAACAAATTTTAGATGAAAACTGGTTTCCCGAATATGACCACAATCATGATCGTAAAGCCGAAGGGTTAAAATAAATACGCAACTTGGGCTTCCATAGGAGTTATCCAGCCGTGCAGCCGGACTTAATAGGCTTGGAAATTAGTAAGGGGGAACTAAGACGTTTGACTGGATTCGATCCAGAAGACGTTTTTAGACCTTCTGTTTTGCGAGATGGGAAAAAGCGATTAGGGTTTTTGATCAATGAAATGCTGGTGACGCTGGCGCTAACGCCGATAATCGTTGGCTTCGTTTACGCGTTTATTATTCTGCCAACAATTGGTTCTTCAATTCGACTAGGGATTCTCTTACTAATTCTAGTGCCAATCCCCATATTAGTGGGGCGATCGCTCTGGCGACAATTAACCTGTCCGGAAGGACTGACAATACTTTTAGATGAAGTTGATAAATATCATGACCTGATTAGCGCCATAGATATTAATGACCAATTGGCAGCATCAGGAAATGTAGAAAGCAGTTTTCATGACCGAGATCAAGTAACCGCCGCCCTGCAACTGATTAGAGAAGATTTAGTCCGCGCTTTGAAAACGGAACGAATTTTGCGAGATAATAAAAGATTGCTTGCTAATAATCAAGAGTTATTTGTCAATAATTTAGCTAGTCTGCAAGCCTTACAAGTTAGTAGTCAAGCAGGTGAATATGCTCAACTGCTAAATCAATCATTGCAAATTGCGATCGATGTGCAAGCAGAAATCAGAAAATTGCAGAAAGGCTGAGTGCAGGTTTGTAAACCTTGGGCGACTAGAAGTCGCGGCTACACAGACAAAACCTGCCTCCGCAGGTTAGAAAACCCTTGATTTTGCATGCTTTCCACGGAGGTGGACGAAAGCTTGTGTAGTAGCGACTTCTAGTCGCCTAATACTTTTAAAACATCCTCTAAGTAGAGATTACTTAAATGAACAACAAACCCAAAATAATTGTCTTGGATGATGACCCTACAGGTTCTCAAACAGTCCACAGCTGTTTGCTGCTAATGCACTGGGATGTGGACACTCTACGCACCGGGTTGCAGGACGATTCGCCGATTTTCTTTGTGCTGACTAATACTAGATCCCTAACGCCAGAGTCAGCTGCATCTGTTACCAAAGAAGTTTGCCAAAATCTGAAAATTGCTTTGAATGCTGAAGGAATTGACGATTTTCTGATTGTCAGCCGTTCTGATTCCACTTTGCGGGGACATTATCCCATTGAAACCGATGCGATCGCACAAGAACTCGGCCCCTTTGATGCTCATTTTCTTGTCCCAGCATTTTTTGAAGGGGGACGCATCACCCGCGACAGCGTGCATTACTTAATTATTGGCGGTGTCTCTACCCCAGTCCATGAAACCGAATTTGCCCGTGATTCAGTCTTCAGCTACCATCACAGTTACTTACCCAAGTACGTCGAAGAAAAAACTCAAGGAGGAATTAGTGCTGAAGTTGTAGAAAGGTTTCTCCTAGACGATATTCGCGCTGGTAGTTTGTCACGCTTACTAAAACTGACTGGTAATCAGTGCGCTGTCGTAGATGGTGAAACTCAAGCTGATCTCAACCGCTTCGCATTAGACATATTAGCAGCAGCAAGTCAAGGGAAACGCTTTCTGTTTCGCAGTGCAGCAAGTATTTTAACAGCTTTAGCCGCTTTACCACCCCAACCTATTGCCGCCGAAAAGATGGCGCAGTACGTGCGACAAGGCAAACCAGGTGCGGTAATTGTTGGTTCCCATGTGAAAAAGACTACCCAGCAATTAGAGGCACTGTTACGACTAGAAGGAACGGTGGGAATCGAAGTGAATGTAGCACGATTACTTGATGATCCAAATCAATCTGCGGCATTACTAGCTGAAATCCAAGAAAGTACACGGGCGGTACATGACGCTGGGAAAACACCAGTGGTTTATACTAGCCGTCAGGAACTGAGTTTTAAAGATGTCAAGATCCGATTGGAGTTTGGGGCACAAGTTTCAAGTTTATTGATGGATGTTGTGCGCGGTTTACCATCTGATATCGGATTCTTAATCAGCAAGGGTGGTATTACTTCAAACGATGTCTTGAGTACTGGACTAGCTTTAACTTCAGCCCGTTTACTCGGTCAAATTTTAGCTGGTTGTTCAATGGTATTAACGCCATCGGCTCATCCTCAGTTTCCTAATTTGCCTGTGGTGCTGTTTCCCGGTAACGTCGGCGATGCTGATGCCTTGGGGACAGTTTATCAGAGGTTAACCGTGCCAATTTTAGATTTTAGATTTTAAATTAAAGAATGTTTTGGTTGATGTCGGGCTAACGTCCTGCTACGCCAACACGTCCTAGGGGTGACACCAAATCCAAAATCCGTCTTGAAAAGCTTTAAGCAAAGATTCCCTCCGATTAAACTTTTCACAAAATCCCAAATTTAAAATCTGTTGTCTTTTGGCTAGTACTGCATGACTTCTGATTCTGCGATTCCCAATCTCAAGTCAAATTCTGCACTTCCTAATGCAGAATCAAACTCAATCCTTTCTGAGGTAGACGTAAATCCTACTGTTTCTGATGTAGAGTCAGATTCTATCCCCCCGGATGCTGAGTTAAAATCAGTCCTTCTTTATTTAAAATCAAATACTGTACTTGCCGATGTAGAGTCAAATCCTGCTAACCCAGATGTAGAGTCAGATGCTAATCCGGCATCAGATTTTATCCTTACTGATTTAAATCCCGATGAGTCAGCAATATCAGGACATGGCGTAAATGACAATACTCAAGTCCAGTTAAAAAGTAAAGATGGACGACTGTTATTAATTTTGCCTCCAGAATCTCAAGTACCTGCCTCAGAACTTAGTTGGTCTGATATTTGGCAACAAATAAGGCAGCGTCTGAATGCAGGCGATCGCTTCCGGATCTCGAATACACCTGTGCATCTAATGGCACAAGACCGCCTTGTAGATGCCAGACAACTCCAAGAACTTGCCGAAGCTTTAAGTGAAGTCCAACTCCGGCTCATATCTGTCTCCACTAGTCGGCGGCAAACTGCGATCGCTGCCGTGACATCAGGGTATTCTGTAGAACAACTACAGCCCGTAACTTCACTGGCTACAGAGCCGAAAGCAACAGCCATACCCCAGGCAGATGCCCTCTACTTGGAAATGACAGTCCGCTCTGGAGTAGAAATTCGTCATCCTGGTACAGTAATTCTCTTGGGAGATTTAAATCCAGGTGGTATTGTAATTGCAGATGGAGATATTATCATTTGGGGTCGTCTACGTGGAATCGCTCATGCTGGGGCTGGAGGTAATAGTGAGTGTCTGATTATGACCTTGCAAATGGAACCAACCCAATTGCGCATCGCAGATGCTGTAGCTAGGGCACCAGAAAAATTGCCCATGCAATATTCTCCAGAAGTCGCACATATTACGCCCCAAGGGATTCGCATCGCTAGGGCCAGTGATTTTTCCAGAAACCAATTTACTAAGATCAATCAATAGCCCTGAATATTTACTTAAAGAATGAAGGATACAAGGATGAAATATAGCGGTTTTCATGTGGATGGAATACACTACTCTAATCCCTAACACCTTTTCCCTAGCCAAGTGTATTGCACACAACTGAGCGTAAATGTATTGGCGTAGCCTCTCGTAGAGAAACGGCTTGTCGTCAGACATCGTGATCAAAAAATATTCATACCTTGCCCGAATCAGGCAGACCAGATATTTCTTCATGCTTGATACGATACTTCATACTTCATACTGCAATTTACTGTTTTATATTTCCTGAACCCTCATTGACCGCATTTCTATCATGACTCGCATTATTGTGATTACCTCCGGCAAAGGAGGAGTGGGTAAAACCACAGTTTCAGCAAATCTGGGCATGGCTTTAGCCAAAATGGGGCGTCAAGTTGCCTTGGTTGATGCGGATTTTGGTCTGAGAAATTTGGATTTGCTGCTAGGGCTGGAAAACCGCATCGTCTATACTGCGGTGGAAGTCTTGGCCAGAGAGTGCCGCTTAGAACAAGCTTTAGTTAAAGATAAGCGCCAACCCAATCTCGTACTCTTGCCGGCAGCCCAAAATCGCTCCAAAGATGCAGTCACACCAGAACAGATGAAGTTATTGGTGAATGCACTAGCGCAAAAGTATCAATACGTGATTATTGATAGCCCCGCCGGCATTGAAAATGGGTTTAAAAATGCGATCGGCCCAGCAAAAGAAGCGCTAGTGATCAGCACACCAGAAATTTCCTCAGTTCGTGACGCTGACCGGGTAGTGGGGTTACTAGAGGCGCAAGGTATCAAGCGTGTTCATTTAATAATTAACCGCATCAGACCCGCAATGGTGCAGGCAAATGATATGATGTCAGTGCAAGATGTTCAGGAACTTCTCGCCATTCCCCTGATCGGGGTAATCCCTGACGACGAGCGTGTTATTGTATCTACCAATCGCGGCGAACCCTTAGTGTTAGCGGAAAATCCCTCTTTAGCTGCCACAGCCTTTGAGAACATTGCTCGTAGATTAGAAGGGGAAAGTGTCGAATTTCTGGAGATCGACTCGTCCCAAGACAGTATCTTCGCCCGTATACGAAGGTTATTCAGGACAAAGATTGTTTAACTTACTTTTCCAGTCTCCGCCCCAGACCTATTCGTAATGATTGAACTTCTAGAACGACTTTTTTCTCGCGGCCCTGATAGCAGTCGAACTCAAGTTAAACGTCGCCTGCAATTGGTGATTGCTCACGATCGCGCTGATATAGATCCTCAAACATTGGAAAAAATGCGGCAAGAAATCCTAGATGTAGTCTGTCGCTATGTGGAAGTTGAGACAGAGGGCTTGGAGTTCTCCTTAGAAAGCAACCAACGAACCACAGCTTTAATTGCTAATTTGCCCATCCGTCGGGTCAAAGGTGCTATACCTGAGTGGGAAAGGGGTGATAAATAAGTCTTTATAGATAGTTTTAATTTTAAGTACTTTGCCCGTCATAGACATCGCTGGGTGTAAAACATGGCTGAACTATTAGACATAGCTTAACTACCTCGATTCTTGATTATCGTCTAGTATCCGTTTACAGCCGCTCGTACCCCTCAATGAGAAATCAATGAGTGCAGCAATTTTGCAGAGGGGAGTAAATTGTTGTAAAGCTTTTATATTTATGAAGTACAGTCTTATGTGTGTTTGAATCAGTTAATTAGCTATCTAAAATCTGATCCAACTTATTTCTTTTGTCTTTATTTTTTAAGATACAAGTGTTTTTTGCTTTTTAAAAAAAATAAATAAAACTTTATATAACAGTGGAAGGAGCAATGCGATTTTGCGATCTGAACCCAAGCAGAGAGCGATCGCGTGCCAATACGCTTGGGATAAGACTAAAACCCTTGTCCAGTGGATAGTGTAGAGACGTTGCAATGCAACGTCTCTACAGGCCTATGGTTCTCCATAAAATCCTTAACCCAAGCGTATTGCAATACTGCGTAGGTTTTGGAAAATCGTAGGTTGGGTTGAGGCAATGCGTTACCCAACAAAGCCCCCCCAAATGTTGGGTTTCGTTCCTCAACCCAACCTACACGGGTTAAGGTTTTTGGGCAAAACCTGCGCAGTATTGAAGCGTATTGGATCGCGTGCGTACTATTTTGCCCTATTTTAGGCAACGCCAAAAAAATCCCGTTGTCAGCAGTGACGACAACGGGAGTTATAAGATTTTTAATAAATTATCGGTAGGCTACTTGCGGGTCTGCCCAAATTTCTGTAACCTTTTTACCAAAAGTAATCGGCTGATCTTCCTCTGTTGTGGGTAGAGTCTTGCCATCATTAGCAACTTGCATTAATGGCCAGTTTTCTTCACCCAACTCACCTGCACGGAACAATACATGATCCGGTTGCCTTTTACTCCAGCCTAACAATACTGCAATCTTCTCATGTTCTTCCTCATTAGCAGGAGCAACTGTATTAGCGTGGTTTTTTTGCCGATCCCAAATCACGGCACTATCTGTAGAATCACCTGTGTTAAATATACCTTCAAACTTGCGTGCTAAGAAGCGATCGCCTTTTTCCGACCAGCTAACTGGAACTAATACCCCAATTTTACCGCTTGGATCAGTTTCTTCTGAAGACTCGGCCTTTAGAGCCTTTACTTTTAATAAAGGATCGCTAACAGGAGTAGTTGAAGCCATCACCCACAATTTCTTAGTTTGCATATCTTGAATAAACAAAACGCTGGTGACACGGCTGTTGTACATCTGGGGTTTTACCTCTAGTTGCACTCGGCTATAAACAGAATATTTTCCATCTGGAGAAACCACGGGTAGGCTGCGGTAGTGACGCACTCCCGAACCACCATTAGAAGCAATAGCCTCTTGAGTCGCTGTGATCCATTTCCAAGGAATAGGATGAGGACTACCTATAGGATCTATTTGTTCTGTTTGGGACTGATCACGTATTTCAACAACAGGTATTTCCGTCGTTGTGGTTGATTGTGATTCTCTAATAGTTGGTGCTACTTGAGTTGCGATCAATGATTCAGTAAAAGACTTTTCTCTAGAAAGAGAAATTTTTTCTCCTCTCAAAGACTTGACATTAGCAGCTTTGAGTTTTCGGATTAAATTAAGTTGACTAACAGGAACATCTGTTAATGGTGCGAGCTCAACTGCTGCCAAATGATCAGGAACAGTTAAATTGCTGCTTGACACAGAACTATCTGCTTGAGCCAAAGACTCAATTTTATCTGCTGGTAATACTTGCGGTTCCTGGACAGCAGTACTTTGTGTTGGCACAGAGTCAAATTCTCCTGTTAACGAGTTAATTTGATCTGTTTTTAATATTTCAGCGATCTCAGGTTCCCCAACTACAGCTATTTCCTTTGATGCAGAGTCAGACTCTCCAGTCATCGAAGTTAATTTCGCTACTTCGGATTTAACTGGGATCGAGTGACCTGATGCCCCTACTAAGGGTGCGAGTAGTATCACAACTACAACATAATTTACAAATGGTTGCGTACGGAACCATCCTGACAGCAAAAGGGGTTTAAGCATTTGTAGACTCTCTAAAGGGGGGTTGCTATGTGAGAAGCAATACCTATGCAGCAATGGGGCAGGCAGTAATTATATGTATAACAAGAAACTAAAAACTTGGACGAGATATTTGGTTCAAAGTTCGTCGAGTTTTAAAAAAATTAAGTATCATTGTCTACATCTTTTATTACTCAGGTACGGAATATTTTTTTACAAAAATATGCGAGTATAGTAAATATGCTGAGAACTCAGTAATTACTACACAATATATAGTGTTGCTATTGCTATACCTAACCACACCAAAAATATGTCTTGGTCAAGGTTTATTAGAGGTACAGTTTAGACAATAGGGCTGCGAATCTAGTAGTGAAATAACTCGGTTATCGGGGATCGTACTAGCGATCGCTAGTACACAGCAGATAAGCCAGGGTACACACTAAATATAACAACGCAAACCCTCATGATGGTAGAAGTGAGGCGTTAATTAAAAACCTGCGAAAGCGGACGCATAATACATCATACTCAGAGGATATTGGTAGCAGCAACCCCAAGTTATAAATTGCTATCTAAACTACAAAAATAGTTAGAAGACGCAATACTTTTTGGGAAACCCAACTGCATTTAAACCCAATTTCGAGAACATGATCAGGAACACAAAAATTACTCGGTAGATGCTTTAGCGACTCGTGGCGAAAGCCCACTAAGTGACTAGGTTCACTAGAGGCAGATGCAGTTGATAGTAGCTATTACACTTGTCAACTTAACTTTTAAGTCAATCAAGCAGCCTTTGGTTTCACCAACACGAAAACATTGTACCACCAAAGAGCCAATATTATTTACAGGAACTCAACTGTATTTTCCATCTACCGTTAAGAATACAGGAGTTTGCTCCCATGCTGTCTTGGTTGATTCTAAACGGCAGATGCAGCTTAAATGTTGTCAGTTATCATGGTGGCACTTACCATTAACTAGTGAATAATGATTAACAACTAATTTTTTAATGAAAATTGTATTCTTTGGTACACCCCAGTTTGCTGTACCCACCTTGGAAAAGTTATTGAATCATTCAGAATTTGAGGTGCTAGCAGTTGTTACTCAACCAGATAAACGCCGGGAACGCGGAAATCAACTTACGCCAACACCAGTAAAAGCGATCGCTGCTGCTCACAATTTAGCAGTATGGCAACCAGAACGCGTCAAAAAAGACACTGAAGCTTTAACTAAACTCAAACAATTAGATGCAGATGTGTTTGTTGTTGTCGCCTATGGACAGATTTTATCGTCAAAAATCCTAAATATGCCCAAGTTGGGCTGCATTAATGTGCATGGCTCGATTTTACCCAAATATCGCGGTGCAGCGCCGATTCAGTGGTGTTTGTATAACGGTGAGACAGAAACGGGGATCACGACCATGTTAATGGATGCAGGGATGGATACTGGCGCAGTGTTACAAATAGCCACTACACCCATTGGATTACTGGATAACGCTCAAGATTTAGCCTTGATACTAGCGGCGATCGGTGGGGATTTGTTGGTGGAAACTCTATTGAAGTTAGAACGTAAAGAAATTCAACCAATTCCCCAAGATAATTTAGCAGCCACTTATGCACCTCTGATTCAAAAACAAGATTATGCCTTGGATTGGTCAAAAAGCGCAATCCAATTACACAATCAAATCAGAGGCTTTTACCCTAACTGCACGGCTACCTTTCGTAACAACCTGCTGAAAATAACCGCTTCTGCTCCCCTTGCTTCTGTAGGCGATCGCAATCTCCCACCAGAATTACAAGAAGTAGTGCATAAATTGCCTGATTTGTCAAACGTATCAGATAGACCGGGAGTTGTAGTAAGCATTGGCAAAGGAATTGGAGCGATCGTCCAAACTGGGGAAGGTTTGTTGCTGTTGCGAGAGGTTCAGCTAGCTGGTAAACGTCCCCAGTCAGGATGGGATTTTGTGAATGGTACCCGCTTAACTGTGGGAGAAGTTTTTGGTGTAGGGAGTTGAGAGGTTGGCAATTTTAGATTTGGGATTTTGGATTAGGGACTGACAACAAATAAATTACCCAATCTTGTGGGGTGGGCGCTCGTGTCCATAGGTGTCAACTTAACGTTAAAAGGGCGGTTAGAAACCGCGTCTACACAGACGAAACCCGCCTGCGCGGGTTAAAAATATTAATTTTCTCTTAGTCCGCGCAGGCGGACGAAAGTTTGTGTAGCCGCGAATTCCATTCGCCCAGGCTTAAGTTGACACCAATGGCTCGTGTCGCCCCAATACGGTTCGGTTAAGACTAAAAATAAAAATGTGTAGGTTGGGTTGAGCTTTGCGTTACCCAACAAAGAGAAAGAAAATGTTGGGTTTCGTTCCTCAACCCAACCTACGAATATTCTACGAATATTCACAAAGCGAACAGTATTGCGTGTCGCCCACCCCACAATAAGTAGTTGAGTATTTTTTTATTTGTCAGTCCCTTAAAGGACAATACACTTGGGTTAAGCATTTCTTTGTTCTCTTTCTTCTCTTTCTTTGCGTCCTTTGCGTCCTTCTCTCAAGGGGAGACGCTACGCGATTGCGGTTCGTTAAAAAAATTGACTTTGATAAAGAGTTTTAGCCTTAACCCAAGCCTATTGAGTCCTAATCTCAAATCTCAAATCTCAAATTAAATGACTTCTAACTTTTCATAAAAGTGGCAAGATTCGCAAGGGCCATCAGGGTTGACTGCACAGCGAATAATTTCTGAATGAGCATTATAGCAGCAGGTGGCATCCCCGATTACCCAACGTCCCGCCACCAAACTTTTCTCAGATGGCCGTTTAGCAGACTGTACATAAATGACAATATTATGTAAATGGTAGCGTCCAGCTTTAAGTTGGTATCGATGGCGGCGTTCTAAAACCGCGTAGGTTTTACCTTGAAAATCAAGATAGTTTCCGGGTTGGGGTGTCCAATCAAGTTGCACTCTACCGAGTGATTCACGCGGGTGCGTCAGAATCACCTCGGTTTGTAAAGAGTCTGGCTCCATAAGCTTATGTGATTTGATTTACATTATAAGGATGGTATCGCGATCGCTTTCTTTAGCTTACCGAATTTAAATTACAATTAATGATTAACTAAATTTGCGAGAAATATACATATAGTAGGGATAGCAGTGCATCCCTAAAGATTATGGCAACCAAAAGTCAGGTAGGATAGATTTGCTCAACTCCCGCAAAGTTTGGTTGAGCGATCGCGCTACTTGTATATGGGCTTCATCCTCTTCTACAGCTAAAATTTCAGATAGCTGACCTTCTCCCAAATAAGACACCACCAAATTCGCCGCCTCCAAACCAGTAACATAAGCCTTTTCCTGTGACCAGGAACCATGACGGTTCACAATCCAATCCCCGCTCATAAACACATTCTCAAAACTTGTCTTCGCGGGTAACATATAACGATAGCTACCAGGTGCAAAGTGAGTCACCGCCTGATGTAGCCGAATTACACTGCTATCAATGATCTTTGCCTCTCGAAAGGCTGGTACACAAGTTGCTAATTGACCCTGAACGATTGCTAAAATCTCTTCATCGCTCAAACTAAGAAACTGATTTGCGTGATAAAAATCAGCTTCAATTACTGTTCCTGGTTCATCTTGATATTCATCATGTAGGGCATTCAAATCAAAAAATGTCCAACCTGTAGTTGCGTCGAATCCAAAGCAAGCATTAGAAGGACGAGGAATATCAATTTTGCGGTCAAACCATAGTCGCGTTGCTAAAACATCAATTGCTCCTAAATTGCTCAAATTACGGAATTCTTCACGGCTTTGTAAACTAGGACTCATTGAGACAATTTTCTTCATCCCGGTGATCCCAACCGCAAAAATCACGGCATCTGCTTCAATTACTTCATCACCGCAAACCACACCCTTGGCTCGATGATTACTATCAACAATTAAATCTGTAACTCGACGCCTGGGTAATACTCGCGCACCAGCTTTTTCAATACGTTCCACCCAAGGACGAAATATCTTTTCCCCAACAGTTCCCCGACACCAAACTACATCAAAATCCGGTTGATGAGCCAGAATAAAAAAGTAAAGCATCCCTAAAGTTGCTGCGGCTGAACATTGTTCACCAGGGGCAAACAAGCCCACTAATAACATTGGTTCAAAAGCCTCGCGGTAAAGCCGGAAAGAAACATTAAAGTCTTTGAACAATTCACGGGCAGTTACAAAGTCATAGCGCCGCCAAGCTGCATCAGAATTGTCAAAATCAACAACAGCATAAAGTAAAGGTAGGGCGCTCAGACGGTCAATTAGTGGCAGCCGCTTAAACTGAGTATAAAGAAAAGTTCCCAGTGGCGAAGGGAGTCGCGGTAAGTCTTGAAAAATTGGCGATTCAACTTCCAAACCTGCTGGCGAATATTGCGAAGAACGAGTCCAAGTAGTAAAAGGATTAATTCCTAATTCATTGATTAGGGAAAAAATATTTTTGTAAGGATACCAAAAGCCATGAATACCAGCTTCAACAGATTTACCAGCTGCTGTTTGCCAACCTGCCACTAATCCACCGGGATAGGGGCCTGCTTCTAGAAGTGTCACATCGTAGCCTTGTTTTGCTAAATGGTAGGTTGCTCCTAAACCAGCCCAACCAGCACCGACAACTACCACCCGTTTTTGTAATAATCCTTGTACCATCCCGGTCTCCGATTGTTGCAGTCCTAAATACTCCTTTAAACTCACTTTACTCCCATCCCACAAAAAAATAAATTTCACAGAGAGATTGCTTTTGTAGTGATAAAACTTGTCGAATTTCATTAATAGTTTTCATCACATTTTATCCTTGCAAAACTTCAGCCGCAGTTAACTGAAGATTAGCAAAAATTGAAGAAACAATAACACTTTCTCCCTGATGAACTCGCTCATCATAAAATCCCTCTACCCATTCCAAAACCGTCACCTTTTGGGCAATAGGATCAACAATCCAATATTCCGCAATACCCCGCGCTGCATACTCAGAACGCTTGTAACGATAATCCCGACTTTCCTGATTCGGACTCACCACCTCAACCACCAACAACGGCGGCGGCATATCCATCAAAATCAGCGATCGTGTGGCAACTTGCATTACCATCGCCAAGTCTTCCGAAAACACCACTAAATCAGGAACACGCACCCCCACCATACGACTATTTACAGCAATTTCTGTTTTCATACTCAAGCGGTAATAGGGAATACCTAATTTAGAAAAATAGATTAATAAAAACGTGGCTATTCGCCGATTTAGCTCACTTTCAAAAGGCATAACAATTAATTCCCCATTCTCCAATTCATATGAAGTATCCGTACCGTCATCAAATTGAAGAAATTCCTCAAAAGTCATTTTTTTAGCACTTGCAACTGTCATGGCTATTTCTCCCATAAACCGCTTGTATTAAGTAGGTCGGCGCAATTAAAGTTAACTGGCTAAGGCTGTCATTTGTCATTTGTCATTTGTCATTTGTCATTTGTCATTTGTCATTCGTCATTCGTCATTTGTAAGGGTTTTAAGCTTATTTACGTTTCGTAACATAATTGAATTTTTTCGCACCAACGTACTTAACTATTTTAACAATGCCCCTAATTCCTCCATTCCCTGCTGAATTTCCACCTCTAACTTCGCCAAATTAGCCAGGACTAGAGATAAGCCAATACGGTTCACAAAAGGCTGAAACTCTTTTTTTTTACGAACCACAGAGGCGCAGAGAACACAGAGAGAAGAGAGAAGAGAGAAGAGAGAAGGAGGAAATGCTTAACCCAAGTGTATTGGAGTATAAGCTTCTTCATCACCCGAATGCTCCTGTGTCAGCGAATCCTGATAGCGCACATCCGGCTTTTCCATCCCATGCAGCAGCATATTCATACTGCCAATACGGAGCATGGTATTGTCCAAATCGAACCTGTGAAACATCTCATGGTGTCGATCGCTTGAGTCGGTTAGCCTTGTTCTCTTCCAGGGTATGTAAATCGTCAAGCCAAGCAGAGGATTCCGCGATCGCCCCACTGCTTAATGAATCACCAATGTATTATTCTGCTGAACTGTTTTGTGATCATACCTATTTTGTGTTTGCATATTTTAATATTCTTTTTACATTCTATTTATAATTACTGCCCTGAAAGTAGGTAAACTTTATGCTCTCTAATATAAGTTACCTCTTCACTATTACTAAGAAAAATATCCTATCCAACTTCATGATTACTTGAACTAAATGTAGTCAATTATACCATTGTAGTAGCAGTTTAAATGATTGATATTAGAGAAGTAGTTTAAAGATATACCTTGTCTAATACATGAATAAAAAATGGGCTGCTAAACGACTTACCATCAATCTCACCTCAGGTGAAGCACAGAGGCTTGAACAATACTGTTCAATAACAGGAAGACCAGCAACTGATGTAATTCGGGAGTTAATTCGCTCTCTTTCTACTAAAAATGAACAAGACCCTCAAACCTAGCAGATCAAACTGTACAAAAAATAAAACATAGGATAACTACATCTCAACTTGTGAGTGAAATATAGTGTTTAACAGTTATCAACTACCAGTCAATTTCCGTAACTAAAGTTAGGGGATTTAAATAAACGTGAGTTCGATGAACCTCTCCCTCCCAACCTCCCTTTCCGTTTCGGAAAGGGAGGAGTAACGAAAAATTAAGCTTTTTACTCCCCTCTGTGCGTCGGAGAGGGGCTGGGGGAGAGGTCAAACAAGACTTGTCGAACTCACGTTAAATAAGGGCACTCTCTTACAAAGTGATGCTCCTACATTGCTAACAGAGCGGATAAAGTCTCCGCTCTGACTTTTTCATTGGATCTCATACAAGAATCCCACGGTTTAAAATAGAATAAACGTAGCGATATTTCCGTAGCCGTGGGAGTGTAAAATTACCCATTCAGATGATATCGAGTAATGGTTTTGCCAAAACCTACCCTTTAGATTTTCTTTTGGAGTATAGCGATCGCCTCTTCGACAGCGAAGAATCTAATGAGAGAGTGCGTGAGCGTAGCTAACTGTAGGTATCGCTAATTGTTAATTACGACGGAAATTTCTCTTACGTTGTTTGTGCCTTGCGACTTCTTTGCGCTTGTGTTTTTCCAGAGGCGTTTCAAAGTGACGATGCTTTCTCATGTCTGGAAAAATACCTGCTTTGGAAACTTCTCTCTTAAATCGACGTAAGGCTGACTCAATTCCTTCATTTTCGCCCACAAATACTTGGGTCATTTTCATCTCCTACTTAATTGGTACTGGGCAGTTTTAAGCCATGCAGTAGACCGGAGCGCAAAAAGGGCAGAATCATTATCTGCCCTGAAGACGTTAAAACTTAATTTTTGATCGTGAACTACCAGACACCAATGGCACTTGCGGTATTATATAAGATCTGCCAATTAATTGGGAATAGCATCTAGAACTCTCTAGTTCTATTAGTCTGAAATTCTTTTTTATTGTCAGGAGTCTTGAGAATCAAGACCTGATGAGCGACTGGTGTAGGCAAAGCCTACTTCAAGCAACTGCCATCTCATGATTTCCCTATGGGGTGATTGAGACACCTATGCTGTTTTAGTTAAATCTTAGTAGCGTCCTCGATTGTATCCACCACCGCCACCACTATTGCCGCGGCGATCGCCACCACCAAAGGAACCACCTCTATCTTCCTTGGGTTTAGCCTTATTGACTTTGAGGTCGCGTCCCATCCACTCAGCCCCATCAAGAGCATCAATGGCAGCTGTTTCTTCTGCTTCTGTACCCATCTCTACAAAAGCAAAGCCGCGTGGACGTCCGGTTTCACGGTCAGTAGGCAACTGAACCCGTTTTACAGAACCATGTTCGGCAAAAACAGAAGTGAGGTCTTCTTGTGTGACCTCGTAGGATAGATTACCTACATAAATTGACATGCGTTATCTCCAAAATCATAGGTGTGTAGAGATTTAGATTTCGGAGACAAGCTTGTTAAGACCAAAAGGAAAAAGCCTGTCAATACTAAAAACAAACACTGTAACCGAATTTTATTCTCACTTGATTACCTTAGCACATCATTCAGTTCTTACCCACCGTAACTTAGAAGTACTAAAGATTGGGCATGGGGCAAATGGTATAGGTTCAAGGAAGCAGGACTTACGCAAAAACTCTCTGCAACTCTTATTTCTTGGCGTACTTGGCGTACTTGGCGGTTCGTTTTTTCATGATTTTGCGTAAGTCCTGGGAAGAAACTTGTCCCCAAGTCTTTCTCAGAATGTTTCTTCTCTACCAGGACTTATGCAAAATAATCAAAAAATGCGTGAATTTTGAATTGATTTCTCCCTCATCTCCCCTACCCCCTCAGAGGCGAACTCCGACATTAGGTAGCAGAAATTGCCCAATTAATTGCAAAATAAATGCAGTTCGTCATTGTGACTAATTGGAAATGCCGACTACACTTGCTGACGCCCAAAATTTACTTTCTGACCTGATCGCCCGCAACTGTGAGCGCGTAGATTATCTGATGATTCGCCTTGAGGAAGCGGAAGGGACTGATATCTTGTTGCGTGGCGACAAGGTAGAAACCCTAAGCGTTGGCATCTCCATTGGTGGACATATTCGCGCTTGTTATAAAGGTGGATGGGGGTTGAGCTGCTTTAACCAACTGGAGACAATCAAAGATCGTATTGAAGAAGCGATCGCTGGGGCGCGGATGGTTGGGGATGAAGAAACTTTACTTGCACCCATTGACCCGGTGCAAGCAGTATGCATTCTACCCCTAAAAGGTACTGATCCCCGAAATATCCCACTCTCGCAGAAAAAACAATTGTGCGATCGCTACGCCCAATTGCTCAAAAGCGTTGATCATCGAATTACCACTACTTCGGTGCGTTATGGTGACAGTGCCCAAAAAGTAATCATTGCTACCTCAGAAGGCACTTTGATCGAGCAATCTTGGGTGGATATGGAAATGCGCTTTGCCGCCACCGCTAGAAATGGCGAAACTGTCCAAACTGGAAGGGAAACTACTGGTTCTCGCAAAGCTTACGAAGATTTAACTGATTTGGATGAACAGGTAAAAGGTGCTGCTCAAAGAGCGATCGCCGCTTTATCTCTGCCATCGGTCAAAGGCAATACTTACACTGTAGTCATTGATCCAATTCTCACGGGTTTATTTGTCCACGAAGCCTTCGGACATCTTTCTGAGGCTGATATGGCTTATGAAAACCCCGATCTGCTGGAAGTCATGACCATTGGACGGCGGTTTGGCCCAGAAGAACTCCAAATTTTTGATGGTGCGGCTCCAGAGGGACATCGCGGTAGCTATTTTTACGACGATGAAGGCACACCTGCTACTACTACTCAACTAATTAAAGATGGAGTTTTAGTGGGACGTTTACATTCTCGTGAAACTGCTGGCAAATTGGAGGAAGCGCCTACGGGTAACGCACGCTGTCTCAACTATCACTTTACTCCCATTGTGCGGATGACAAATACCTGGATTGAACGGGGTAAAACACCAGCTAAAGACTTATTTACCGATATCAAAGAAGGAGTTTATGCCCGTAATTGGTTGGGTGGGATGACGAATGGGGAAATGTTCACCTTTAGTGCTGGGGAAGCGTGGATGATTAGGAACGGCAAAATTGCTGAACCTGTGCGGGATGTGACGCTTTCGGGAAATGTATTCCAAACTTTAGCGGATATTGAGGCACTTGGTGATGATTTTTACTGGGATGAATCCGGCGGTTGTGGTAAGGGAGGGCAAAACGGCTTGTCAGTAGGTTGTGGTGGCCCTAGTCTGCGAATTCGAGATGTAGTGGTTGGCGGGGAAACGTAGCCCTGCTCTGAATACACAAGGCTTTCACATTCATTTTCACTCCTATGTCTAGTAGACATAGGAGTGAAATTAAATATGCGTTACCCACAACCCTTGTTTTGACGTAGCACTGCTACGTCAAAACAATTCATTTTCACTCCTATGTCTATTGCATATTACAATCGTTAAGAATGTCCTTTGTCAATTGGTTATCTCTCCTTTGAAATACAAATGACAAATGACAAATGACAAATGACAAATGACCAATGACCAATGACCAATGACCAATGACCAATGACCAACGACTACTTAATCAATTTGCTAGCCAAAAAGCGACGTTACGCACATAGGTTTTGATATCTTCTAAGGCACGGGGCTGTTTTTTCATTCCATCTCCTGGCGGCTCATCTACAAAAGTGGGACAGCCTTTATTAATATCCCAGTTGTAATCTACTAAATGATGGAAGCTGGAGTTAGCTACTGCTCGTCCTAGTATATTTCCCTGTTCATCTTGATGATGCTCGATCGCTACAACCAGATTGAAGTTACGACCTGTAACTAAACTTTTACCCAAAGCAATTACTCGTGCGTTTGCATTGTCCAAGGGTACGCCAATTCCACCTTCATGGGGATGTGTTGGGAAAAAATCGATAGTTCCCGAAGGGGAATTGGGATTTTTTAAAAGTTCGTGAATGGGTTCAACAATGGTAATTTTTTGATAATCACCGTTAGCTCCAGAATGATAGTTGGGCCAGGAGATATAAGTTGTGTATGAGTCATCTCGGCTCCAGCGAGATTCATCGGGATCGGGATTTTTAGTGTTGAAATAGTGGATATCACCAATATCAAGTAAACCACACATCGAACAGCCCATATCCTGATGATCTCGTGTTGTCAAAATCCCGCCGCCGCGTTGCCGAAAAGCATTAATTCCGGCAATGTCTTTTTCGGTTAAACCCTTATCTACCTCTAAGCCAAATAGCCAAAGTTCATCAAAATCTGATTTGTCGAGACTACTTAAAACTGGATCACCATCGACTACATTTGATTGGTAATCGCGTCCTGTAACTTCAAATCGGCTGTTTCCTGCTTCGTTTTGAATCGATGCTAAGTATTCTTGTAACATCGAGAAACGAAAAATGCTCCAGTCATCTTCAGTCGTAGGAATCGTAGTTTGCAAAAGAATACGAATTGGTTTTGCCATAAACTCTACCAGACGAACACCACAATTGAGTATAGCGAAGCGATCGCTTTGCACTAACTTGCCAAACAACTCTGCACACTGTTCTAGAGAACACACACTGGTTCGGAACTTGGAACGCCAAGCTGATAATACAATACCCTTGGGTTAAGCATTTCTTTCTTCTCTCTGTGTCCTTCTCTAACGAGACGCTGCGCAAAGGCGTCTTGGCGGTTCGTTAGTCAGAGTCTATCAATTGTGTCTACAGATTATCGACTTGCAAGGAAAAGTAACGTGGATATATTTTCTATACACAAACATACTATTTTAAAAAAATTTGCTACAAGTAGTGTTAATTATGACAATCATAATTAACATACTTAACTCTCAACTATTAATGGTGAACTCTACCCTCGTTGTCACACTCTATATCAACCCTATGACAGGGAATGATTGCAATACTGGTTCACGGTTGAGTCCGTTTCAAAGCCTCACCCGTGCCTTAAAAGTAACCAAAATACCTACGATAATTCATCTGGAATCGGGGATTTACAGCACTGCTAGTGGTGAGGTATTCCCACTGATCATCCGTAGAGGAGCGACAGTGGTGGGTAACGAAGCGAACAAAGGTGGAGGGATTGTAATTTCCGGGAGTGGGGAGTATCAAAGTCCTAGCTTTGGGATGCAAAATATCACGCTGCTTTTAGTAGATAATGCCTGTCTTTTGGGTGTAACTGTCACCAATCCCTCAGTCAAAGGTACTGGTATCTGGATTGAATCGGCTGCACCTACTTTAGCTAACAATACTTTCAGTGACTGTGGACGGGAAGGTGTGTTTACCACTGGTACTGCCAAACCCTCAATTATAAATAACATATTTGTGCAAAATACTGCAAGCGGGTTAGTAATGGCAGGTCATAGCCAAGGAAAAGTAGTAGAGAATGTATTTCAAAGAAACCCTTTAGGCATAGCAATTAGTGACTTTGCCGCTCCGGCGATCGCCAATAACAAATTATCAGAAAATCGCACGGCGATCGCACTTTCTCGCAACGCCCAACCTGTCCTACGTCAAAATCTGATTGCGAAAAATACCCAAGGTGGTTTATTAGTCCATGGCCATGCAGTCCCCGATTTAGGTAATACTAAAGATCCCGGTGATAATATTTTTCGTGATCATAATGAATTTGATTTATACAACGCCACTACACAAAAGCTGCTTTCCGTAGGTAATCAATTAAATCCTTCTCTAGTCAAGGGCTTGGTCGAATTGCTCCCAGCTAATGGAGTAGCAGTTAGCACTAGTTTCTCGGACAACTCAATAGAATCCCCATCTCAAAAACTCCCCGCGTCTTCTGAACTAGATGGACATTGGGCAGAACCATTTATTCAGGCATTAATCAGCCTGGATTTAACTCATGGTTTTGCCGACAGTAGCTACCAGCCAGATAAACCCATGACTCGCGCCCAGTATGCAACTTTAGTGGCGATCGCCTTCAACCCATTTCCCAAAATCCCAGCAGCTGATTTTACGGATGTACCCAAGGATTTTTGGGCCTATAGCGCTATTCAAATCGCCGCTAGCAGTGGCTTTGTTGGCGGATTTAGCGATCGCACTTTCCGCCCCGATCAAAATGTCCAACGGCTACAGGTGATTGTCTCTCTAGTAAATGGGCTGGGGCTACCAGCTGTTGATGGCAATGTTTTAGAAGTATATAGCGATCGTCATACCATTCCCGACTATGCCCGAAAAGCCGTTGCCACAGCTACACAACGTGGTATAGTTGTCAACTATCCAGATCCGAAAGTGCTTGCACCTTCACATTTGGCAACACGCGCCGAAGTAGCAGCGATGGTTTATCAGGCATTAGTTGCTACTGGGCGAACACCTGCGATTAAATCAACCTATGTAGGGTTGCATTCCAGAACTTGACAGGTAAGATAGGGAACACTGCCTATCGGCTTGGTAACTCTTGGGAAAAAACCATGTAGTTAAAAGCACGTTAGGCTCCTATGCGGTGGGTGACAAATCTTGATCTAAAGCTATAAAGCTAATAGCCCCATGTTAACAACACTTCCGGACACCTCTGCCAACTTGGCGATCGCCTTATTAATTAACTATAGTTTCGATCTCAGTGGGTATAATGCCAATGAGCTAGTTGAGCGTTGGCAAACGCAATACCCTCTGAATTGGCTACACCTGGCAGTGATTGAGGCACTATATCAAGGTCGTTACAAAGCGGTTTCCGTGCAGCAAATCTTAGTATTTTGGCAGCGCCGGGATCAGGCTACATATCATTTCAACATGGAATTTGAACGGATGATTTGTAGCAAATTTCCCCAAAGCTTAACCTCATTGGCTGCACCATCTCTACCGTCAGTTAAGAAAAACCCCACTGTAGAGAAAGTCACGAGTCCTCAATTACCACCAGCTAAAATTCGCAACGACTATCAACACAGCAATACTGCAACTCTACAACTGAAAAGTTCCGAACCAAAGCTATCTTTAAGTGAAGAAGAAAAGAAGCAGGAAGATAGAGACCATAAAACTGTCTTAAAGTCTCCGCTTTCTGGGAAATTTGCCTCTTCAAGAACCCTTCAGCTATCGTCTGCTGTCAGCCAAAGGCAAACCTCACCAGAAAGTCTACCGCCTTCCCCATCACCAAGTAATCATCAACGACAGCCCAAACTGCTCCCACCAGCTCCTATTCATGCCCCAATCGGGCAATTTACTCCAGAAAAAAGCGATTACTCTGAGTCTTTTACATCTAAACTCAAAGCGATGTCTGGGGAACAGAATCGAACCGGGGGGAGTAATGAATAGACATCTGGTGAAATTAAATATGCGTTACCCAGAACCCTTGTAGAGACGTAGCACTGCTACGTCTCTACATTCTTTTTCGGAGATGTCTAATGTTTTTACTCTGCAACCAACTGCTTAAAGCGCTGATCATCAGCAATCTCATCAAAATCGAGATCAGTTGCTGCGTCTTCTTTATACCTGGGATTAAGTTCAATTGCCTGTTGTAGAGTTAGCAGAGATCGGTCAATTTGTCTTTGCAGTGCGTAACAAGCTGCTTTGTTGTAATGGGCACTGGCATAATCTGGCTTAATTTCTAAGGCTTTGTTAAAACTAGCGATCGCTTCATCATCGCGTCCCAATCTTACCAAAGTATAACCGCGTTTATCCCAGTTTTTGGGAGAATTTGGTTGGAATTCCACCGCTTTATCCAGGGACACAATTGCCTCTTCATATTGTTCTAATGCTAGTAGGGAAAGACCGCGATTTAACCAAGCAACTGCATCATCAGGCTTGATTTGTGTAGCTTGATCAAATGAGGCAAAGGCTTGCTGATGCTGTTGTAAGTTCCCAAAAGCAACGCCGCGATCGCACCAAGCTTGATGATAATCTGGCTGAATCTGAATAGCTCGATCATAGGATGCGATCGCATCTTTGTAGCGTTTCAACCTTCCGAGAGTTAGACCATGTTTTAACCAAGCCACAGGTTGATCAGGTTGGATTTTAACTGCTTGGTTGTAGGCTGCGATCGCATCTTCATAGCGCCTTTGGGAAAACAGCCCATCTGCCTGTTTTAAGTACTCATCAGCAGTTAATTCGGGTTGTTGTGGCTGTTGTTGTATTTCTTCCTCAACTTCAGATTTCACCACCTCTAAGATAGATTCAGGTGTAATTTCAGTTAGTTCTTGAAGGATGAGATCCTTTTTTTCTTGGGCATCCAATTGTAACTCAGAGAGTTGAGAGACAAACTCAGCTTCTAATCTTTCTAATTTCTCCAAAATGAGCATTTTTTGTTGTTGAGTATTCCATTGTAATTCTGAGAATTGCAAAGTAAACTCAGAACCAGATTTTTCTAAATTATCAATAATTAACTCTTTGCACTTTTGAGCATCTACTTGTAATTCCCATAGTTGATTAGCAAATTCTGACTGCAATGCTGCTAAACTGTCAACAAGTTTATCTTTTTGTTCTTGAGAATATCCCTGTAATTCTGATAATTCTTCAGCAAATTCTGACTGCAATTTTGTTAAACTTTCAAGAGCTATATCCTTTTGCTTTTGAGCATCAGACTGCCATCTAGAAAGTTGAGATGTGAACTCAGATCTTGACATTTCTAAATCAACAACGGCTAATTCTTGCTGTTGTTGCACACCTAACTTTAGATTAGACAGTTCCTCTGCCATGACAGATGCTAATTTCCCTAGATTCTCCAGTGCTATATCCCTTTTTTGTTGAGCATCAAACTCTAACTTAGATAGCCTAGAAGCAAAATTTGACTCGAACTTTTCTATATTTTTTTGAGATTTGTTTAGTTCCGTTTCTAATTTACTTAATACTTGTGCTTTAGCTAAATCTAGCTCAGATGTCAGAATTGATACATTTTCTTCTTGTTGATTTTTAATTTTTTGTTGTAAACTAGTCGTTTCCTGTTCTAATTTAGAATTTATTATTTTAGCTTCTTGAATCAGACTTTCAGCCTCTTGCTTAACGGTGGTTAGCTGATTTTGTAATTTCTCTATTCTCTCTAATTGTTGCATTGCTCTATCAACAATTTCACGGATTACCACCCGTCGCAGGAGCCAAAATAAAGCAATGATTGCAACTGGAAATAGACTTAATATAACCAGCCAGACATTTAGTAATATAGTTGTACGGCTAAAAGCGCTATTAAAATCAGATTGGACTTGCTGTTGAATTCGCTTTTCGGCTCGTAGTCGCGCTAATTCTTCCCGTTCCTGATTCGATAACACCGGAGTAGGAGTTAATGCTGGTTTGGGTAATGGTGCAGATTGTCCACTGGCAATTCCAACGCATAACAGTAACGGTAAAAATACAACAGTGCTTTTTACAATTAAAGCGAAAACAGCTTGATTTTTGCTCTTCATAACAACCGTCTCAGTCTGTTGGTCAGTTTTTGAAGCGGCGTGCCTCTCTCCAATCTATAACAGAATTAAGTAGTTAAATGTTGTAGAGGCAGTGGGAAATGCTGAACAATCCTTAACTAATGCGTTCCCTCACCCCTGACTATACGTACAAATTCAGTGGACAGTGCAGTCAAGTTTTTGACATAAATGTTTGTAGTAAGGACTTTAGTGCTTAGAAAAGAAGATTAGAGTCCTAACTACAAACTTGCTTATAAGTAAGTCGGCGAAAAAAAACTAAACTATGTAACGAAAAGTAAAATCTCTGTATTTGGCTCGTAGTTGCGCTTTAGCGCTAAAGCAAACCAGTGATGATTATTTGCACCGAGTTACTTACCAATGGAGATTTTGGTGCTTGCGCTGTACCCTCTTAATTACGAATTACGAATTACGAATTAGTAATTATTTAGTCACGTGTAGGTACTTGGCACTAACATTAGATTATCTAGGGTAAGCAGATTACTTGTCCTAAAATTAACTTAACAAAGGCGGTAAAAATGGGTCGCATAAATCCTTATACACTGCAATTACAGATTACCCGAATGTTTGAGCAAGGGCAATCATTTTTTGCCACAACCAAGGTGCAGGAATGGTTGAAAGAACGCAAACATAATCCAGAAGATTATGAGATTATGTTCCATAAAAAACCTGCGCCTCCTGGTTCTAAAGAAGTGATGGTAGTGGAAATTGAATTACGCCGCAAAGATGGACAACCTGTAGATCCTTGGTTGCAGGAACAAGCAAATCTCCATGCCTGATTTTAGCAACTAGCAATTTTCAATTTAAATTCATATTATCTTAACATAATTTATCAAAATAGAGCGTTCCTGATTGCGGAATGCTCTTTTGCTCCAGGTGGATGCTTCTTATTTATTGAACGTATCGCCCCACCTGAAGGACAGGGCTATTTCATTCTAGACATAAATATTAATTAATGTATCAACGGGAGAACAAGAATTTATGATTGATTTTTCAGGGATTAGGGCGATCGCTTAAAATTTTGTCAATAAGCGGCCATTAATGCGATTATTATGGACTTTATTGACACTGAGAGGTTCTTGTTGACAAGATGCATTTGCCCTGATATTATCGGCGTAGCGACAAAGTGAAAAAACTTTTTGGGGTTGCTGATTGATTCGGAATTTAGAATCAATTAGTGGGAGATTCAAACCCGCCACTAATTGCAATACAGTTGAGTTAAGCATTTAGAGAAAATCGTTTATTATGGATTCTCGCGCAGGAAAGTGCCAATCTCATGTAGTTCCTGCTGATTGAGGCGAAATTCCCCAGCTGCGATGATTCCTTCCACCTGCTTTGGATTGCGTCCCCTTGAATACTTGAAAAAGCTAAATTAAAACAACTATGGTTTCACATCACTCTCACCGCGCATAATCTTGAAAATATCCTTTACAATCTTGTTGCGAATCTCAGTTAAGTTAGTCAGATTAAGTTTTTTACATTTAAGTTGCTCAAAATACTGAATAAGGCGATCGCAATGACTTTCTAAGTGCCCGTTGTAACGCTTTTGCCCACAGTTATCCTCTAACACTGATTTGCTATAGCTAGTTGGTAAGTTCTCCAGTAACTTATCGATATCTTGCCAATCGAATGTTGAATTATAAAGAAGCAGAATTGATTTACAGGTAGCTGCCCAAATTTTTCCTAAATCTGCAAACTGTGTTAAACGATGTGGATACAGACCTCTGACTAGAGAATCTCCTGGACTAAAGATTCTTTCTAAGTAAAATTTTCCATCATTATCTTTCTTCTCTTTATTTCCATCTTCAGCAATTGCTGAACAATATGTAAACATTCTAATAGCTTTTTGAATTTTTATTACTTTTTCGCTTTCTTTTTTTTCATCATCGCAAAGTTCCAGCATCCCCATCCCAAAAAGTAAAATACTTGAATGTGTGCCAAATAAATAAACTGATTTATGCTCTTTTGTACAAATCTTCTTGAAGATAGAGAAATCAAAATTTATAACATTATTTTCAGGTTCATAAATCTGTTCAGATTCATCGCTTCCCTCACTTAATTCTTGGATAAGAGGCACGACCTGTATTTGCATATCTCCATAATGATCATAATATTTACCATCTTTTTTCACTTCAGTTATTCTGCCTCCATTATCTTTAATTTGTTGATAGCATATTTTGCCAATTCTTTCGTAGCAAATTAATGCATGTTCTATCAATCGCTTAGACCAATCTATACACTCTTCTCTGCTAAATCCTGTGTATGATGGTTTATAGTCTCCCAAATATGCCACCATTAAATAGCACCAACTTTGATAGGCAGACCAATAAGCATAAAGTGCTGGATTAGCATCTCTAGCTGCATAAATTCGTGCTTTCTCTAACAAATGAATTGGTTGTATTAAAGCATCCCATCTATTGCTAGGATGGTCAGTATAAGAAGATGTAAAGATGTAAAGTTTCGCTCTGTGTGCGTATACTCTTGATAAAAGATAGAAGAATGGATGAAAATTACTTTGACCACATGCATCAACAATGTAGTATTTTCTCAAAATATTTTTTAGATATTCTTCAGCATTATTTAAACTATCTGTAGCTGCCCGAATAGCGATACCACGATCTGAATGTGCTTGACGACTTTCTATATCTTCTAAATCTGCCAAATAATTATATCGAAACAGGCAAAGCTCATACTTAACAAATATGAAATCGCTAAAACATTTATTATTGCCTTTTTCTGCTTCTATAATGTGGGGTTTTAAAACATCCAAATATTTTTTAGCAATCCGGTAAAGACCTTCTTTGAGATAAAAATCAGTTATATTTAAATGAGCATCATAAGCAACTGTACTCCATGCCTTACCATCATCTACTTCTATAAAATTTAAATTGTTGTCTACGACACGATAACGATTGCAAAAAAGTGTTTTATTTAGATAACCTTCCATTGCTTTCAAAGAAAACGGATAAAAATTTACATAACCTTCCGCTAGCCGTAGAGCATCTATTTCTTCAACACGATGGCATAGCTCAGTCATATAAGTTACAGGATTTATTCCAGTTTGTTGAATTGCTCTTAATCTAGCTTGTAGTGCAGCTTTCGCAGCTATTTCTACAGTATCAAACCCGCAGTACTCACCGTAAATTACTTCGTTATTAGAAATTATTTCATCATAGGTTTTATTTTGCTGAATTGCTTTTTCAATATCAGATTTATTGCAGAGGTTAATCAAGCTATAAGACCAAACGAGACTGGAACTACCAAAAAATTCGTTATTGTTTAAAATGTCACGAGCTAACGGTAAATAGCTACTTAAGCTAGGAATATCCCAAAATAAGACTCTATTGATTGCCGCAACAATATTATGGATAGGACTGCCAATACCAGAAATTTCCTCAAAAAATTCTAATTTATTTTCATTTTGATTAAAAGAACGAATTTGATGAGCTTTTTCTGGAATCCAAGGTTGATAATTATCTGGAATCTTTATATAAAAATGTACTTTTATTTTGTAGGCAAATTGATTTTTAAAACCTACAACATCTTCCTCATCTTCTTCATCTTCCAACAACAATGGATTGAGTAAACCAAACTTCTGCTCTTTGGTTTTAAGATAAAGCGGTAATGGATGTATTTTCTCAATTTCAAAATGTTTTAAATGAATAGGGAAATCGTCACTTAGTGCTTTATTTTCTACAATACAGCGAGTTAAATGCTCTATAAAATTATGAGGTATTAGACTAGTCTTATGTTGTACGTCATCAGTAAAAATTTCATTTTTAAACATAGATTTATATTGTCTCAAACCAGATTGCAATTCAATCCGACTGATTTGATCGCAAACTTTACTGACAAGCTCTTTAATTTTTTGTGATTTTAACTCTGCATCTATTCCTTGATAAAATTCTGCTAGGATAATTTCAATGTTATTCTGAATAATATCTGTAGTTGAAAGAGTTATATTTAATCTATTTTTAGACTCTAATTTATTGAATGAATTATAAAAAATATCGGTTATTTTTTTGTAGAAAAGTATAGTATCTTCCGTTTTTAAACCTTTACTAGGATCTGTAACAGTTGATAAAAATTCTTGTAATATAGCTTCACCCGGATGTATGGGAAGCTTTAATACTTCCTTCTCTTCCAAAGTTAATTGATAAAAGATACGAAATACCCTTAATTTTTCTCCTCTAGTTAAGATTCGTAAGATTTTGGACTTTGGTGTTTCTAATCTTTTTGCAGCCCGGTATTCTTGAATTCCCTCTAAAATTTCTACCAACTTTCCCAGAGTTAGTCCTGGAACTACAGAGATTCTTTCTTTTTCACTATAGTATTCAGGAAGTACTGAGCGTAAAACACGTCTAATAAAAATCCGATTATTTTTCTGACCCCATTGATTAGCAATACTACTTTCATTAGGTTTAACAATATCCTCCTTTTCGTTTATCCCTAGATCCGTCAAGTAATTAAGTAAGTATTTATACACTGATGTTGCTCTATATGGATCGCCAGAACGACGATGCTCACAACTTAAAGAATATTTACTTTCCAATGATTCAGAGTTAGGTGAGCTTTTCTCACTTTCAGAGTGATTATTCTGCTTGTGCATACTTTAAGCCTTGGTTCTGTATAGTCTGTTTCTAACCAGATTATTTTTTTGTACAAATTGTACAGTCAATATATCTGAATGTAGCTATATTTGTACATGTTGTACATATTTTTTAGTAATTATTGGGTTAATAGCAAGCTACATTAGGGAGTTTTTTAAAATGAAATACATCAGCTTGTATAATACGTATTAGGCTAATGTCATTAGTGCTACCAAGTTTTACAGCTTTGTTGCAATAGATTTTAGTTATCTGATGGGTTACTTTTTTCAGTAATCAAATCGTACATTTTGTATATATATTGACAAACATTTTGTAGTTATATATTATATCGTAAGATATAATATATATCAATTATATACAATTGCGTAAGTTGTTTGTACATTTTGTATTTTTGACCTAAACGCTATCACGGCTTGTGTAAAAATGACCTGAACAATTTTCATGTGAAAGCTACATTTGGCTAAACCGTTCAAAATCAAATTTGTATAACTTATTTTTATATGCTGTCTTAGTTAGTAGTTAACAATAAAGTTAAACACTCTAGTGCATAACCCTTTATCAAATAACCACAATCCTAGTTTTACCCAGAGGAATGGTATGAGTATCTTGACTTTTCATTCCGAAGACGCAGGCATTAAATATCATCGGCTTGCTCAAGCGTTAAAAAAAGCCAATGTATCCAAGATAGCCAAAGAGGCTGAAATAGCTAGAAAGTCTGGAAAAGTTAAAGAATCTGGAAAAGCTGGAGTCACAGATGATTTGGTACATAAGTTTAAGGAAGTAGCGCACTGGTTATTAATAGCTGTATTGGGATGGGAAGCTGAGTCTCGACGAGGTTTTGTTCAGTCTGATTCTTTGTCATCTAAAGTGTCAACTCACGAGACTCAGTTGGAAAGTGTAGCTATTGAAACTTGGAAGCTAGCTAATACACATACAATCAAATTCCACCAGAAATATAAAGATATTCCTGTATATGGTGCTCAGGTGAATGTCGAAATTGACGAGGAGAACGAATTACTTGCAATCAACTCAGCCATTGGCATTCCTATTGATATTGATGAGAACCCCAAGATTAAGTCTAATGAACTTAAAGACTTAATTCAGAAAATGACCAAGTGGGACTTGAAAAATTCGGTTTTAAAATCCACTCTTTACTATTACTTTGACTCCACACAGTCTCAAGATAAAGAAAACAAGCCTCAAGACGGACAATGGCGGCTAGTATACTTAGTCGAAAATCAAATTGATAAAACTAACGATCCCCAAATGTTTGAGTCGATACAAGAAATGGTAGACTATGTAATTGATGCTCATACGGGAGAATTAGTGTCCAAGCTCCCTCGTGTGAAGACTATCCGATAATAGCTTTAGGATAAAGGTGCAGGGGTTTGGTGCAGATGCAGGTAACAATTCGGGATTATTTTGATCAAGAGCGTACCCTTTGTTATGAAGAGGTCACCAACTCAGAACCAACTTCGTATTTTGAAGATACAGATCTCAAAGTATGTACCTATTACATTAATGATTATGGGACAGAAGCTCTTCCTGGTAGAAACATAGTTAACCCTCCACCCTGGCAACCCCAAAGTATTAGTGCGTATGCTAACGCTTGTGATGTAGCTGTATTTTTCAGGGAGGTGCTAGAGTATATCCCATCACACGAAACTACGGCGCACTACATCTCTAGTATTCAATGTATTGAAGACCAATCAAACCAAAATCAAAATATGGATGCTTGGTGGTCTTCTGATTATCAACAAGCATTTTTTGGGCAATGCCAAGTCAATAATCAATTTCTTTGTTTTGCTGTTTCACAAGATATAGTTGCTCATGAATTTACTCACGCCTTGACAAGTTGGACTACTAAACTCGATTATATGGGTGAATCAGGAGCGCTTGATGAATCCTATGCTGATATTTTCGGCATTTTGATTGCCAACTTTCGCAATCATGAAATTGGAACTTGGAAATGGGAAATAGGAAATGGTTTTAGCAACCAAGGTTACGCCTTCAGGAATTTGCAGCAACCTGACAAATGTAATTCCAAATTCATCATTAATGGTCAGCCACAACAGATAAATCATCCAGCACACATGGATAATTTTCTCCACTTGTCATACGATAAAGATCATGGTGGAGTTCATCATAACTGTAGTATACATAACCACGCTGCTTATAAATTACTAATTTCTCAGAATAACGAAACAAACGAATATCTATTCGATGCTAGCACCGTAGCAGTCTTGTTCTATCAAGCCTTAAAAAAGCTCGGTCCAAAATCTGGTTTCACTGATAGCCGTTTAGCTATTGAGAATATTGCAAAAACTCTATTTCGTGGAAATCCTCCTAATGAGAAGCAGAAAAAGCTGGGAGCGATCGCCACAGCTTTCGACAGTGTAGGAATTGTGATTTAAGCGCATTAGTGGGGGAAGAACACAAGAATACTCTCTCGATTTTATAGCGCATTTTTAATGCCAATACCGCGCAGCGATTCTGCTCAGTTGTAGCTCAACTACTGATTGTGGGGTGGGCAACATGAGCGCTCACGTTGCCCACCCCACAAGATTGGGTAATTTATTTGTTGTCAGTCCTTTACGGGGAGGGGATTAAGGTTATTTTCCTTGTCTCCCACTCCCTACTCAATAAGGATTTGAATCAATTCGTCCCCTTTTAACACTCCTAAGATAGTACCCAGAGGTTGGTCGGTTTTTAAGATTAAAGGTGTCGCCACTGCGAACTTTCCAAATTTTGTAACTGGAAAAGGTCAAAGGCGTTCGGGGTTCGCATACTTCCGGCATATGATTGCCAAGTACAAAGTATACCGCACCCCTACCCATAACTTTTACCAAACCATTTTTATCCACAAGAACCGATGTACTTTCACTAACTGCTATGCCTAAAACACTGCTAGATACACCGTCCTTAATTTGACGGGCAATAAAAGTCATAATTCGACCCATTCTTTGCCGCCTGTCGAAGTGTGTATCTACGATAGTTCCCTTCAAATTACTCCAATTGAAAAAGTTGTAAGTAAAAGTAATGTCTCGGTAGGGATCTTCGAGTGCGTCTCTAGTTTCAATGCCTTTTTCGGAAGAAGCGCAAGCATCATACACACAATCACTTTGGATCATTGCGCCCGCACTGGTGCCACCAATACCACCTCCTTTAAGGTAAACTGACTTAACAGCAGCCTCAAGCTTAGTATCTTTCCAGTTGCGGATGTATTGACATTGGTCGCCGCCAGCAAAGAAAATCACATCAGCGTTTCTGACTTTTTCATAAATCTCAGCTTTGTTTGCCTCCTGTCTATTGTTAATCAGAAGAGTTTCCACAGAGTTTACGCCTTTCATGGCATAAATTAGCCGATTGTAATCGTGATTACCATTAGTGCGGAGGACTACAACATTAACTTTAGTGCTGGAGTTGGCACTTCCCCGAACTTGGTTAATCATCCACTGGATAGCATCATCGACATCGGGGCCCCCGCCACCTAAGCTAAGGACTGGGCCCGCCAAGGAAGGACGGACATCAGGGGGGGGAGAGGGGGAAGGGCGAACATCAACAGTATCACCCAGGAAGTAGCGTTTCCAGCTTGCAATAAAACGGGTTATTAGGAAGGTTCCCATCTTTAACAACTTGATTCCTATATTTTTCAAGCGCCTTGCTATGCTTGGGAATGCCTTTGTCATACTAAGCTTCTGGAGCAAACTGCAATTATCGCTAGGCTAAGACGCATTTTAATTGCTTATTTATTCGTAAAATTCATCCTTTGTCATTAGTCGTTAGTCATTTGTCATTTGTCATTTGTGAATAACCAATGACCCATGCCTCATGCCTCATGCTCCATGACAAATGACGGTCTTAACGAAAAATGTGCAATTTAGAGGCGCACTAGCTTAACTGTGGCACTAGATAGGGTAAATTTTCCAGCGTACAGGGCTTGTACTGTTTTTTAACGCAAAGTAGCGCAGAGTAATCATTAATTCTCGGCGCTACTTTGCAAAAATCTTCACATTGCTTGTGGCGTTTAATTCCAGCCAGATGAAATCCAAAATCGACTCTGACAATTCAGGTCATGTGGAAAAGCTAACACGAAACCTAACCCCCCAGCCCCCAACCCTTGTAGGGAAGGGGGAGAACTCAAAGCCTCTCCCCTAGAAGGCAGGGCTGATTCATCCCACAAGAGCAAGGAGTTTGTCAATGTCATGAGAGAGAAATCTTTGGGCAATTGTGATGGAAGCATAACCATTTCGACGGAGTATATTAAGAGCGATCGCTCGCATAATTGAGAGATTTGCAGGAGCCTTACCCATACGTATAGTTGAATTATCTTCATTTAATCCTTTACCTTGGCAGAAGTCACTCGATAATTTGACTCCTGGACGAGTCGCTCAAGCTATGGGTGGAGTTTTTGCGGTGATTGGTACTCCTGCCCAACCACCCAAACCTCGCGGAAAGTCCCCTGGTTGGGAAGCAGGAAAAAAGCGTCACCGTAAAAACCGATGTCCGATTGTTAAAAAAGTCGTAACACCACCACGTAAAGAGCGATCAGTTGCGGTTTAATACTAAAGATTATTTATAATTTCGCTAAGTCTCTGATTAACTCAGCCCTGCTGGGTCGTTTTGCATAGTTTAGTTTAAACTTCAGTCCCAACTGACACCAGGAAAAGCCCTCGCCATCACCATTTTTTGCAGTAGTGTGATTCCCTGTAAGAATTGCGGGCCATCTTGTAGTTGTACAGGAACCATTGGTAAAACCTTGGGGTCTACGCCAAAACGATTTGTTAACCTTCCTAAAGCATTGGAAAAAATCAACACTAGAGGGATTGTATAAGTAGGTGGGCGGGAAAATTTATAACTATGTAACGAAAAATTAACCAGAGCGGTTAGAGTCAAATTTAATACGTTTTGTACTGTATTTGCCTTTTTCTCCTCTAGCTTTAACGCCATCAATCACGGCGTAAGCAAGGTCTAACTCATCATCAAATATTTGCCCACATATAATACCTTTGCCAAAATAAGAGCCTAGAAAAATTTTGGCAAAAACTGGCAAAATCTCCATACATAAACCTTTAGCTTCTGAGGGAGATGGGACTGTCAGAACCTTTATACTGCGAGCAATACGTTA
>NZ_JAIVFV010000069.1 GCF_020829445.1 Nostoc sp. CHAB 5836
AAGAAATCTGTAAAAATTTGTTTGAAAAAGTGTTATACCAAATAATAGCAGAGGTAATTAACCAGCGAATTGAAGATTTGACAAAAAGCAGAGGTTACAAAAACTTTGCTCAAAGATTTCCGGAAGGTTTACGACTTTATTACCAAGAGAATAAGTCTTTGAGTGAAATTGGTAAACTTTGGGAAATCGAATGGAGTAAAGCCAGACGCATTTTTCAGCTAGAAACCTTTTTGGAAATTGTCCAGTATCGAACCGAAGATATTTTTTTAGAGGAACTTTTACAATCAGTTAATAAATCTAATTTCACTAGAATTTATCATGAACCTGATTATCTAAAAAATATTGCTGCTGAAATTAGAAAATTTGCCTATGAGAAAACATTTAAAGAAGCAAAAGCCGAATTAGCTGCTAGCAAAAAACAGATAAAAAACAGCTTATTTGCTCAAACGCTCCGCATCTACCTTAATAATTAATAATTTATGATCAAACATACATAGCTGTTGTAGCATAAAATGAATTACAGAGGAAGTATGAGTAACTCACACATTTCTACAATTGGTACACAAGACATAAAAATAAACTTGTCACCAAAAATTGTTTGGCTAGAACCAGAAGATTTTGACGAAGCGCGAGTAATCAGTGATAATCATTTTAGTCAGTTCGGCGAGTTCGGCGCATGGAAAATATATTTAAACGCACTAGCACAACTTGGTTTTGAAAAGTGTCTGAAAGAACGAAATCCAAATATCACAATTAAACCAGATAACAGTGCTAATGCAATTGATGATGTCTGTTATCTCAGTGTGGGTGAATTTCGCCTCTGCTTAATTACCGTAGATAACCTAATTGATGATTTTGTCATCGTACCAGCAAAACTTGTTACCTCAGCCAAAACGGCTGCTCATTTCTATGTCTTGCTGGAGGTGTTAGAAGAAGAAGAACAATTAAATATTCATGGCTTTTTACGTTATGATGAACTATTTAAATATTCTCAAACACCAGATTTTAAATCTCAGGTAGATGGTAGTTATCAATTACCCCTATCTTTATTTGACACGGAGTTAAATAACCTCTTGCTATACACTCGTTTCCTAGAAGCATCTGCGATTAAATTACCTGTAGTAGTAACAAGTAATAACACAGCTATAGAAAATATAACTCAGGTAACAACTCAAGTATGTAAAGCATTAGTCAATCTGGGTAAATGGTGGGATGGAGTATTTGAAGAAGGTTGGCAATCTACAGATTTTATTGGGAGTAGAATTTCAAATAACTTAACTTGGGGTTATGTTAGAAGTCGGAAGGAGTCAAATAGTTTTCCTATTTCACAAACTAAATTATTTGATTTTGGACTATTGCTGCAAAATCAAGCTTTAGCTTTAATTGTCAATCTAAAAAAAGAAGAAAATGGAGAACAAGGTGTGCTTGTTCAAATTCTTCCTCCTCAAGAAGAATGTTTACCTTCAGGCTTGAACTTGAAAATTACTCTTAATCCCAATACCCCTGATTCTATAAGTCAGCAAGTCAGTGCGAGGCAAACTGATAATGCTATTCAGTTAGAATTTAGTGAAGTACTGGATAAACAATTCCAGGTTGAAATCAGTTATGAGGGAGCTGTATTTACTGAAGAATTTATATTGTAAAAAGACAAGGACAAAGCTTCTCAACTAGCAATGACTCGATATCTGACACCAGATGCAAATCGCTGAAAACAGTCGCCATAAGGTGCGCAGATGGTTTAAAAGTGGCATTGCTCTTAAAGGTTGTTTGAAAAGTATTATTGCTATAGGAATCCGATTTGATTTTTGAACAAAATTAGGTATTTGTAGGGTGCGTTAGCGACAGCGTAACGCACCAAATCCTGACCAATGGTGCGTTACGCGAAACGCTAACGCACCCTACGTATCTTTTCAAAAATCAAATATGAGTCCTATAACATCAAAGCCTCACAAACCTAACCCCCCTTCCCCAGGGCTATTTCATTCTCATCTAGCCCGCCTCAGAATGAATTCTGAGTCTAATAGCGAAAGTCGTCTCAAGACGACTGAGAAAAGGTTATAGTCCGTTTTAACGCAATACAGTTCAGTTAAGCATTTCCTCCTTCTCTCTTCTCTCTTCTCTCTTCTCTCTGTGTTCTCTGCGCCTCTGTGGTTCGTAAAAAAAAGAGTTTCAGCCCTTTTGTGAACCGTATTGCCTTATAAGCGATCGCCTAATCCTTGCACACCTTAATTTACCAAATCAGGGAAAACCTCTTGTACAGCAGGATGCACTAAGTGATGATTCTGCACATTCACACCTTTAGCTAATGCTGGGTTAACTTCCAGTGCCTTAATTCCCAAATTTGCTAACTGCACAACATAAGGTAATGTACTATTATTGAGTGCCTGGGTTGCTGTCCAAGGTACTGCTCCTGGCATATTGGGAACACCATAATGCACTACACCCTCTTCAACGTATACCGGATTTGTGTGGGATGTGGGGTGTAAGGTTTCTATGCAACCACCTTGATCAACTGCAACATCAACTATTACAGAACCAGGACGCATTTGTTTGACCAATTCGCGCTTTACTAATATTGGCGCCCTACGTCCCAGTACTAAAACTGCGCCGATGAGCAAATCGGCTTCAATGACTGCGGCTTCAATGTGAGCAGAGTTGCTGTAAAGCAATTCGACTCTAGAGCCAAAGAGGGTTTCTAAGTAAGATAAGCGATCGACACTCACATCTAAAATCTGCACGATCGCACCCATGCCTACGGCAATTTTAGCCGCTTCTGTGCCGACAACGCCGCCACCTAAAATTACTACTTTGCCTGGTTTGACTCCGGGTACACCGCCCAAAAGGACTCCTCTACCACCTTCCTGACGTTCTAAGAATCTAGCCCCAAATTGTACTGCTAGCCGACCGGCAATCACGCTCATGGGAGTGAGCAATGGTAGTCTGTTAGCACCAGGTTGTTCTACAGTTTCGTAGGCGATCGCAGTTGTGCCACAATCAATTAAATGCTCTGTCAATTTGCGATCGGCTGCTAAATGTAAATAAGTAAATAATATCTGTTCTTTCTGCAAAAATTTATACTCAGATGTTAGCGGCTCTTTGACTTTGACAACCAATTGGCGATTCCAAGCCGTTTCTGATGTCGGGACAATTTCGGCTCCAGCACTTCTATAGTCGTCATCTGAGAATCCAGCACCATTACCTGCTTGCGTCTCGACGAAGATGCTATGATCATTTTCCCGTAGCACCCGCACACTAGAAGGACTTAAACCTACCCGAAACTCCTGATCCTTATTTTCCTTGGGAACGCCGATTTCCATGTACCGCCTCTGATTTTTTTTGTTTAACTGTAGCCTGCCTATCTCAAGCTTGCTACTTTCGTCTTCCTACTTCCGTAGTAGAGATAGCTGTATTAGAGATACTTAATCTGTGTTCTAAGTTTCTCAATTCAATCTCAATAGCCCCAAACTCTTACCCTTGACTATTGCCCCAGTATTTATACAATATATAAAGAATAGTAACAATTTATTAAAAGAGCGATTGTATAGCTCCCCACTAGGAAGCTTCTGCTGAATTTATCAAGTCATCTTGGCATTCAAGCACTGCTGCGAAGTCTAACATCAAGTCCCGTTTGCCGAAAAAAGGTTTCTAAAAAATGACACAAACACAACCAACGATTACACCTAAACTAGAAGAGCCTAAGTTTGGCTTTAACGAATATGCTGAACGCTTGAATGGTCGAGCGGCAATGATTGGCTTCGCTTTGCTGTTGGTGATTGAATATACAACAAATCAAGGGGTGCTATCATGGCTGGGTCTGAAGTAGTTTCACCAACAATCACAAGGTGGAAGTTGTAAACTAGTAATTAAAAGAGTTTTAACCAGCTGGAACAACCAGTTGGTTTTGACTTAAATTATACATAGCGAAGTACTTCGCCCTAAATACAGTTAGAGGATGTTTGAAAAGTCTAATTTATTACTAGCCCTGGCACAGGTGCGGCTACACAAACTCTCACCCACTGACCTGGGTTAAAAACCTTTAATTTTCATGATTTCCACGGAGGTGGACTTCTCTTCGAGACGCTGTTCGCGTTCGTTTGTGTAGTAGCGAATTCTATTCGCCCAATACTTTTCTTATTCATAAATTCTTGCCCTAGAATGTAAGCAAGAAAGGAATCTAAATACCGATTAGTGATTAAAATATCATAGACTTGCAACTAGTATAGACAAGACGATTTATGACTAAACTTCCTCCCCTACTAAAGAAAATTATAATTAGTGTCTGCCTTGGATGAGAAAGGCAAATTACGGGTGAGGTATTCTTGGTAAATATACACAAAAGGTAAACTGGAACCAAGCAAGCTGTGATGAATGCTGTATTACCTCGTTTTTTGAAGTTAACCTACCGAAAAGAGCCACTAATTAGTGTGTTGATGACGATGGGCGCTATGGATGCCCTGATTGGCGGATTGAATGATAGCTGGTCGTTGTTCGCTTTTGGTTTGGGAACAACAGGGATAGCACTGGCTTTTAAGTTGTGGCGTTTCCACCAGCGTCGTCCTCTACCAGAGGCGCCAGTGGTGCAACATTATTTGCCCTCTCGTTCTTCGAGTGCGCCTTTACCAATGTTAAGCGTTTCTAAGAAAAAACCACCTCTTTAGAGAGTTAGGAGTTAGGAGTCAGGAGTTAGGAGTTGGGAGTTTGGAGTTGGGAGTTGGGAGTTGGGAGTTGGGAGTTGGGAGTTGAGAATTCATAACTCTAGAGGACTTGTTTGTGTATAAAAAGTGAGGAAAAAGAGTGACGAGTGAGGGAAGATGTGGCGGTAATTTTCTACGCCCGTATATTATTCTGGCATTTATGGCAGCTGTTGCTCTTCCAGTGACTACCTGGGAAGGGTTTCATATTTATGAAGCTCATGCTGCCATTGAAGTAACGCCAGACTCCCAAGCTAGCAGCAGCTTTGCTGATGTCCAACTACTTTACACACTCAGAGGACATAACGGAACCGTTAAATCCCTCGCTTTCAGTCCAGATAGCAAAATTCTTGTGAGTGGAGGCGCAGAAAATGAGGGTGTAATTCGCGTGTGGAATCCAGCAAAGGGCAAAAAGTTGGGGAATATTAACAAAGCACACAAAGCAGCCGTAGAATCTTTAGTGATTTCACCAGATGGGCAAACCCTCGCTAGCTGTAGTGATGATAATACAATTAACCTCTGGAGTCTGAAAAATTTTAAATTTAGCCGGTCTTTTGTCGGACATACCAGCAACGTATTATCTTTAGCTGTGTCTCCTGATAGTAAAGTTCTCATTAGTGGAGCTTTGGATGGGATTCGGATATGGGATTTGCTACAGCAGCGTCCTCTAGGGACTCTAGTACGTTTTGATAATTTGATTTATACTCTAGCCATTAGTCCTGATGGACAGACCTTGGCTAGTGGTGACAATAAGGGTGTAATCAAGCTGTGGAATTTGAGTACTGGTAAATTAATCAGGGAATTGGTAGCTCATTCTAATGGTGTTAGCGCTGTAATGTTTACACCAGATGGAGAAACATTAGTTACCGCTAGCCACGATCGCACCATAAAACTGTGGAATATTAATACTGGAGAATTAGTCCGCACCCTTACAGGACATAATAACTGGGTGAATGCGATCGCCATTAATCCCGATGGACAAACCCTTGCTAGTGCCGGCAGAGATGGGATTAAATTGTGGAATTTAACTACAGGTGAGTTCGTAAATACACTGAGTGGACATACAGACTGGGTGAGTGCGATCGCTTTTAGTCCTGATGGTAAAATTCTTGCCAGTGGTGGATTTGATCAACAAATCAAGATTTGGGGAACTCCACTAAAACGTAATTAACGGCGATGGTCAAAAATAATCGTGAACTGGTAGACTATATCCCAATACGCTTGGGTTAAGCGTCGATCCCCCCAACCCCCCGATGAATTGCCTTAGCCAGTTAGCTTTAATTGCGCCGACCTACTTATATCCCCGGCTTCTTTGAGAAGTCGGGGATATACTTGTCTCAACTTTTCACATCATGTAGAAAGTCAGGCGATCGCTAACGCCGAAAGATTTCCCCAATCATTTACCGTGTTTGCTAAACTTTAATATTGCATTTTTAGAGTTTTTGTAGTAGAAAATCAACCAAAGCCCAGATCAAATTTTGCCAAAACTAGCCAAAATCAATGATGGTAGCAACCAAGAGCGATGTCTACGATGGGTTACGCCTAAGTAAGTTGGCAAGAATAAACCAAACTATATTACGAAACGTAAATACACCTTAAACCCTTATAAATGACGAAGGACGAAGGACAAATGACAAATGACAGCTTTAGCCAGTTAGCTTTATTTGCGTCGCTCTACTTACTCCAATTGTCGAATAACTGTGAATCCTTGATGAAAATACAGCCGAGCTAATATCTTATCCAGCAAATTACTGTAAGTATAAACATAGGTTATTCCCAAATATCTATGCAGCTACTTGCTCTCTAAATCGGAACAATTTCTGAACTTAAACAATCTTAGAAATGGTCATCGTCAGTAAATGCACTCAGGTAAATATCACTATATTGGCTGAATCAAAGGTTTATAGCGCTTAAACGCTACTTGAAACGTAGGACAACTTGATACTTAAATGATGTTTAATTTTCCCGAACTGCTTTTGATCCCCATTTCGATAGAATGACTAGGCAGAACCCTAAAACTAAAAACCGCTTTTGACTGCGACGCCCATGAATCAACTGAACAATGGTTTTACAATATTTCTAAGTCTGCTAGTCGAGGCGATGCCTTTTTTACTTCTTGGGGTTTTATTCTCCAGTTTGCTGCTGTTTTTTGTTGATGAGCGCAAATTAGTAGAAAAAATGCCCAAAAATCCGCTGCTGGGTGCTTTAGTTGGCAGCATGATCGGCTTTTTATTTCCGGTGTGTGAGTGCGGGAATGTACCGGTAGCGCGGCGGTTCCTAATTCAGGGAGTACCCACACCAGTGGCAATTGGTTTTTTGCTAGCAGCACCAACAATTAACCCAATTGTAATTTGGTCAACTTGGACAGCATTTCGAGATCAGCCAGAAATAGTGGTCTTACGAGTCGTATTTTCTCTAGCAATTGCCACAATTATCGGTTTTGTTTTCAGTTTTCAAAAGGACTTAAATCCTATAGTCCAACCTGCGATCGCTCGGTATATGAAGTTTAATCCGCCCGCGCAGCCACAAACCAAACGCCGTGGTAAACCTTACCAAGTACAACAGCAAGAAACAGTACCGAATCTGTTGCAATCCGGGACTTATATCTTAGGAGGAAAAGCAGGTATGCCTCTGCGGATAGATCCGAATTTAGTACCGCCTACCTTAATCTCTACCTCCGATAAACCCCTTGCAGCTAAACTGCGCCTAGTTGTGGATAATAGCATCCAAGAATTGCGAGAATTAGGCGGAGTGATGATTTTAGGAAGTGCGATCGCTGCTGCTATTCAAGTGCTAGCTCCCCGTGAATTGATTCTCAGTTTGGGTGCTGGGCCCATTACGTCAATTGTGGTCATGCTGATATTAGCAGTAGTGGTGTCAATTTGTTCTACAGTCGATTCTTTCTTTGCACTATCTTTTGCCTCAACCTTTAGCAGTGGTTCATTGTTGGCATTTCTGGTGTTTGGGCCAATGATTGACATCAAAAGTGTTGGTTTGATGTTATCTATTTTTAAACCCAAAACTATCTTTTACTTATTTGCTTTAGCAGCACAATTAACATTTGTATTTACCCTTTTTCTGAATTTGCACGTCTTTTAAAAAAATATTTGTCATTAGTCATCTGTCCTTTGTCCTTTGTTCTTTGTCATTAGTCATCTGTCCTTTGTCCTTTGTCTTTTATCCTTTGTTTAATGACCAATGACCAATGACCAATGACCAATGACCAATAACCAATGACCAATGACCAATGACCAATGACTAATGACCAATGACTAATAACTAATGGCTAACAAAAATCCCAAATCTAAAATCTTAAATCTGTTACTCCCTTGGCTGGATGCTGTAGCAATTACAGCTTGGGGGATTTTGATGTTGAGGTATTGGCTAACTAACAAGCTGAACCTGTTGATTCACCCAAATTACTTTGGGTTGGTGATTGTGGCTGGTATTAGCTTCATCATTATTGGTTTGTTCAAGATCCAAGAGCTTTGGCAACGGCGTCGCCGTGATGTGACGCCAAACACGCAGCATATTAGTTTATTTCCCCCTGGTTGGGGCAGTGCCTTGTTGTTGACTACAGCGATTCTAGGTTTTATCATTACACCGCAAGTTTTTGCTAGTGACAAAGCACTCCAAAGGGGCGTGACGACTGATTTATTGGGAAGCACACGTGTTAAACCCCAAGCCTTTCGGGCTACTGTTCGTCCAGAGGAGCGATCGCTCGTAGACTGGGTACGCACTGTCAATGTCTATCCAGAGCCAGACACATATACAGGACAAAAAGTCAAGGTGCAGGGATTTGTCATCCACCCGCCAGATATAGGAAAAGAATATTTGTTCTTAGCGCGATTTGTCTTAACTTGCTGTGCAGCAGATGCTTATCCTGTGGGATTACCCGTCAAACTCCCAAACAATCCAGAAGCTTATTCCCCTGATACCTGGTTGGAAGTAGAAGGACAAATGGTAACAGAAAATTTGGCAGGTAAACGCCAACTTACCATTGCCGCTACCTCTCTCAAAAAGATTCCTCAACCCCAGAATCCTTATAGTTATTAGTTAACGCTGTGTGCAACTTTACTCTCAAACCTAACCCCCAACCCCTTCCCTACAAGGGAAGGGGAGCAAGAATCAAAGCCTCTCTTCGTGTCGGAGAGAGGAATGGAAGTGAGGTTTGAAGAATAAGTCGCACATCGCGTTAGTTATTTGTTAATGACAAATAACCAATGACAAATGACAAATGACTAATGACTAATGACTAATGACAAATAACCAATGACAAAATCTAAAGCATTTGTCCAACCACTGGATCGGATAGCGATCGCACTAATGCTACTGCTAAGTGTGCTGATTGGGTTAATTATATTACAAGGTGATGTCGTAACATCTCGTATCCGGGAATTTACTTGGCAAAATCAACAAATTGGGGCAGAAGATAACTCCTTCACCCTTACCTTCAGCCGCCCAATGGAAATAAAAAGCGTCGAGGATAACTTAAAAATCGAGCCACCTCTAGCAGGTAAATTCAGTTGGGTAGGGCGGCGGATGGTTTATACACTCATGACACCAGCACCCTATGGCACCAATTATCAACTCAAATTGCAGGGAGCCAAAGATCAGTTTGCCCAACAAGAAGGTAGAAATCGGCTGATACAGCCTTTTGTTGGTAGCTTCCGTACACGCGATCGCGTCATCCTTTACATCGGAACTGATCAAGAAGAACAGGGACGGTTAGTTCTTTACAACTTGACCGAAGAGCAAAAAAGGGTACTTACCCCCAAAGACTTGATAGTAATGGATTTTGAGTCATTTCCAGATGGGGAGAAAATTTTATTTTCTGCTCGCGCCGCAAACAACCAAGAGTTACTTTCCGCCCAACTGTACACAGTGACAACAGGCGTTTCTGGTAAATCTGGACAAGAAGTAGAACCAGCAGGTAGAGTTGACCTGATTTTAGATAGTAAAGATTATCAAAACCTTAAATTTGACTTATCACCTGATGGGCAAACTATTGTCATCCAGCGCGGAAACAAAACTAATCCCGGCGACTTTGGACTATGGTTTATGCCAGCAATCAGTGACGGTTCAGCAGAAAAACCTACCCCGAAACGCCTAAAAAGTCAACCAGGGGGAGACTTTATGGTAACACCAGATAGTAAAGCCGTTGCAGTTGCCCAAGGACAGGGAGCAGCCATCCTACCACTGCAAGGTGATGCCACTAAACCTCTAGATTTTCTGCCGCAGTTTGGTTTGGTACAGGCTTTCTCCAAAGATGGCTCTCAAGCAGCGATGGTAAAGTTTAATACAGATTACACTCGAGATCTGTTTTTGGTGACAAACCAAGGTGTACAGAAACAACTATTGAAAACGACAGGCTCAATTCTCAGCTGCCAATTTGACATCGCCTCACCCACCCTCTACTGCTTGCTGACACAGCTAGTATCCAAGAAACAATACATAGAACAGCCTTATGTAGTAGCAATTGATCTGAAAACTGGGCAACAAAAACCATTACTAGTATTGCCTCCCGCTCAACGAAATGTGCAAATGAGTTTATCTGCCGATGGTTTAGGCTTGTTATTTGACCAAGTAGTACCGCAGACAAACACGACAGCATCATTACCCACAAACACTTTGAAAACAGATGATGGAGATGCGATCGCTACTAGTAGCCTGTGGTTAATGCCTCTGTTGCCCATCGCTGATGCTGCAACTGTTGAAATTAGACCAGAAAAACTCCCCTTAGCCGGATTTAGACCCCGGTGGCTACCATAATTTGTAATTCGTAATTCGTAATCTGTAGTGATACCAATACCGCGTAGATTTTGAATCGATCCCCCCCAACCCCCCGATAAATTGGCTTGCTCAGAATGGCTTATTTTTCCCCCTTAAAAAGGGGGACTAAGGGGGATCTCCAATTGATGTTGCACCAAAACCTACGCAGTATTGCAATACGCTTGGGTTAAGGCTAAAAACTAAAACTGGCGTAGGTTGGGTTGAGGAACGAAACCCAACATTATCAAAGCTTTGTTGGCTTTTGCTCTCACTCAACCCAACCTACTATTCTTTTTAACTGAACCCTATTGGGTTATAAGCCAATACACTAGGACTTACGCATCATACATATGTACTATACCAAACTTGGGCTTTTGAGCCATGTCTAACACCCAAAACAGTAAATATGCGATCAAATCAGAGTTGCAGTCAGCACCTGAAATGTACATTTTGTCTGACGCATATTATGGTCGATTTGTACAGTGCGTAAGTTCTATACACTTGGGTTAAGCATTTCTTTCTTCTCTTTCTTTGCGTCCTTGGCGTCCTTCTCCCAAGGGGAGACGCTACGCGATGGCGGTTCGTTAAAAAAATTGACTTTGGCAAAGAGTTTTAGCCTTAACTGAACTGTATTGGGTTATAAGCCCCCCTTTTTAAGGGGGGTTGGGGGGATCTCCTGGGCAAAATATCACTAACCGAACCATATTGGCTCATAACCCTCTTTTACCCCCTTTTTAACGGGGTCGCCGCAGGCGGGGGGATCTTAACCGAACCGTATTCGGAGAAGATTCAGAGACAGACCAACTAAATTTATTTATCAAAAAAAATAAAAAAGCGATAATTCCAATTAATTTATGTGGAGAAAAATAGCTATAAATGTTGAAAATCTTATGCTGCAAGCAAGGGAGAATTTATCTTTTAATGTGTTCATAAATCAAGTTATTTTTTGCTTTAAAAAAAGAATATTATGATGGATTATATTGTAAAGAATAGTAACTGAGTAGTATGTTAAAAAGTGAATTATAATACAGTAATAATGAAGGCAAGAAAAACTTGCCGCAAGCTAACTACCAAAGGAAAAAAGCAATGACCAACAACCAATTTCAAAGCCTCGACTCAATTAATTGTGTAGAAGATATTTCCCCGGAAGACGCCGCTGCTTATTCTGGTGGAGCAATAAATTTATATAATGGAGCCAACCAGACAGGGACAGCTAGTACCTTTACGGGATCTATTGCAAATCTCGCCGACTTCGGTATCGACAATACAACCTCATCAATCAGCATTACAGATAATCAGACATGGATATTATACAAAAATGCCAATTTCTCAGGTGCTAGCCAAAGTTTCAGTGCGACAAACAATTCTACACTATTGAATAATATAGTTGGAGGATTCAATAACAGCTTTTCCTCTATACAACTGGTACCTTAATAACAGCTTTTCCAGTCGTATAGTGACTTCCGTTTTGAGAGGATGTTTGTAAACTCTACTGTTGTATAGAGATCCCCTCCCTTAAAAAGCACGGGTGTTTCATTCGATCAGGTAGGGATTTTGTCAATATCATTAGCGATGATTTTTGGGACAGAAGTGATCGAAAACCTAAATTTCGACCCAGGTAATTCAAATTTTCCTCAGGGAAATCAGAGCTATGCCTAAGCTGGGCTACGCCTAGGCTAAAATTAATTCTTGACATTATGAGCCTTTGATAGAATGAAACAACCATGCCCTTGAAAAGAGGCGAAAATGAATCAAAATCCTGCTTTTTAACGAGGATATATAAGCCTTTGATACATCACAAACAACTTTTCAAACATCCTCAAACACCTATGTTTTAGGGATGAGCTTTTGCTCATCCCTAAAACATAGTTGAAGGACATTCTCTGCTACAAAATCTACAGAGGGCGAGGTTTACTTTGCCCTCTTACGCACAAATAAGTTCAAAAATAAAATCGGATTGCCATATCTGAAAAAGTGAATTGTGAGATAGTAACCAATACTGGTAGGTTTCGGTACATACTCATTTCAGATCCCCCTTAGTCCCCCGATAAATTGGGGAAAATAAGGCATTTTTAGCTCCCATTTTTAAGAGCTGACTTTTCACGTTATGCGGAAAAGTCCACGAAAAACCTAACCCCCTTCCCTACGTTCGCGTAGCGGCACGAAGTGCGGGAAGGGGGAAAATTCAAAGTCTCTCTCCTTTTAGGAGAGAGAAATAGAAGAGAGGTTTTCCAGATACGGTGAAAAGTCAGTTTTTAAGAGGATTTTTAGGAGAGAGATTCTCCCTTATTTTAGTGCGACGAGGATTTCGCAACTTTGGAAATTATTTTAGTGCGACGAGGATTTAGCAACTTTGGAAATAGCATCAAGTGCAAAATCGAGATCAGCCCGCGAAACATCTAAATGAGTGACAGCCCGAATAGAATGACCAACGGCTCCCATTTTCACACCATGCTGCTGTAACAGAGTGAGAAACATGGGGTTGTCGAGTCCTAGTCTTGAAACATCAAAGAAAACAATGTTTGTCTCAGGTTTTGGATCTCGAACTGCAATTCCTTCGATTTCACTTAGTCTTTGAGCCAGATAAGTTGCGTTGTCGTGGTCTTCTTGTAAACGTTCAACATGATGGTCAAGTGCATAGAGACAACCTGCTGCGACAATGCCAGCTTGACGCATTGCGCCACCAAAAATGTGTTTATATCGACGTGCTTGGGCGATGAACTCCCGTGTACCCGCAAGAACAGCACCGATTGGTGCGCCCAGTCCTTTAGTAAAGTCAATCCAGACAGAATCAACACAAGCAGCAAAATCCTTGGCTGAAGTTTGAGATGCAACAACTGCATTTAAAAGTCGTGCCCCGTCCATGTGGGTAGCTAAACCTTTTTGACGGGAGAACTCGCAAACCTCACGTAGTTCATTCAGCCGCCAAACCGAACCCCCTCCAAAATTGTGGGTTTGTTCAACACACAATAAGCGGGGAATTGGAGAGTAAAGGTAAGGAGCAGTGGCGACTCTTGCAAGTGATTGAGCCAGAGCATCGACTGTAAAAATTCCTCGATCGCTTGCAATCGGTTCCATCAGTACACCAGAAGTCATCGCTGCACCCCCCGATTCAGCTCGAATAATGTGTGCCATCTGTTCTACTAGCACCACATCAGCAGGGCGAGTATGGGTCTTGATTGCCACAAAGTTGCAAATGGTTCCACAGGCAAAGAAAAGAGCGGCTTCTTTGCCTAGTAAATCTGCAACCCTTTCTAGTAATTGGTTAACAGTTGGATCTTCTCCTTTTTGCTCATCTCCAACTTCAGCAGTGGCGATCGCCTGTCGCATCGCCTGTGTCGGCTTTGTTTCAGTATCGCTTGTTAGCAAAATCATCAGCACTCCTAAAGCAGGTATATAGTGGTTTAATGCTCATTTAGTCAAGTTTGCTTCATCATAAAAGTTGTTTTCGACTGATGTGAAAACTGCTATCAATAACTCAAGATTGCCTTTACAATACTCGAATGAAAAGGCAAGCTTGATGAGCGTGGTTATTTTGTTCTAATCGCATCCAGAACTTTGGCTGACTGTTCTCCAACAAAAGTATTATTCAGCATCGTATGGGAATCATCAGTTGGGCCTACATCAGAATCTGGATGATAAATAATAATTCTTAAGGAATTATCAATCGCACTGAAGCTATGTAACTTGTTTTCTGGAAGACAGAACACCGTTCCCGACTCCATTTTGAACGTTCCTTCCTCCACCTGACAAGTTCCACTACCCTCAGCGACAAGCCCAATCCGCAATGAGGGATGGGTATGGGGAGTTTGCGATACACCTGGAGGAACGTAGAGGAAATTCAAGCAGGCTTCTCCACGTCTTAAAGGATTAATCAGAACCGTAGAAGAGCAACCATCAATATAATTTAATCGCCCTAATGGTTCAATAGGCCCCCCAATTGTGAAAAGTCCAGTGTAGTTGAGTCGCGTTGCCACTAACACTTTTCCTATACCATCTAAAGAAAAGTTCCCTGGAACTGCGCCAAAGCAGTTTTTTCGCAATAAGAACTCTCCGTTACTGCTGTTGAGGGTAACTTCGCCCTCTGAAACAAATAGAAAGTGCGTGTGCTTTTCACTCTCATTAACTTTGATAGAATTGATAACCCAATGAGCAATCGATGGATGGCCCACCATTGTGTAGTCAAGTTTTATCGCCTCTAGGAATTGCTGACAGTAAAACTTTTGGTAGTCCTCCATAGGAATACTAAATAGTTCGGACTCAAGAGAAATGTTTTGGGCTTGTTTTTGTAGTGGGGTTTCGGTTACGTGCTGCATAATCTATTTGTATTATTTGTGTTTAATTACTTAATTGCTGGGAAAAAATTGATTTATTGCTTAGGGACTTCTGACAAATAAATTACTACTACTTGTGGGGTGGACATCTTGTCCGCCCTTGGCTACGGGCGCTCGTGTCGCCCACCCCACAAGAAGTAATTGAGTATTTTTTTATTTGGAAGTCTTTTATAACAAGCATTTACAATCGGAACAGATATACTAATCCGTTAAGAGTTTTCACCCTGAAACATAGAGACTCATCTGTAAATAACAGTCTGATTTCTTGATCTCAAAAACGGTCAAAATTTTCTGCAACCATCCGTAATTGGGCATTTCTTGCTTTACATTTGCGCTCATCGCAAGTACGTCGGTCATCTTTAGCACCCCTATTTTAAATTTTGATTTCTTGGAAAAGCCTAACTGCCACAAGGCTTTGTTTCGCGGCGCAATCACATTCATCGCCAGTAGTTATAGTCTTTATAATTACTTTACTCCTAGTGTAAAACTCGGTTATTCCAATTATTCTTTAATAAATTAGTTAAAAATGATATCCGTATTAATTCTTGACTTAGATGATTTTATTGTAAATAAAAGCACTCTGTAGCTAAAATTATTAAGTAGCTAAGTATACTTTAAACAATTTTTTTGTAGTCATTAAACAAACTTCATGTTTTGAAGACAAGTTAATAGAAAAGCTTATAACTAACTAAGCCTGAAATTGCTTACTAGTAGTGTATCTACCGAGAAAAAAGCCCGTACTAAGCTGAGATTACTCTTTAAAAAAGTTTTATTAATTCCTTTAAGTAAGCTGTTACTTATTTAACTGACTTTTCTGCGTGTTTATTCGCATTAGCCAGGGTTGTCTGACAGCTTTAGCCAATTACTTTTATTTGCGTCGCTCTACTTAAATCAAACAATTTAAACCCTAAAGAGCCAAAGCTACGCTTTGTCTCCCCTCCCGAAGAGCGGGGAGGGGTGTTAGGGACGATGATGGGGTGTTTTTTTCACTGGAGGTCACTTTAATCGCGATCGCCCAGAATTACAGAATTATCATCGAATAGTAGATACTTATACTGGCATCTATTCTAAGTAACAAATAAGTCAGTATAAAAATGTATTGAATAAGACGTTTTTGATTTCTGTCTTAAGACAGATGCGATTACAGGCAAAAAAGTATAAAATAAGGCGGTTTTTTCATATAAAAATACTTCATCAGCTAATACAGTTTAATTTTTTCCCGCCTATGACCCAAGGCGGCCCGAAATCCCCTTCCGCCTCTTCTTGACGGCCAAGAGCATCATAGTGTTATAACGGCATCAGTCTAGATACAAAATGGGTAACACCAATTGATAATTAATTGCTGGTGCTTGGAGAGAGTTAAACTTAGCTTCTAGAGCAAACCCTGATTAGACACAGTTGATAAGCAATGCTAATGCCAGCAGTGCTGAATATTTTTAAGCAGGTGAGTCAAGAGTGATGAATGAAGCTAACACCTCAAACAAGGGGGCTGTGATGGAATCCCTAAATTCTGCTAACTCGCCATCATCAGAGGAGGCGAGTTGTCCCTTTTACTCAGTTGTGCCAAGTTTACGGGAACTAATTTCTACGATGCACCTTATTTTACAATTACAGGTAATACTTTAACAATTGTGGGACGTTGAAGAAGAAGGAAGAAGGAAGGAGATAGACCGAAGTTGGATGAACTTGGATGGGGATTCAGACCCCACCCAAGTAGGTGCTGCTGAATCTTTGATTCAGCAGGGGACTCAAACCCATGTTCCCTTTGGTCACGAGAAGGAAGAGGAAACAAAACCAACTTCGGTCTTCCCTCTTCCTTCTAACTTCGTTAATTGTTGCACTTTTAGCTTCTATGCAAGCAAATAAACAAGAGCAATGCCGTCAAAACTTATTAAAATAATTGTCTTTTTGGGGATACTAAATAAACAAAAGTTCATCCGAACTCTTGCCAAAATAGAATACGGAAATGCTATTTTTTGCGATAAATTAGCACATATTGCTATCCAAGAAAATCGACTTGAGCTTGCTAAATTACTTAAAACACATGGAAATGAGGAAAATAAACATGGAAATATGTTAGCGTCTCTTGCCGATGGATGCGATCGCATCTCCCGTGTTGGCACTGGTCGCTGGGTTAAAATTTTCCGTGGTGAAGAAAACATAGTTAAAAATGATATCCCATCAAGCAATTTAAAAGTCATTGAATGGGATTCAATAAATTTCCCTGGAGAAAAGTTAACAGGGTTGCTGGAGAATTTTGATGGGATGTCTTACAGGTTTGTTTCATCACGATTACTATTCAAGGGTCAGACTGCTTTCGATTACTCTTGGGAAGATAAATTAGCGTTTATGTATGTCTTAGAGGAAGAAGTAGCAGCTTTGTATCAAGAGTTAGTGGATGCTGATGACCCAAAGCTAAGTGCGATCGCACTTCAAATTACTGGCGATGAGTTAAATCATGCCAACTATTTGAAATTAGTACTTGCTGATTTTGCTCCATTACCCCAAGCAGCAATTGATAAATGGCGCCATCGGGTTTGGTGGGCAAAATGGGGCTTAATTGTTGATGGGATACAGTTTTTGTGGCGAAAATATTGACATCCTCAATGTTCCGTGGTTCCTGGACTTTTGTGAACAGTTGACAGTGAACTGATAGCTGTCAAACAATTGGAGATTGGAGATTGGAGATTGACTGCATCCACGAAGTAAGACAAGCTACGCCGCAGCAAGTAGAGTTTTTGGAAGGAGTAAGCGATCGCTAAGGGAAAAGCGATCGCCTCCACAAAAATTCTTCTCTTCTTAGGCAACGCCTTCATTCAAAAGTAACTTGGTTCATCTGTGCCAATTCCTAATTCTTTCAACTTCACCTTGACATCTGTCCACTCATCACCGCAGTAATAATACTTTTTATCTTGAAGATTAACAACGTAGTAACCAGCTTTGCCGCCATTGATGCGGAACAGTTCTATTACAATCTTGTTCTTGGTTATTCCAAACAACCTTTCTCTGTCACTTTCAGGGATGGGTTCACCAGTGCGGTTATAGAAGATACTTCCGTTTTTAAAATACCAAGTTGTACCTTCTCGACGAATAATTTGAAAGTGAAGGGGGTGGATAATGCTTGTTGATGACATAAGCTATGCTGAGAATAGAGGAGACGATAAGGAAGGCCCCTAGAGGCTAACTAGGGGCGCTACATCAAGTTAGAAGCTATTCATCTTCAGAGTCCGACTCTTCGTCTTCCTCTTCCAATTTATCTAAGGCATCTTCGACATCTTTGGTATAAGCGATGTCTTGGTTACCATCAGCATCCTCCTTGACCCAGACATCAGCAGCTCGATACTCGAATTTTACTTCGGGTTGATAATCGCCGTGTCCGTTATCTTTAGATTGAGTCAATTGACCTCCTTGTGAGGGTGTAGTATTTGTTGTCCCTCATACTTATAATTATCACCCATTTATCTAAATCTGCCAACCACTTTTAGGTATAGTTTTAGTGGAAATTAAAATGAGTTCGCCTGATGCGATCGCATCTAACAACTGACCTGTAGAGCCTTCACAATCGTATATATAACCTAACTTTTGAGCTATTTCTTTTAGTTTGTCTGCCGTTCCAGGGTCTACCCTGGCATGAATATTAGTGCGGTCAAGCTTCTTTCTGCCAGCCATAAATCATCAATTAGTGGTTTACGAATATTCTAGCAGCATTTTTTTACTTTGAGGCGATGCCTACGGCGGTAAACTACGCCAACTTTCCTCTAAGAACGAGCGATGCCGAAGGCGGCAAGCAACGCTAACGCCTCAACTCACTGATTCATTCCGCCCACAATATGCGGGGCTTGTACCAAAATCAATCTGCAATCTGCAATCTTCTCGGCCAACTGTTTACTGTCAACTGTCAATAACTCTAACCTTTTGGGCAATATCAGGGGAAAAGCGCTGCAAACCCTGTTGTAAAACATCTTCTCTATCTTCGTCTGGTGCTAGCCCTGGAGCGCGTTGAAAACTTGGGTCAGCGATGGTTTTTGGGTCGGGGGGATTAGTAAGTATCCGTGCGCCAATGCGTTGTAGCATCCGTTCGTTGGCAGAAAAGAAGGAACAACGACAACCCCACGCGCAACTTGGCGTTGCAATTTTCCAGAATGGGTGATTAGCCGCGATCGCTTTATTATCTAGCGCTAGATGATTGGGACGGGGAATTACAGAGTCGCGGTGTTTCCAAATCCAGTAAGGGCGGCGTTCCAACATCTCAGGGGTGGTAGCTTGCTCATAGCGTCCAGCAGCGTAAGCGCGGCGAGAATTAGTATCAAGGATTGTGTAAATCCTCTTGTCACTGGGCTTCCATCCCTTACGACCGATAAGTCTGCCAAATTGGCTGGTGAAAGTTTCGATATCATTACCTTCTGAGATGGCTTGGTCAACCAACCAACGGACATCCTCAAGTAAGTCTGCTCTGGTTAAACCAGATACGGTAAAAGCGAAATCATGGTTTTGGGCCGTGAATTCACCCCATCGTTGAGTGGGAATAACTATTTTGCGACGGAAATATGCGATCGCTTCCGAAAATTTTTGATTAAGCCAAGGGGGGGCTTTAGCATCATCCCTACTTCCTTCTTCCTCTTGACTCTTGACCTCATCTTCAATATCTGCCATGCCTGCAAGATGGGATAATATTCGACATTGCTCAATTACTTGGGTAAAAGTGCTGGGATTGAGTTTGTCGTATAGTTCAGGAGTGCGATCGCGCAAATCTTCTAATGTTTTGAAATTTTGTAAGTTTCTGCCTATTGCCCGAACCCAGTCTTGAATAGGAAGTTTTTTAGTATACTGTTTAACAATTAAATCTACTATGTCCTCTTCACCAGAGTCCAACCTGGGAACTTCAAGTTGGTCTTTTTTTTTTCGTCTATCGTTTACCCAGGTGTAACCTGATCGCACTGGATCGGAGTCAACTCGTAGTTCTCGCCTCCAAGCATATCCACAGTAGTTATTCTTAATTCCAAACCCGTAAACACCAAGTGGTGTATAGAATTCGCCGTCTGCCGTGCCATCCTCTTTATATTTCCAATCTCCCAACTTCAATATTTCTTCTGGGAAAGTGCTTTGCACAATCTCAAGTATTTCACTACTAGTCGGCGCACCATTGGTAAAGAGTTTTCTCTCAAAAGTCTGCACGCCAGAACTTAATCGTGTAGCACCATCACCGCAGTTATCTTGCCTTTCTTTAAAAATTGCTCTACTTGGGGAAACCCCAAGACCGCATTTTTCGCTATATACTTGCAGTTCACTTTGGTTAATTGGCTCAATTCCCCCAAAGCGATCGCGCCCAGCATGGTAAGTAAAACAATCTCGCGCAGAACCCGCATCCTCAAATCCAATGAAATACTTATCTTCATCAACCATTCCCGTCACTGGGTCAAGTTGCCGTACCTTGTAGGCTTGAGGTGATTCCAAGCGATCGCCCAAATAAACATCGATGGACTTACCATCGCTGGCTTTACCGTAACTCCGGCGTAAGTGCCCATAAGATGACTCCATTGGGCGAGAAAGAGGGAAACGGGTATCTCCGGGTTCGTGAGTTATTCCAATGGAGAGTCCGTTCCAAGTGACAATTCTCTTGGCAGGATTAGCAGCATCAGTCCGGCATTTGTTCTTGGCGCTGGTATACCCGTCACCGCACTTCTTACCCTTCCCATTCTCTTCCCAACTTCGGTATTCCTTCTCCCCTCTTCCTTGATAGAGTGTGCTGCCGTCTGCGGGTAATTTTTTATTCCACAAATCCTTTCTTGCCCAGTGATTCGGGCTAAATGGGTCATCATAAGTAGGATTGCCGTTTTTGTCTTTAATGCCAGCACTACGGGTTAAATAGTTGCGTTTAGCCGACTCTGAGTAGTTGTGCTGGTAGCCCTCTGCACCATAATGAACCAACTTAACCCGATCGCCCTTTTTCGCCAACACCATCCGTTTTTTACCAGTGCGATCGCTTTTCACTGGTTTATTGGTATGCCACCATTTACCAAGATATCTAACTCTGCCTTCTGAATCTTTGGGAAGTTGGGAGTACAAAGCGTCGAACCTCTCGGCAGAGTCCTCATTGGTCACTTCTTCTGACGGCAGTTCTTCTTCTGACAGTAATTCCTCCTCACCACCAAAATCACCAAATTGCTGTTGCTGTTGCGCCTCTGCTTCCTTCTGTTTCTTAAAGAAAAGTTTTTCATCGAGGACAGTTTCGATCGAGTATTTTGACCCGCCAAATCGGGAAGCCCGGACTTCTTCAGGCAGCAAAACTCCAGTACTGAGATAAGTATTATCGGTACTAGCTTGAGTAGAGCGATTGCTAGCGATATCCGCTTCTGATTGTTGGAGCAGCGAAGGAAATTCAAAACCCCAGTCTTCTGGTTCAATTCCTTTAGATGGGCCATCTTTAGCAAGAAAGATATAACTTCCGATAATCTTTAATTTAGGTAGCCACTCAGTTTGCTGAAACGATGCAACATCATGGCTCCAATTTTTCTCTTCACTTTCGCCGGTTGCCCCTAATCCGCTTGGAGATTCACCAAATAAGCGATCATGTGGGATACCTGCCGAACCGATAAACGAATCCCGCAGTTGGGTTGCAACCTCCCCAACCCCAGCAAAGCTACGAGAAGGGAATTCGATACTCTCGCCTTCAGCATCAGCCGCAAACCCACCAAATACTGAAATCATCATGCGCATCAAATGCAACCGAGCTTTCAGCAAATTTTCATCTTGGGCTTTGAGCATTGCTGCCAAGCCTTTGAGCTTGTAAACAAAGAGGGAGCAATCCTGCACCATTGCCCCGATCGCTTTTAGGGCAGTTTTCCAGTCGCGGTAGTCTTCCCATAAGTTCTCAAGGATGCTGCCTCCCCACCCTTCGTTATCCCAAAGCATATCGGGAGTGTAAGCAACGCCATCAAACCTAATAATTCTCGAAGAGTGGATGTTGAAATTTCTCCCCTTCTCGCTAGGGAAAAGCTGATTGAATTTGCCTTGCAGAAATTCTGGTAGTAGTAATCTGTAGTATTCGGGTTCTGAAGCGTTAATTCCCAATTGTAAATCGGGTGCAATTTTGTAACGGTCTAATACCTCAAGTGAGGTGATACTTTTAATCTTGCTTACTTCTAGCGGTTCTGAGGAATTTTTACCATCATCAGCAATTATCACAATCACAGAGCCACCGTAGATATTGGCTTGGATTTGAGCTTGGTTAAATTTTTCTTTGATTTTTAGGCGATCGTGGTATTTATTAAACTTCCCAATTATTTTTTGGTCAGAGCCATTTCCTAATGTTAAATTCCATCCCTTGAGAACTGCACTATCTGGTCGTGCCCTAACAATACGGCGGCAAATAGGGACACGATACAAGTCCTCTAGTTGCTCTTTTGGTATCCGCTTACTCCTGCCAATTGTTGTATATTCACTCTTGTCGCCGCCTGTACCCATTTGGGTCAAGACGTTCATTAAAGTGGCATCTAGGCGGATTTTGTCGTCGGCTTCGACTTGGGCAACAAAGGGGTTCTCACTCATTTTTTTGGTAGGTGGGCGATCGCGCCTTGAGTGTAAGGGTTTTTCAATGACTTTTGAATGCGTGACTTCCCCAAAGGGGCTGACCCACCAGGGGATAGCTAGTTTTGCGGATCAATCCGTGTTAGCTGTACCAATATTGCGCCAAGTTGATTTAATGCTGCGTTAGTAGTGCGCTGATTCTCTAGAAAATTTTGCTTAAGTTCCTCATGGCTATCGCGTAGTTCCAGCAGTACATCATCTAAAATTGCGCTACGACCTAAGACACGGGTAACGTTATCTGTTAAGTCAGCTATTGCTTCTGTATTACGTTCTTGTTGTTGGGCTACTCTAGTTAAGATTCCTTCTATACGGTCAAGTCGGCTTGGCTGTTCTGGTGATTCTGTCATTTTTATTCCTGTTTTGCTGAAATAGCAAACCTCGGTAAAATTTTAGCGCGATCGCCCAAAATAATCGCAGTATCAGATATGTTATTATGCCCATCGGAGTAATTGATTACGATCGCCCCAGAGATGTTGCAACTACCCCAACAGAACTGGAAGCAGAGTACCGGATTATAACTTCTGTTGCCAATAAAATAACAGTCGAGTGGTATTTGACTCTAAACCCAGATAACGTTCCTCAAGTTTCCACAGTGACAATTACGGCGGGGACAACAGGTGATGAGTATGCAATCAAGGCAACGGTGGGCAGCAGTGCCCCCACATACAGGCACAAACAACTTGCTGGTGAAACAGCGCCTTTGATTGCGGCTTTCTTGGCGACTTTAATTAACACCAATCCGTCGCTTTGGGCTACTTCTGCTGGTGCTGTAATTACAATTAAATCCTTGATTCCAGGGCAAGCATTTACGCTAGCAAATACTGATTCTACAACAGCTGGCAATGTGGTTATTGCCACAACTACTGCTAATTCTGGAACAGCGCTACACAGAAAAATCGCTGAGGCAGACATGACTTTTAGTGCTAATACTTCTGGATTCCCGGTTGTCAGTGTTTCTGGAAGATGGTACGACGGCGCGGCTAGTCCTGCACTGAAGCAAACTTTTGGGCCGTTAGTTGGGACTGGTAATAGTACTCTTGATACAATTCAGATAGCCCAAGGTATTGTTAGACCCACTAGTTGATGAATATTAAGAAAGTTTACAGGGCGTGGGTGGAGGTAAAGGGTGAACCCATTGCCGCTTATGCTATGCCTCATTCTGTGAAAATCACAGAATCAGAGGCACAACTAACCTTTAAATTACAGCCCGAATGCGCTGAAATAAGCGCGATCGCACTTGGGAAGCAATACCGAGTTGATTATGATGCTCGGTCTATTGAGATGCTGGAAGCAAAACCTAAATCTCGGTCTGGGCGATTGAAAAATTCTAATGGGCAGACGAATTTTCAAATAGTAGAAGAGGAGTTGAGCAGTGCGATCGCATATTACCTAACTGATTCCAACGAAAAATCAGGTGAGGGTGTGGGCTTGGAAATTATGCCCCACCGCGACGATGTAACAGAAGATGACCAGATTGCGATTAATTCCGAAGGGAGGATTTACGTCTCTAGTAACGTGAAGGATAAAGTAGTCAAAGTTCGGACTGTGGTGATTTACAAGAGAGTTGTTGTAGTGCTACCTGAGTTGTTAGATGAAGTGCGATCGCACTTTGTTTGTTTATGGGGTGATGGGGATATTAAGTATGTTGGGGTGAAAGGGAAGGTACAAACAGGTGGGGTTATTTCACCTAAGAATCAAATGCGAACAGTAAAGATTGATGTTGATGAAGTAAAAGTAGAAAGCTTATGCGGTATTGGCTAGACACCGAATTCGTTGAATGTTCTTTGACACCAGGAAATCACAACGCACTTTTAGGGGCAAAAACTGTTAGAGAACGTTGGCAGTATTTGCAAAGTTGGTGAAAGGATGGAATGGACTCGGTTAAATTTCATTGATAACGATTTCCATCTTTTATTCAAATCCGATATTCCAGCTATTAAACATCAGAAAATTCGCACTTATCATTTGGAATTATTGCAGGAGTTATCGGGAATGCCTGTATGGCCGCCTGATGAAGTAGCAGAGGTTTTGTACAATAATTTCCCAATCCATTACCAAAAGGTTGTCCAATTGCTGGGCGTGAAGTGCGATGCCGTTCGCGGAGCGTCTGGTAGAGTTGGCGGGCTATGCCAACGCCTAACCCACGAATCCCGGCATTTACTTTTGGTTTGCACTGCCCCTGTGGGCGAGGGTGAATCGTTGCGTCCTGGGCTATCGCATTTTTAATAGTGAAAATGGAGATTTTGATGACCTTTGGGGCAACCGATCGCATTTCCTCGGAAGGTTTAGCTTTAACTGCTGCCCTAGATTTGCATCACGGTATTCCGGCCCTTAAGCATTTTCTTAGAGAAAGCCTGATTAACGATTTTAAAACTGATGAGCAAATTACCACAGTGAAGCGGCAGGCACTGAAACCACCGAATAATTATATTGTGGATGTCGTTTGTGGTGCGATCGCAAATATAGCAATTTATGTTGATATTAATGGCGAACATCAGATAAGATGACACCAGAACAAACTAACCTTTGGCTTGAAATTCAACATCGGCAAATGCTGGCACTTGAGCAAATAGCCGACAGTTTAAATAGGCTAACTCCTAATACTGCACCAAATCATCAGCGAAACATTGAGGAATTTAAACGTTTTGATTGGTCTAGTATTGATGCAATTGTAGAGCGATCAGACCAGTGTGGAGCGGCGATAGTAACTTGGAAAGGATATCAGTTTATTAGGCGATCGCCCTCTAACAAATTTAGTGCAGCTATTTGGTTCTCTCGCTGCACTGGTAAGGATGATGCAGGTGAAAATGTGTACGAACGCTTGATTACTTTTAAACCAGTCTCAGAGAAAGAAGTCGAGCCGTTACCTGAGAAAATTAGTCGTTATCTTTGACAAATGACAAAGAACAAAAAAGCAGCAATATTTAGCCTGGAGGTTTAGATGAAATTTAAATTACGTGGTGTCGAATACGCGATTGAAAATTCCAGTGATACCATTCTTAGTAAAATAGCGGCTTCAATGAAAAATGGGATGACTCAACCAGAAGATGATGCACGTGTAGCGTATGCAGTCTGTACGGCGTGTCCTTCCCTTCCTTCAGGAATTGTTAGCTACAAATCGCCCAATGAATTTGTACTGTCCCTTGATACCTTAGAAATTTCAGTATTTATGATTGCTTTAAATATTGCAATTTTGGAGAAGACTAAAAATCAATCTAAATCTCAATCTGATAAGTTAGCGATTGATAAGAAAATTAAAGAGTTAAAGTTGATGCTAAGAAAGCTTGATGATGGTTTTACATCCGAGCAGGTTAGTCTGATTTTAGGGCAAATAACAGTTTCGGATATAAGCACTACGAATGTGGACGCATACGAATCTATTTCTGTTGATGCCGTAGAAATTCAGGATGATCTAGAATTAGATTTAGACCTAGAAGAAGACCAACAGCCTCTGACCCCTGAAGAAGAAGCGATCGCACGCAAGCTTTTAAAACAGCAAGTAGCATCAAATAGACTCTCATAAGCAATACCTTCGCCAATTTACGAGGGTAAGTCAATGATGCTCTAAGCATTAAACCGGATTTCTCTGAGGCTTGGCAAAAACAATCAGTGTTAAAAATTCCTTTAAGGTTGACCACAAGCTTTTTTTAGCGTATTAACGGCAGCACAAGGGTTTCAGATTCAAAACTCCCTTTTCAGTGAAACGCCTATGTACGACTAATTTTGCCAGTTTTGCCAAAATTTGTCTAGGCTCTTATTTTGGCAAAGGTATTGATAAGTCAAAATCTTATTACTTTGTTGACAATTCTGATTGACTTAGTGTTTTTTTATACTTATGTACATAGTACTTGTCTTGGCAATCAGAGCAATAAACAGATATGCCGTACTGGTTATTAATGGTATGCTCCCAAGCTTCTGCTGATGGGAACGACTCACCACATTCACAGCATTGCTTTGTTTCATCATAAATAGGCTGATATCCCTTGCCTTCTAAATGTTGAAACTTATAGCCATATTCTTCTTTAACTTCTCTCAATGCACGGTTTAGATACTCTCTATTCCGTTCTCTAGGATAAATCTCAGGTAGGATGGCTATAAGAGACTCATAGTCAATATTTTTTTTTGATTCGTAGGAAGTTTTGAGAAGACAAATAAAATCTTTTATGCACTTTCTTTTTGTCTGCTTTTGTGAAGGTTCGCGACTAATAAAGTTCTTTTTTTGAACTGGGCAGTAACCTTTTCCAGGAACTTTATCAAAATAATATCCTCGCTTTTCTACTTTTTTTATTGCATCAACTATATACGCATCTGGATACGTCTTTTTAATAGTTTTATAGTCTACAAAAGTTCTAGCTCTATGCGCTTCTTGAAGATATGTGACAAGCAAAAAAGTATGGACTCTTGAACCAGATCGTGGCATACTTGCATCACATAAAGGATAGTATCTGCAATATTTTCCTTCTCGACGAGCATGAAAATCATAACCATATTTTTGTTTTACAATACTCAGAGCTTTATCAACTCTTCGCCTATAACCATTTGACAACAGAGGATCTAGCAAGCAGAGTGTTTCGTAACTAACAGAGTTACTAGACTCATAGGCTTTCACAAAGCAATTTATAAGGCTATCAAGCTCTGATGATTTCTTTATTGTCATTTGACATAATATTTAACAAAGTTTGGGGGGTTAAAGTTGCATAGCTTCTACAAGCAGCTTGTTTTGGGTTGGGGACTAAATCCCCGGACGCTGGCAGACTCGCTAACACAAAACAAGATTAGCGAATTACGAACTTGTGCCGTCCTTCTCTACGAGACGCTCCGCGAACGACTACGCTCAGGAGCCGCGAAGTCGAGGTATTACGAATTATTTTAACGCTCAGTTTCCTTTCATTACTCAGCGATGCCAACTCTACAAGACGCTTTGCTCCCCAGCGGGCTGCGCCAACGCTAACGATTGTGCAAGGGTTTTGAGACTCGCTTATGTTATGGTCTTGCACTTGTTTGTTGGAAAAACGCTTAAAACCCTTATCTGGTCTATATTACACTTCTATTCAGCAAGACCTAAGTAGAGAATATTTCTCGGATATCCCAATGCTCCCGTGCAGCAAGGCTTGAGAGTTGAATCTTCAGTACTGGGTCATTTTGGCATTCTTGCAGGAATTCAACAGGTGGACATTCACAATTTGCCGCATAGGATTTAAGTCGATTGAGTCGTTGCGATCGCAATTTAAAATCTTGCGGGACTGTGGAGTAATCTGACAAATTGATACCCCACTGCGGGTTCAGGGTAATTGCACCCAAGAGACTTCGGGCATAAGGCGTTTCTAATAAGGCTGCAATCGTCTCTTTGTCGGGGCAAACTCCCTGATTTGCAGCATCTAGAATATTTGATATGTCGGTGTTTGTAAGGTTTTGTTTATGCGGCACGGATGGCACGGCCGAACTTAAGCCTTCATGAAGGTCTTTCTGCTCATCACCCGAATCCTGGTTTTCAGTTAACAACGAAGTGGGTTGACTTTGTGCAGCATCCACAAGTTTTAACGTCGTGCAGTCAGTCGCTACAGGCAAGTCCTCTTGCTTCTCTTCCACGCCCTCTGGTGCGAACGCTGCGCGAACGACAATCTGAGGCGACGCACCCCCCAAGGGTGCGTGAGCCGTCTGTTCACCTTGGGAAATCTCGTTTGGCGTGGAAGAGACACACATCACAAACTCTTTTGAAGAGTTTGTGATGTGTTCCTGAGCAGTTCGTGAGAGTTTCTGGGATGCTTGCTCTAGCTGGGTTTGACCTGAGATAGAGCCGCACTTGCAGTTATTAACAAAGTTTCTAGTTTCAAAATTCTGGTGCTAGAGTTTGGGTTTGTGCTTCGATATGGTCGTTTAGTTTGGCTTGAGCAAGAGATTGCTCTAATTGTTCTTCTTCGTAGTACTTGGCGATCGCTTCTTTGTACTGGGGAAGCGCAATTACAACCTCAGTAAGCAATTTAGCTAAACCAAGCAGTTGTCCTTGGTAGAAAATGCCATAACTTTCATCCATCGGTTGAACTAAAAAACCCATCTGACAAGCTAGCTGCTGCACTTCGTTGACGGTCAACTCAGGAGCTACTGAAACCTCTAAGCAATGGTTAAGGTAATCTGCAACTTCAACCAATAAACGGAATTTTTGACCGTTGACGGTGTAACCATTTGGCGCTTTCTCTACTTGATAGCCAGAGAAGGATGCTTGCTGTTGAACTGATTTGAATGTTAATCTCATTTTTAATACCTCGTTAGGGGTGATAAAAGGCGATCGCTGTGTCCTGAGAAAACTTGGCGGTCGTCTTTTTGCGTTTCTGTATCTACTGTATCCCATTTGTCGGTCAAACATCAACCAAATGGGATACAAAATAAGAAAAACCGGGATACGAGTGCTATGCTTGATTTACAATGGTTTTGAGGGTTGATATGGTAAGGGCAAAAAGCGCACAAGACAATGGGAAAGATGTTCGGCTAGGAGCGCGAACATCGGATGAGTTTCAAAGCCAATTTAAGTCCAAGGCTGAATCAGTAGGGCTGAATATGAGCGAAGCGTTACTGAAGCTGGCGGAAAAATTTGTCAAGGGCGAAATTTCTTTAGATGATGAAGAGACGGGCGATCGCATCAATAAATTAGAACGAGAAATCGCCCAAGTGAAGCAGCAACTGGAAAGCATTAAGGAATTCCGCCAGGGGGAATTGACAGCCTCAATGCAGAAATAAAAGTATTGAGGCAAAAACTACAGAAAATAATTTTGGTTGCAAAAGAAGACCCGCCCCCACCGACTAGGTAAGGCGGGTTTGCTATTTGGTAAGTTAACTGCATCCCTTTTGAAAGACAAATGGTATCATGATGAAAGCGATCGCCCTGCATCTGCAGAAGCGATTGCTTTTCACGCATTCGGGGCGATCGCACATCTTGACGGAACTGTGATCGCTTAAAAACAAACCCCCAGCACTGGGTCTAAACAACTGCTGGGGGTCTTTAGCTAAATCGCAAGACTGCAAAGAAGATGGAGCCAACAATAGAGCAATTAAAAGAGTTGTACCGAGTGTGTGTGATGGCAAGCAATTTATTGCAGCCCATTAACATAGTGCGTTTTGACGAACGCATTAAGAGAATCTTTGTACTGGTCGGCGAGACAATAGAAATAGAAATTTACCCTAATGGACGGTCACTTTTATGAGTCAGCCTAATTTCGACAACATGACACGCCATGAATTATTAGCCTATGTGCGATCGCACCCCGATGATGCCGAAGCATTTCACAAATACATGGATTTATTGCAAACTGTACCGGGACGTGTGGCAGTAACCACCCCAGAAGAACTGGAAGCCGAAATGCGAAAGCGAATAAATCAACAAGCTTGATTAGTGGAAGATGCAGCAACGCAAGGCCAGCGCATCTCATCTAGGTAAAGCGATCGCAAGGTAGAAAAAAATCTACCACCCATGAGCGCCGATCGCATGGCAATAATACTGCATAGATTTATCGTAAATAAAAGGGTTTAAGCGCATTGCCGCAAGTTTAGCTCGTCCCGCTTCTGAATTGTTACGGGGGTCAGCTTCTGCGATCGCAATATCCGCTTTTGTAGATCCGATGGCAGCCACCTTTTCACCTTGACTAATCCTATTCTGAATTACTTCCCGCTCCAGAGCTAGGCGGTTTTGCTCAATTTGGTTGAGTAAGCTTTGTTTTTCAAATTCCTGTTGTTTGCGGAGCGATTGTAGTTTAATACTTTCAGTAAATTCAGCTATTTGCTTGCGGCGATAGCGAGTTCACGCACCCTATTAAATGCTGAAATTGAATCAATTGTCAAACGCAAAAATATTTCAATGGATAAGGCGATCGCTCATTTTCATCAAAACAACTGGCTGGTTGTAGGAGTATCAAATCAAGGCGGTGTCACTAGCGGATTCAAAACTATTGCTGGCACAATTGAAGAAATGGCTAATACGTTAAAACTATTTCCGGGACTATCAAGAATATATTTCTGCCCAGATTTTGAAGGGAAAGAGCTTTATTTTGTGTCCCGTGATGATTGCGATGCCTACGGCGGTAAACTACGCGTTGTTTTGCCAAGTGATTTCATCTCTTGCCGCAAGCCATCCCCAGGGATGATAAATAATGTATTGATAGGCAAAGACGTAACGGAAGTTTGGATGGTAGGCGATCGCCCTGAAGATGAGCAATCCGCCATCAATGCCAAGATTAACTTTTGCCCTGCTGATGTGTGGCGCGATCAATTTAAACCTGGCGTGTTCACCCATAAAGTAACACCAGCACAACTGCAATTTTTGGAGGGCTTGACCCAATAGTTGTTACAACTGCTACTCTGTGCCAGCACTGTAGGCAGTGAAAATGAGCTTGTACCGAAAACCGTGATCGCTGATAAAGCTAATTTTTTAAGCATAAAAAGTTAAAAGCAGTGGCTACTTTGTGGTGTTCAGAAGATAGTTTCACTTCTAGCACTCGCGCACCTTGCGGATCTTCCCTTTCAACGAAGAGGCAGGGGGAAGGGGGCTCAAAGCTTGGGGAAATGACCCCTGACTCCTGCCGTGGAGCAGAGCGGAACATGGGTCTGAGTCCCCCACTTCTCCACCAGTGGTTCTCGTTCAGGTGGGGTCGAATCCCCCTTTCTGTTCCTTCTCCCAAGCTTTGAGATCCCTGCTCCCTTGCCTCTTCTTCAAGCAATCCACCAAGCACCCTTGGCGGCATAAAAAAGAAAAAACGAAGACCCGCAAAAACTACAAATGAAAGCTTCACCCAACTTACTATCTGGGATTGGGCAGCAGAAATGGACGTTGGAGGGTGAAAGCGATCGCAAGGTAGCTATGCCAGTTGTTAACGCACCTGGATCGCAGGGCAAAATAAGCTAGGAATTGGGGCAAGCGTATTTATAAGCAATTCCGCCTACCGATTGATCAACAACTTTTGTTAATTTATTAAGTTCTTGATTAATTACGTAATCAAGAACTACGTCGCTGCTGTCGATTTTTGTAATTGATTGTATGGTTCCAAGCCTTCGCCCACAAATGAATAGGTATTTGATAATTTGTTTAGCTGTATTATCTTCGCTTATTTGGTTTAATTGCTCAATAGTTTGCACAAATGTAAATCTATTCACTTTTAACAAATACTCTGTATCAAGGAAGGTAGTTGATTCAGAATTGTCTGCAATTTTCAGCCATCTTGGTTGCTCGGCTACAGCAGGTTGTAACAAAGATAAAAGTATTGGTAGTACAAAAGCTAAGTTAGGGCGCATAAATAAAAGTGTGGCAATAATTTATAGTAGATAGCAATCGCTTGATCCCCCCAGACGTAAATTACTGATACTTTTGTGAAGATACTAATAAGCCCCCGCCATCTGCTTGGCATAATTAAGAACATTTTCTAAGCTTGTCTCGTTGCCGTTGCCTGAAGTGGCAGTAGTTTTTTGAGGTGCATCAACCTTGATATTGTAGGTACTGCCCTTCTTGGTAGTTATTGATTGGTCTTTTAGATAGTCAATCAGTTTGTTAACACCTTCCTTGAATAGTTGTCCAGAGTTCTCAAGGGAGAGGAATACACCTCGTTCTGTAGGTGCTGGTAATTTAAGGCTTGCACCTCCGAGAACAGAAAGAGGCTGATTTGCAGTTTTCAAGATTTGGTCGCTCAAAGCTTGCACTTGCTGCACATCACTAGGTAACTGTAACGGGGTTCTAGCGACCCCGGTAGTCAGCGCCCCAGTGATATTGGCCGTATTTCCAAATTGTTGGTTAAAAGATTGGACAGTATCAGCGATCGCAGCAGCAGCAGCCTTACCACCAACTACATCCAAGATTCCGCCCAACTCTGGATTAATCGCCCCTAGAACATCTGGGTTAGTAGAAGTACCAAATTTTTCCTTGGCTACACCACGAGATTGTGCGATCGCAGCATTGAAGAAATTACTACTACCATCTTGTCCAAGTGCCCTGAAGATATTGTCTTGAATAACACGCTGCGCCTGTTGCCGTTTTCCTGGTGGTAAAGAATTTGCAAAAGCTGCTTGTTGCTTAAGTTCATCTAACTGTTGTTTCAGATTTAACTGTTTAAGTTGCGCTTCGGCTGCTACTTTCTGGTTATTAAATTGTTGGAAAATTAACCCACCCTCTGCCTGTAATAAGCCAAGACCGTCTAGCTCAGACTGTAACTTTAAGCGCATTGCCGCAATTTTAGCCCGTCCCGCTTCTGAATTGTTACGGGGGTCAGCTTCTGCGATCGCAATATCCGCTTTTGCTGATGCGATCGCAGCCACCTTTTCACCTTGACTAATCCTATTCTGAATTACTTCCCGCTCCAGAGCTAGGCGGTTTTGCTCAATTTGGTTGAGTAAACTCTGCTTTTCAAATTCCTGTTGTTTGCGGAGCGATTGTAGTTTAATACTTTCAGTAAATTCAGCTATTTGCTTGCGGCGATATTCGCTGCGCTCAATACTTGATAGAACCTCTAATTGCCCAATAATAAAATCTGTACCAGCTTTGTCCAAATCCCTCGCAATCTCTTGTAGTTTATTACGCTGCTCCAAAGCTTTGGTGAGGATGCTGTATAAATCACCTTGGCGTTTAATGGATTGGTTTTGCTCATCAATCTGGTTTTTGAGTTTCTGGTTTTGAGTTTCTAGGATTTCTTGGCGAGTTTTAATTTCAGTATTAATTAGTGCTGTTTTAGCTTTTTCAATTTGTAAAGCTAAGTCTAATCTTTTGCTGGTCTTAAAATTGCGGTTGGCTTTGCCCAAAAAACAAAGCTAACCTATGTCTTATAGTCTAAGTGATTCTGATCGAGTCTTAAGTTAAAATGTAATTTTTATTACGTCTTTAGACCGGAAA